>CALZPA010000082.1 GCA_945827525.1 uncultured Lentisphaeria bacterium | reverse complement strand
CGCCGGCGGCGTCGGCCTCATGCACGAGTGCCTGCGACGGCTGGCGCGGACGACGCGCCGCCCGCTGCCGGAGCTGGTGTGCGCAACCGGCCTCAACCAGGCCGAGTCGCTCGGCCTGGAGGGCATCGGACGCCTCAGCCCCGGCTGGGAGGCCAATCTCGTCATGCTCGATCCGGAGCTGAACCCCATCCGCACCCTCGTCCGCGGACAGCTCGCCTGGCAGGCCTAGCAGAGCGCGTTTTGCGCGTTTTGCGCGTTTTGCGTGTTTTGTGGAAGGAAATGACAAGAATCATCTGGCCAAGACAGACCTGGAGGCGTGTGTGCGGCGTCCTGACGTTGCTGCTGTGCCTGTGGCTGTGGCTGGGCGGCGGCGTCCGTTCTGACCGCCGCGCGGCTGCCAGTGCGCCGTCCGTTCAGCCGCCGCAGCAGTCGTCTGCCTCGCTGCCGTCGCGGCCATCGTCCGTGTCGCAGGGTGCGGGGCTGCCTGGCGGCGTTTGGGAGGTGGCGTCCTCCGGGGGAGGGGGAAGGCGGTCACGGTTTGAGAAGCTGCTGGTCACGCCGGACGAGACGCGCCTGCGCTTCACGGCGGGCGACTGGCGAGTCGTGGAGGAGGAGCTGGAGCCGGGTGTCTGGCGAAGCCATGTCGAGCTGGCGGACGCCTGGCAGGGACAGGGGCGCGGCTGTCCTTCGCTGCCGCGCTGCCGCGTCGATGTGGCGGTGGCGCAAGAGCGCCCGCTGCGCGTCGAGATGCTGTCCTCGGACTGGACGGAGGTGCGCTGCGCGCCGCCTCGCGCCTCGTCGGGGCTGCTGAGGCGCGACGAGGAGGTTCCCTACGCGGAGCGCACGGACATCTACGGTGGCTCCGCCGTCTGGCCGGCGGAAGCACTGGCGCGACATGGGGTCTACCGCATCCGCGGCGTCGCCGGCTGCGGCGTCAGCCTGATGGCGGCGGCCTACGACTTTGGGCGTGGCGTGCTGCGCCTCTGCCGCAGCGCCGAATTCCGCATCGTGACAGAGGGCGCGGAGGCGGAGGACTATGGCACCCTGGACGCCGAGTGGGACTTCCGCCAGATGCAGACGCGGACGCTGCTCAACAGTGAACTGCTGAGCGTGGCGTCTCCTGACACCGTGCTGGGGCGGATGCTGCTCATTGTCCCGGACGGCTGGCAGCCGGCTGTGGCGCGGCTGGTGGCCTGGCGGCAGCGTCAGGGCTTCGTGGTGACGGTGCTGGGCTATCCGTCGGAGACGGGCGAGGGCGCGGAGGGCATTGCGGCGACGGTCGCGGGACAGTATGCGTCGCCTGGCCTGACGCATCTGGTGCTGGCAGGCCGTGCGGAGCAGGTGCCGCCGGCCATCCTCAAGACGCAGGAGGGGCAGGCGACACGGGACCAGCCGGGACTGACGCTGATGTGCTCCGATGTGCCCTACGCGCTGCTGGATGGCGACGACCTCTGCCAGGACATCTTCCTGAGCCGTCTGCCGGCCGCGGCGCCGGAGGAGCTGGAGCGCCTGGCGGGACGTCTGGTCGACTACGGACAACAGACCTATGGCAGTCAGCAGGACGATGACGGGTGGCGCGCCACGGCCGTCTTCGTGGCCTCGGCCACGGCGTATGCGTCGTCGGCGCCGGATGACCTGGCCGGCAGCAACGACCGCAAGGTGAGCATCCTGGAGGCGCAGCGGCTGGCCGAGGTGTTCCCCACGGAGCGGCAACTCTATGACGTCAGTCCCTACACATCGACCTCCGTCGCGACGGCGGACGTCGCCGAGGCGCTGAACGCCGGCGCCGCCTGGGTGCAGTATATGGGGCACGGCAAGAATGACCGCTGGCTCACGGGCAATTATGCGGTCGGCGACGCCTGTGCGCTTGCCAATGGCCAGCGCCTGCCCTTCGTCGGCAGCTACGCCTGCCTCACCGCCAACTTTGGCGCATCCTCGCCCTCGCTGGGCGAGGCGATGCTGCTGGCGCCCTCCGGCGGGGCCAGCGGCTTCCTGGGCGCGACGAACGAGTCACGCATCCTGCCGCCGGTCATCATGATGCGCCGTCTCAACGACGCCATCCTGGAGGCGGACGGCGACTCGCGGCTGCTGGGGCAGGGCGCCTATGCGCTGACCGCCATCCAGGCGGGCGTCGCCTACTGCGAGAGCGTCGCCGATGCGGACGCCAACTACGCGGGACTGACCGCGAAGCAGCATCATCTGCTCGGGGACGCCGCCCTGGCGGCACGGCTGCGGCGGCTGCGCGCGCTTTCCGCCACGGCCAGCCGGACGCAGGAGGCGGACGGCAGCGTGACCGTGCGGGTTCAGGTCACCGACGACGCTGGGGCTGCCTGGCCGGCGGGCGCCGCCGTCAGCGTGGCCACCGTCTCGGGAGACCTGCTGGGCAGCACTCGGCTGGGAGCGGGCGGCAAGGCGACGCTGAACCTGCCGTCGTCGGTCGCCGCGGAGGCTCTGACGGTGACGGTGAGCGACCCCCTTCATGGCTGGCAGGAGCTGACCCTGGAGCAGGTGTTCGACGAGGCCGCCCAACAGGACTGCCAGCAACTGCTGGGCAACCTGGAGAGCGCCAGCAACGACTCGACGCGACAGTGGCTGCTGTCACGCTGGGCGGGTAAGGGCGCGTCCGCGCCTGAGCCGGCGGAGCCGCCGACTCAGGAGGTTCCCGAGGCGCTGCCGCGCCCGGAGCGGTCGTCGGAGGCGTTTGACTGCCGGACTTGCCCGCAGGGCGTGGACGGCTCGCCGGAGGGCGAGGACGCGTTGGACATCGCATCCCTGACGTCGCGCCTGGAGGCGCTGTGGCTGGCGCATGGCGACCTCTGCCGTCCCGAGTATGTGGGCGAGAGCGCGGAGGGACGGCGGCTTGTCGCGGTCAGGCTGGGGACGCCCGTGTCGCCGTCCGACGGCCGTCCGCTGCCGGAGCTGCTGGTGGTTGGGGGGCTGCATGGGGACGAGACGGCGGGAATGGAGGTGGCGCTGCGTCTGGCGGAGTGGCTGGTGTCGCACCGGAGCGACAGTCAGGTGCGGGCGTTGCTCGCGTCCTGCTGCCTCTATGTCCTGCCGTGCGCGAATCCCGATGGTCTGGTGGCCGGCACCCGCGAGAACGCGCTGAACGCCGACCTGGAGCGCGCCTTCCCGACGTCGCCGGGGCTGGCAGGCTCGGGTGCGCCGCTGGGGCTGGCTGGCGATTTGTCGGGACGCCGCTGGCCGGCGTCGCTCACGCCCGAGGCGAGTGGCCTCATGCGCTGGTGCGCCGACCGTCGGCTGACGGCGGCGCTGGTGCTGCATTCGGGCGGCGCACAGGTGCTGTATCCGTATGGCGGGACGACCGACCTGCCGCCCGACGAGGCGCTGCTGCGCGAGCTGGCGCTGGACTACGCCGTCGCCGCCGGGCTGGAGGCGCAGGGGGCGGCTGAGGCGGGGCTCGTCGAGGGCGAGGCGTCGGACTGGCTGTACCGGGCACTGGGCGCGCTGCCGCTTATCGTCGAGGTGGCCACGCTGAAGCGCGTGTCGCCGGAGCGTCTGCCGGCGGTCTTCGAGACGCAGCGTCCGGCGTTGCTGGGCTGGCTGGAGCGATGTGCGTCGTCATGCGTCTCCGTGCGGGTGCAGGACGCCACGGGGAGTCCCCTGGCTGGCGCCGGCGTCTCGCTGGACGGGGGGCAGCCGATGGCCACGGATGCGGCAGGGCTGGTGGCCCGCGTGTCGCGGCGAGAGCCGTCCGGACTGTCCGTGGGTGCGCCGGGCCATGCCAGCCGGCTCGTCACGGGACTGTCGACGGGGTTCCTGACGCTGAGGCTGACGGCCACCGACGAGGCGCTGGTGCGTCCCTCCCCAAGTCAGGGACGCCATGTGCCGGGGCGCGTCTGCGTCCTGACGCTCACCTCGTCCGCCACGGGCCTCCATGGCGTCCAGGTGCGTCTGCCGCTGGGCTGGCGGCTGGTGGAGGCGCCGACTGGCGGCACGTTGCGTGCCTGGCGTCATGAGCAGGACGGCACCCTGACCCTGGTGTGTGAGGGGACGGGAGACTGCGCGTTGCCGCTGCTGCCGCCGGACGCCCCGGACGGGGAGCATCTGCTGACCATCCAGTCGCTGACGGCGCGGCAAGTGGGCGCGGCACGGCGTCTGCACTGGCTGTCCGCCGAGCCCATGGGACAGTCGCTGCCGACGGCGGCTCCGGCGCTGGCGAGCCTGTCGGTGCATCCGCGTGGTGCGCTGGAGCTGCCGGACGCCTGGCGCTGGGACGGCGAGGGGCGGCATTTCGTCCAGGGGCTGACGGGGACACCCCAGGCGGGTGATGGCTTCTGGCTTTTGGGGGCGCAGGAGAGCCGCGGACGGCTGCGCGGCTGGTATCCGCTTGAGCGTCGGCTGCGGCTCGAACGTGGCTGGCAGTTGGTCGGTGTCCCCTGGCGGCTGCCGGCCGCCGTGCTGGGCGGAAGGGTGTTTGGCGTGGAGGAGCAGGTGCTGACGCCGGTCGGCGAACTGCGTCCCGGCGTGGGGTACTGGGTGTTCAGCCCGGAGGCGCGTGAGGTCTCGTACTAGGCAGGCCGTGTGCGTGCGCTGCGCTAATGGGGCATCGTGCGGAACTGCCGAGGCGAGCAGCCGGCATGATGGCTGAAGAAGGCGCTGAACGCCTGAAGGGAGTCGAAGCCGCAGCGCGTGGCGATGTCGGAGATGCGGATGTTGGGGCGCAGGAGCAGGTGCTTGGCGTAGTCGAGGCGCCGTTCGCGGAGATAGTGTCCGGGCGAGACGCCGAGTTCGCGGCGGAAGAGGAGCCGGAGATGGCTTTCGGAGATGCCGGCGTGACGGGCGATGTCCGCGAGTGGGGCGCCGAAGGCGAAATTCCGCTCGATGTGGGCGATGGCCCTCTCGATGTGGGGCGAGAGACCCGGCGAACGTTGCGCGGGGACGGCCTCCAGGCTGCTCACGGTGAAGAGCAGGTGCGCCAGCGTGACGGAGGCCAGGCCAGTCTGGCCGTCGCGGTAGGCCCGCAGGAGAAGCCGCAGCTGCCCCTGTGCCGTGTCGGTCAGCCGGTAGTTGCCGGGATGCGGCAGATATGGCTGCTCGCCTGGCGAGTCGAAGGTCACGAACAGCCGCCGGTATCCGGGCGAGTCCGGATGGAGAAAGCGCAGGGCGAACGGCGGAATGTACAGCAGATCCCCCGGCGACAGCTCCAGACGGTCATGCTCCAGATAGTATGTCATGTCGTCCAGCGGAATGACCAGTGTGCAGCGACCGTGCGAATTCGGCGCAGGCGCCGTGAAGTCATGGAAGAACACCAGCATGTTGTCCGGCAGCCGGAATGACGTGGGGACGCGAAGGCCTATGAAGAAATCCGTCGGCTCGGACCAGTCCGACTGCGCCGACAGCAGCTCCTGGATAAAATCGTTTGTCATAACTTTTTTCTTAAAAAATGGATATACGGCATAAGTTAGCTCAAAGATAATCGTTTTCAACAACATAATAGTCATTTTTACGGATTGTCAGCCCGTTGAGTCTGCGTATATTAGGGAATGTCCGCAACGCCTTCGTGGCGTCGCCGCAGTCGGTCAGTCAGTGTTGTCCCAGGAATCGAAGGAGAACGAGAGCATGTCCATCAGGCAGACAGCCGTCAGCTACTATGGTCTGAACTATGTTGAGCACGCGGAGCGCGACTTCCAGGAGATGGTGGAGCATGGCTGCACCACGGTCATCCTGGCGGTGACGGAATTCGACTTTGACTTCTGGCGTCCGAGCATACCCGCCATCGTGGAGTGCGCTCGTCGGCAGGGGCTTCGGGTTCTCATCGACCCGTGGGGCAACGGCAAGTACTTCGGCGGCGAGCAGGTGAGCAAGTTCCTGCAGGACAACGTGGAGAACCGGCAGGTGTCGGCGCTGACGGGCGAGCGCCTGCCCTACGCCTGCTTCAACACCAACAGCTACCGCGACTACTTCCGCACCTTCTGCCTGACGCTGGCGTCCGAGGCGAAGCCCGACGGCTTCTTCTGGGACGAGCCGCACTATGCGTTCCCCAAGGGCATCGCCTCCATCACGGGAGGCGTGGCCGACGACTGGACCTGCCACTGCCCCGTCTGCCGCAAGCGCTTCGAGGACTACTACGGATACCCGATGCCGCGCTACATGACCAACGACGTCAAGAGCTTCCGCTGGCGCGAGGCCCTCGTCGTCCTCTCCGACACCTCGAAGGCCCTCAAGGAGCTCAATCCGCATCTCGAGATCACCTGCTGCGTCCACGCCACCCAGAACGGCTACTATGTGTCGGAGTACCGAGGCTACGACAACTGGGACATGGTCGCCTCGTGCCCCTACTTCGACGTGTTCTCGACGACCATCATCAACTGGGCGCTGCCGGAGGAGTTCTTCCGCGACATCACCAGGCGCACGGTCGAGGTGGCGCATCGTCACGGCAAGCTGGCGGAGCGCTGGTTCATGGGCTACTACCGCCAGCCCGCCGACTGGGCACAGGTCGGGCGCTGGATGGACATCGCCGACGAGATGGGCGTTGACCGCATCGCCGCCTGGACCTACCGGGGCGGCTATGGCACCGTCGTCGCCGCACCGGACGCGCTCCGGCTCTGGGACACCATCGGCGAGAACTACCGCCGGCTACTGGGGAGGAACCGCTCATGAGACTGCTGGTCGAGGGCGCTGCCAGGCATCTACGGCTGGCGGCGGAGACGTTCGCCTCCATGTGGGCGCGGACGACTGGCGAGACGCCGGCCATCATCACGGCGGACGACGGCTCGTCGGAGCTGGTGGTCTTCGGCTCGTCCGCGGAGAGTGGGCTGGTCGCCGGCGAGCTGCTGGCCGGACGGTTCGCTGAGCCGCGCCTGCGTCAGGGGCTTGACGACTACTATGTGCAGTCGCAGTGCCTGTCCGACGGCCGGCAGACGCTGCTGCTGGCCGGCGCCAGCGTCCGTTCCATCTTCTACGCGGTGTATGACTTCTTCGAGCGCGCGGCCGGCTGCCATTACTTCTGGGATGGCGATGTGGTTCCCTCATGCGTGGAGGTTCCCCTGTCCGGGTGGTCCATCGTGGAGCGTCCCCGTTTCCAGTACCGCGGGCTGCGCTACTTCGCGCACCGGAGCCTGGACCGTTTCCAGGCGGAGCACTGGGACTTCGAGGACTGGCGCCGCGAGCTGGACTGGGTGCTGAAGCGTCGCCTGAACCTGACGATGCTGCGCATCGGCCAGGACGACCTGTTCCAGCGGGCGTTCCCCGACGTGGTGCCGTATCCGGACCTGTCGGCGAACCAGCCGGAGAGCGTCCCTCGCAGCTTTGATGACCGCAACCTCTTCTGGTCGCTGCAGGTTCGTGGCGAGCTGCGCCGGCAGGTGCTGGCGTACGGACGCGAGCGCGGCCTGTTCGCGCCGGAGGACTGCGGCACCATGTCGCACTGGTACTCCCGGACGCCCAGGGCGTTCCTCGACCATTTCCGTCCCGACTTCCTGCCGCAGTGCACCCACAACTACGGCGACGAGACCGGACGCGTCTGGGACATCCGACAGGACGAGAACCTCGAGCGCTACTTCCGCCTGACCGAGACCAGCGTCCGCGAGTACGGCAGCCCCGAGATGTTCCACACCATCGGGCTGGCCGAGCGCAACTGCTTCCCCACCCGCGAGGAGAACCAGCGCATGAAGCTGTACACCCTTCAGCGCATCATCTCCAGACTGCGCAGAAACTGGCCCCACGCGCCGCTCCTCATCGCCTCCTGGGACTTCTTCATGTACTGGCGCCCCGAGGAGGTCCGCGAACTCATCGCCACCCTCAACCCCGAGAACACCGTCATCCTCGACTACACGAGCGACAAGGCGCAGCAGCGCAACACCTTCCGTGACTGGGGCATCTGCGGCAAGTTCCCCTGGATCTTCGGCATCTTCCAGGCCTACGAGGCCTCGAGCGAAATCCGTGGCCAGGTCGACCTCATTCGGGAGCGTCTGCCGCTGGCCGCCGCCGACCCCATGTGCCGCGGACTCGTGCTCTGGCCCGAGAACTCGCACCAGGACACGCTCATGCTCGATGTCTTCCCCACCCTCGCCTGGAATCCCGACCAGCCCGACATCGGCGCCCATCTCCCCGACTTCTGCCGCCGCCGCTATCCGGCGCCCGCACTGGCCGAGGCCATGCTCGCCATCTGGCGGGAGCTGCTGCCCATCAGCGTCCACGGCCGCTGGGGCGGCTCCGACGACGGCTCCTGCCGCGAGCTCTATCCCAGCCCCTACTTCAGGCTGGGCGTGGGCTCCGGCTCCATCCTCATCCATGCCGACGACCGGCTCAAGGAGTTCTTCCGCCATGTCGTCGGAGCCGTCTGGCCACAGTTGCCCGCCGCCAGGGACATCCTCCTGCGCCTGGCGGACGTCGCGGCTGGCGGCCCGCTCGGCGACATGGCTTTGCGCGACACGCTCGACATCGCGCGCACCGTCTGGATACGGCTGATGGAGGCGGGACTCGGCGTGACGCTGCTCGCCCAGGACGCCTGGCGCGACGAGCTGCCCCAGCCCCTGCTGAAGCGCGGCGGCACCATCACCCAGGACTGGCTGGAGCGCCATCTCGTCCTGCTGGAGACGTTCGCCGCCGACTTCACCCGGCTGCTGGAGGTCTCCGCCGACTTCTCGCTCCACGACAGTCTGGAGCGCCTGCGCCGCAAGCATCCGACCAACCCCAACTTCGAGCACACCCTCAAGGGCAACGCCGAGGACAGCTACGGCTACTGCCGCAGCTTCATCTACGAGCTGGCGCTCACCTGCTACGAGCCCGCCCTCAAGGCGCACCACGACCGCATCCGGGCACGGCTCGCCGCCGGACGAGCCGCACCGGCGCACCTCGGCGCCGACGGGCTTCGCCGCGCGCTCGCGGACATCCGCGACGCCTTCTACGCCAGGCCGTTGGCCGACATGGCGCCCGACCACAGACGCGCCCTGCGCGAGCTGCCCCAGACCCTCCGCAGTCTCGCCGAGACGCTCGCCAAGCTCAAGGCGGCCCGAGACGAGACCGACTGACCGAACCATGACTACCAACCACCAAATCACCCGGGAGACCACCACATGAGCCAAATCAAGGACTTCGGATATGTGGACGCGGCCATCGCCAACATCCGCCGCGTCGTCGCCGAGCAGGACGGCAACATCCACCGCGCCGCCGAGCTCATGGCCGACGCCATCGAGCAGGGACGACTCATCAACGTCTACGCCGGCGGCGGCCACACCACCCTCGCCATGGGCGAGATGTTCTTCCGCGCCGGCGGACTCGCCAACATCAACCCCCTCATGGAGACCGCGCTCTCCGTCTTCAACCAGGCGCTCAAGTACCTCGAACTGGAACGAACCGTAAATTTCGGACGCTCCATCGTCAAATACTACGATCTCCAGCCCGGAGACCTCCTCATCATCTTCCACAACATCGGCATCAACCCCGCCACCATCGACGCCGCCGACGAGGCCAAGGCCCGCGGCGCGCGCATCATCGCCGTCGCCAGCTCCCATTGGCAGAACGAAATGCCCCCGGACCACTTCATCCGGCACCCCAACCACAAGAACCTCTTCGACTATGCCGACGTCTGCATCGACGACTATAACCCCGTCGGGGACGCCATCGTCTCCGTCCCCGGACTGGAGACCCCCATCGGCCCCGTCTCCAATGTCGTCGACTTCACCATCGCCCATCTGCTCGAAATCGAGTGCTGCCGCATCTGCATCGAACGAGGCGTCGTGCCGCCCGTCTGGAACAGCGCCAACACCCCGGGCGGCGACCAGAAGAACGCCGAACTCGTCCGCAAGTACAAGCCCATCATCAAGAGTCTCTGACATGGACATCGCCACTCTCAATGACGCGCTCGGCAGGCTGCGCGCCAAATACGGCCTGCCACAGGGAGCCATCGTGTCCGGCACGCCCTGGCCACTCCTCCAACTGCCATCCGGACAGGAAATTCCCCTGCTGCGCTGGCGCGCCGAACGGCGCTTCACCGAACTGAAGAACCTCCTCGACGGCGGCACGCTCGAGGGCGTCTCCACCCTCCGCTTCGCCACCTTCCGCGACGGCGGCGACCTCCTCCCGCTGCTGGCCGCCGAGCTTGATCTGGCCTGCCACCTCACCGGCAGCCGCATCGTCCGCCTCTACGCCGTCATGGCTCCGGGCGACCGCGCCTGCAACGTCATCCTCCGCCTGGAGAACGGCGTCAGCGGCTGCGTCGAGTGCGGCGTCGGCCTGCCGCCCGGAACGGCGCCCGTCGACCGCCACGAGGTCATCGCACGGCGCGGCGTGGCCTCCGACCGCACCGTCGACACCCAGGTCCCCCAGTCCTCCATCTACCTCTGGGGCGAACAGGGCGCCAGAACCTACACCGACACCGACTTCGAGCTCTATGGACTCCCCGACGAGGGCATCTGGACGGTGCGCGCCGCGTACGCCATCCTGCTCCATCCCGAGCTGGGCGACCTCTGGCGCGAGGCCGGCTGCCGCTGCCTGGAGCAGGCCAAGGCCGCACTCAAGGCGGCAAAGCAGGGCGAAACCGTCGAATTCTGAAGCGAGGCATCCCATGAAACCAGTGAAAATCGCGATGATGGGCATGACCCACGGCCATACCCGCAAGTACTACCAGACGCTCCGCGACAACCGCAAGCTCGCCTGGGTCGCCTCCTGCGCCGAGGACCAGGAGGCCAAGGACATCTACGAGCTCTACAAGACCGGCGTCCCCTGCTACCTCTCCGCCGAGAGGATGCTCGAGGAGCATCCTGACATCGAGGCCATCGTCATCGCCTCGGCCAACAGCCGCCATCTCGAGCAGATGGCGTTCTGCGCCAGCCGGGGCATCCACATCCTCTCCATGAAGATACCCACCTTCGACATGGCCGAGTACGACCAGATGGTCGCCATGGTCGAGAAGGCCGGCGTCGTCTGCCAGATCGAGCTCGAGATGCACTACAACCCCGTCGTCCGGCGGCTCAAGGAGATCATCGCCGGCGGCGAGCTGGGGCACATCTGCGCCATCCAGGCGACCAACATCACCCTGTCGCCCGTCTGGGCCTTCCCCTGGCAGGGCAGCCCCGAGCAGAGCTATGGGCGGCGCGTCCCGCTCGCCCCGGGCGACCCGCGCTTCCGAGGCGGCGCCCTCTGCGACCATCCGCACGTCTTCGACCTCGCCCGCTGGCTCACCGGCGCCGACTTCGCCGACGTCTTCGCCCAGGTCGCGCCCAACCTCCGTCCCGACCTGGAGGTCGAGGACATGCTCCTGGCAGCCGGACGCATGTCCGACGGCACCGCGTTCCTCTTCGACCCCTCCTGGTCTCGACTCGAGGAGCGTCTCCGCGTCCCAGCGCCCGGCTGGGAGGTCTTCCCCAAGCGCATGGAGGTCAACGTCACCATCACCGGCGAGCGGGGCATGCTCCAGTGCGACTGCTTCGGACCCAACGTCTACCACAACGGCGCACCCAATGACCGCTACACGGTCCAGTACACCTACTTCGACGAGTGGATCGGCCTCATCGACGAATTCGTCGACTGCATCCGCAACAGCAAGACGCCGCAGATCAATCTCCGCTGGCACCGCAAGACCATCGAGTTCATGAACGCCTGCTACAGCAGCATCGCCTCGGGACGGCCCGTCCGCATCTGACAGCTCAGTGCCCATCACCCGGAACGCGGGGGCGTCGGCGCAAATTCGCCGTCGTCCCCGCGTCCGTCAGTCGCTTTATTCCCACTGGCGGCTATATTGTGCCTGACCGTGAGGACTGTCCGGCCGAGGTGGCCGGCGCCACGGCAGCCAGCAGCAGGGAAAAACCACCATGAGCGACATCAGCCTTTCCGAAGACTACCTGTTTCACGAACTTCGACGCACGGAGCCGGACTATGTGATCTACGCGCCTCATGCCGAGGCCGGCCACGATGACCACGGCAACGAGCATCTCCATGTGTTCCGTGCCAAGGACGGAAATCTGTGTGCCTTGTGGACCATGAGCGAATTCGAGTGCACCCATACCCAGCGCCCCATGTTCTCGAGCAGCTTCAACGGCGGACTCACCTGGACGACGCCCCAGTGCCTCCTCCGTGACCCCATCGACCGCGAGACCGGCAAAAACATGGGCTCCTGGGCCGCCGCAGCCATCTCCACGTCCGGACGCATCTACGTCATCTACAACAAGCACGCCGGAAACCGCGAGTCGCACCAGCGCGGGCGCATGGCCATCCTCTGCTCAGACGACTGCGGGAAGTCCTGGTCCGACGAGGCCATCCGCGACCTCCCGCGCAGCCAGTACGACCTCGACGACCCCTCCCAGACCGTCGACTGGGTCGTCTGGCAGGACGCCACCCGACTCGCCTCCGGACGCGTCATCATGGGCTACTCCCACGGCTGGATCCATCCGCGCTACGCCGCCAGGCCTGGCGCCCCCTGGGTCGACCGACAGTGCAGCTGCGAATTCTTCTCCCTGGACAACATCGACGACGACCCCGCCCCCGCCGACCTCAGGCTCACCTTCCTCGCCCAGGGCGACGCGGCCCTCTCCGCGCCCCAGCACGCCGACCCTACCCGGCGCTCCGGCGAGGAGCCGGCCATCTGCGAACTCCCCGACGGACGGCTCTTCTGTGTCATGCGGACGGTCGAGGGGCACATCTGGTACAGCGTCTCGCCGGATGGCGGCGTCACCTGGCGTCCCACCGAGATGCTGCGTTTCCGCGACGGCGGCGAGGGCATCCGCCATCCGCTTAGCCCGTGTCCGATGTTCCGCATCTCAGAGGCGGAGTATGTGCTTTTTGCCCATTGCCACGACGGCTTCCATGGCACGGATCGTCCGCAGATTGACTGGAACTGGCGCAATCCGCTCTATCTGCTCAAGGGCGAATTCCGTCCGGACGCCCACCAGCCCGTCTGGTTCTCCGAGCCGGTTCCCTTCATGGACAATGGCGACGCCACCCTGACGCGCAAGGAGATCTCCATGTACAGCTCCATGACCATCGACCAGGACGGCACGCCCATCTTCTGGTACCCTGACCGCAAGTTCTTCCTCCTCGGACGGCGCATCCCACGCACGCTGCTCGACCAGATGAGGGTGTGAGGCCACGGCAAAGCCCCCCACACAAAACGCCATCCACTCTCGCGCCGACGTCAGTCTTGAGTGGATGGCGTACTTTGACAGAAGGGCGTGATGCTGGGAATGTTGAGGAAATGATATGAATTAATGTGAATTAACATGATATTCTAAAACATATTGGTTTTTGCTGCTATATTACTCTTGCTTGTGGTTATCGGAAGACCTTTGGCGATTTCAGCCTGACATATCCGCAATCTGAGGAAGGGGGAAAACGATGAGCGAAGAGAACTGCAGAAGTCATGATTCTAGAGATTCTAGAGATTCTAGAGCATTGCCCATATTGCGCCCTCAGACGCAATGGGAGAAGCTCTACTTTTATCAGAAAACGGTCGTGCTTTACCAGATGACCGTTGTGTTCTGCCGTCGCTTTCTCCCCAGATATGGAGACCGCACGGTTGACCAGATGGTTCAGGCGGCCAGAAGCGGCAAGCAGAACATCGTCGAGGGGCTTGCCGCTGGCGTGACGTCCATGGAGATGGAGCTGAAGTTGCTGAATGTGGCGCGAGCCAGTATCCAGGAGCTCAAGGAGGACTATCTCGATTATCTCGCCACCCACGGGATTACCAACTGGAAGTATGGTCATCCTCGGTTCGACAGGCTGCTGCAGTTCTGCCGTTCACACAATCGCGTTGAGGAGTATCTGCCTTTCCTTGAGACGTGGACAGCCGAGGAGTTTTCGAATTGCGCCCAGACGCTTTGCCATATGGTCGACAGGATGATGGCCTCCTATCTGGCGAGGAAGGCGGACGAGTTTAGGGAGCAGGGCGGCATACGCGAACGGATGACCGCATCGCGGCTCGCCCGACGC
>CALZPA010000081.1 GCA_945827525.1 uncultured Lentisphaeria bacterium | reverse complement strand
CGATGACCTCCTGCATGCCATGCAGGCGCTCTAGCCAACTGAGCTAATGCCCCAATGTCCTGGAAAATGCTTTTCCTATCCTCAATCTGCTGGACGGAAAAGCTCTATTCAATTTATCGGAGAATGAACTGGTGGAGCATATCGGATTCGAACCGATGACCTCCTGCATGCCATGCAGGCGCTCTAGCCAACTGAGCTAATGCCCCAAATGCAACCATCGTTTCCGGTTACGTCATTACTATACAGGAATAAACGGTGAAGTCAAACGGCAACGGGGGATTTTTTGTCCTGTCTCGCCGAAGGTCAGCGGATGGTGACGTTGCGCATGAAGTCGTCGCCGGAGGCGCAGCGGATGGTCGGGCAGTCGGGATTGAAGTTGAGGACATTGGCGATGACGCTGTCGGCGAGGGAGCCGGCGACGAGGATGCAGTCACGGGCGCGGGACTGGATGTTGGTGAGGGTGAGGGCATAGGTGTCGCCGAGGGGCGTGACGCCGCCCCAGGCGGGGTTGCTGTCGCCGATGCGGACGGTGACGATGGCCTGGTGGCCCTCCGGGGAGCTGTCGATGACGTTGTCCAGGATGATGTGGTGGAGTCGGCAGCCGCCGTTGTTGAGTAAACGGATGATCTGGCAGCGGGAGGTGGCGACGACATTGCGGATGGTGACGTTTCGGATGTCGTCGTCACTCCACGGTCGGCTTCCGGTGACCATGGTGGTCTTGAGCTGTCCGGCCTCGGTCTGTCCGACGCATCCGGTGAGGGCGATGACGTCATCTCCGGTGGAGCCGAGGATGGAGTCGATGAGGATGTCGTGGCAGCCGAGTCGCAGGTCGATGCCGTCCTGGTTGAGGCTGGGGACACGCTGTCCGTCGATGAGCCGACTGCCCTCCGAGAAGAAGGACAGGCCGGTGAGCCGTCCGTAGGCGCAGCGTTCGCAGGAGAGAGTCCAGCAGTGCGAGTCGATGAAGGTGATGCCAGAGACGGAGAAGTGCGAGACGTTGGCGAGTAGGAGCATGATGTTGCGCCAGTCGCCGTACTGGCTCTCGCCGTCCTTGCCGGCGTCGGTGCCGAACGAGCGGGCACCGAGCTGCTTGGCGGAGTCGCCGGTGGCGCGGGGGCGGTCGGCGCCGACGATGCGGGCGTCGCCTCGTCCGAGGACATGGATGCCGCTCATGGGCCTGACGTCGGTGATGCCGAGGCCGCAGTTGGCGGAGCGGATGGCGTTGTCGCGGCAGCGGTCGGAGAGCTTGAGGGTGGCGTTGTCAAGGAGGAGCGTGGTGTGGTCGGCGAGGAGGATGGCGCGGTCCAGGAGCCACCAGTCGCGTCCGTCGGCGTCCTGCCTCGGGGGGATGACGAGGGTGCCGCCCGAGGCGGGAAGCTGCGCCAGCGCCTGCTCGATGCGTTCGGAGTCGGTTCCCCGGAAATCGTTGGGAGTCTTCTGGGTTGTCATGGACGTGATGCTCCTGGTACAGACGGACAAATCCCGTGTGCTGTCGGTCACTTGCCGAAGACGGCGACCTCGACGAGGCGATTATCCTCGCCGCCGCCCTCGCTGCCGTTGGTATAGACGCGGACGAAGCGGGCCCTGGCGGGGGCGGAGGCGGGGCCGTCGGGGCGGGCGTCGAAGAGCCGTCCGTGTCCCGTCGCCGGATAGGCGGGGTCCTTGCCCTGTCCGAGTTCGAGGCTGTTGTCGTGGTCGTTGTTGAAGATGACGCGGCGGTTCTGCGTCATCTCGGGGTCATCGGCGAGGACGACGACGACATCGCGGTAGACGGTGAAGGTCTTGCAGCCATGCCAGACGGCGACGGCGGCGATGTCTCGAACCTCGCCGAGGTCGACCTGGACATATTGGGGGATGCCGGGGAACAGCTCGACGACGCTGCCGTCGCCGCCGACGATGCCGTCGGTTAGCTGGCTGAGCTGTCCCTCCAGGGGTTCGCCGTCCTCACCAGGGATGCCGGTGACGGGGCGTCCCTGGGCGAGGTTGCGCGTCCCCCTGGGCACCATGGTGAACTGCCGGACGGGATGGTCGCTGTAGAGTTCGGGCTTCTCGAAGCCGGAGGGCGGGAGCAGCGCCGTCAGGTCGGCCTCCTTCATGAGGGCGACGGGCTCGAGCAGCTCCATGCCGGCGAACGCGGGATCGGCCTGCATCCGCTCCATCTGCTGCTCCTCGGTGAGCTCGGCGGGCTTGGAAGGCGTCGTCTCGGCGTCCGCCACGGCGCTGGTCTCCGGCTGAGGCGCGGCCTGTTCGCTGGCGGGCGCCTCGACGGCGCCGCCATCGGCGGGGCCGGTGTAGGTCTCGCGCCCGTAGACGGCGATCTCGACGAAGCGGGTGTCCTCGCCGGCCTCACCGCCGCAGGTGGAGACGCGGACATAGCGCGCGCGGCGCCCGTTGGTGAGCCGTCCGTGGGGTCGTGCGTCCACGATTTCGCCCCACCAGCCGGCGAAGTAGGGCTGGTCGGTGCCCTTGCCGAGGCCGGCGGAGTTGTCGTAGTCGTTGTTGAAGAGGATGGCGTGGTTGGTCTTCATGTCGGCGTCCTCGGCGCACTGGACGATGACGTCGCGGTAGACGACGGCGTTCTTGTAGTAGTGCCAGATGACGACGCAGACGACTTCGCGTTCGGCGCCCAGGTCAATCTGGATGGTCTGGAGCATGTCGTTGGGGAGGAATTCGACATAGTCGTCCTCGTTGGACTTCTTGTTCCAGTCGGTGATGCGCGAGAGGGCGCCGCTGATGCCGTCGGGGTTGCCATCGACGAGGGTGACGGGGCAGCCCTGCGCGAGGTTGACGAGTCCCTCGGGGACCATGAAGTCGGCGCGCTTGTCGAGCTTGCGGAGATTGGGCGGCGGGACGAAGCCCTTGGGGTATCCGGGTGTGGCTCGGGTGACCTGGTCGGGGGTTAGTCCGAGGTCGAGTGGGACAAGGGCGAGGCCCTTGTTCATGGCGATGGCCAGCTTGTTCAGCGACTGGTTCAGGCTTCGCATCGTGTTGGAGGCGCCCGTGACGGCGACGACATCGTTGGGCTGCACCCTGACGGTGGTGAAGTTGATGAGCGCCTCGGTCTCGCCGGTGGTCGAGCCGGCCTTGGGGACCTCGAAGTCGAGTCCGCCGAACTGGCTGGCCCAGGCGGGGTCGGCGATGCGTCCGCCAAGTCCGGGCGTCTCGTTGAGCTCGTAGACGACGAGGGCCTTCATGGTGCGGGAGCGCCTGGCGCCGGCGCCGGCGGCGGCCTCGAGCTCGGCCGACGGCACGAACGAGGCGATGAAGCGGAAGGGTCCCTCATGTCCCATGCCCTCGCCGTCGCAGAGATAGGCGACGGGTCTGCCGTCGGCGTCGCGGGCGACCAGCAGCTTCAGGTATCCGAGGTCCTCCTCGGTCACCCGCTCGCGGAACAGGCGCTCGACCTTCTCGCGGGGCATGTCGGGCTGGTGGAGCCCGGCGGCCCTGACGATGGCCAGCTTGCGCATGTACAGCTTGTTCTCCTCGATGCGCTCGGACCAGAGCAGCTTCGGCACCGTCAGCAGCAGCGCCGAGACCACACAGAACACGACCATGTACAGGATGCCGTAAATCGGATTGTTCTTCATCGTTGTCGCCTCCACGTCCGTGCGCTCAGTCCCTTGCCCCCTGTCCGCCGTCCTCGACGGCGGCCTTGCCGCCCGTCAGCGCCCAGTCCAGCGCCGGCGCGACGGCGTTGCAGATGAGGATGGCGAAGGCCATGGACTCGGGATAGCGCCCGAAGCCTCGGATGAGCAGCCCCAGGAAGCCGGCCAGGAAGCCGATGGCCAGCTTGCCGGCCGCATGGCGCGGCAGGCACGACGGCAGCGCCGCGAAGAGCACCGCCGTCAGCAGCCAATGGTCGTTGAGGAAGATGTACCGGACGTCGAAGTCGCCGCCGACCAGGCAGTCCTTCCAGGCCGACACCTCGCCGACGCGCGACAGGCCGATGACGGCGAACAGCGTCACACAGGCGCCGGCCGCCAGCCCCAGATAGGCCAAGGCAGTCTGCGGACGAAGCGCCACGGACAGCGCCAGCGCCAGCAGCAGGCAGCCCGCAAGCAGCGCCGCGCCGCGCGGGCCCAGCGCCTCCTGCATCTCGGGCGTCGTCAGCGTGCAGGCGGCGTTGTGGGAGGGATAGCTGACCAGCAGGAACGTCTTGGCGATCAGCACGGGATGGAAGACGCAGGTCTCCAGGCCGCCGAACGCCTCCTGCGCGAACAGCGTGCCGACGACGGCGGCCAGCGCCATCATCCAGAACGGCAGGTCGGACGGCACCAGCAGCGCCAGCATGAGGCCGTGGACGGCCGCGCCGCCCGTCGCGGGCTTGCGGCGCACCTTGGCGAACAGCCACTCGACCGCCAGCGAGGCGGCGGCGCCCACGGCGCCCAGCGCCCACAGCCGCGCGCCGAACAGCCAGCTCTCGACGCCCAGCAGCGCCAGTCCAGCCACCAGCGCGAACAGCATATAGCGTCTCGTCTCACGCCCATAGGCGTGGTTCATCCCTATCATCCAACAGCTAGCAGTCATGGCTCTCTCTTCCAGTCGGTCAGTCAGTCGTTTCCGTTGCAACTCAAGATACGTCGGTGGTGGTCGTCGTCAGGAGGCGTCGCGGTCAGAATTCGTCCGCGAAGATGTCGTGGTTGTCCAGTCCCTTGGCGAGGAGCGTCTTTCTGGCGGCCTCGAGCATCTTTGGCGGGCCGCAGAGGAAGGCCTGGCAGGCGGCACCGGCGGGCAGATGTCGCTCGACGGACTGGTGGATGAAGCCGGTCTCGCCCTGCCAGCCAGGGCACTTCTCGGGTTCGGAGAGCGCGAAGTGGAGATGGAACTGGGGGCGTTCCTTCGCCATCCGCTCGAATTCGGCGCGGTAGAGGAGCTGCTCCTCGGTGCGGGCGCCGAAGAAGAGCCAGCATTCCTTGTCGGGATTGACCTCGGCCAGATGGCGGAGCAGCGAGCGCATGGGGGCCATGCCGACGCCGCCGCCGACGCAGACGAGCGCCCGGTCGGAGGACTCGTCGAGCTTGAAGTCGCCGTAGGGGCCGGTGAAGGTGACGGGGTCGCCGGGCTGGAGCTGATGGATGTAGCCGGAGCCAAGTCCCTCGGGGATGCGCCTGACGAGGAGCTCGATCTCGCCCTTGGCGCTGGGCGTGGAGGCCAGCGAGTAGGCGCGGAAGACGGTCTCCCTCTTGTGTGGGACACGCACCTGCACGTACTGTCCGGGGACGAAGGGCAGCTCGCAGCCCTCGGGGAGGGTGAAGTGGACCTCCCGGATGTCCTCGGCGACCATGGTGGCCGAGCCGAGCGTGGCGTCGACCTGGCGGACGCTGAGGTACTCGGGCTTGACCTCCAGCTCGATGTCCTCGCGCAGCTTGACCTGGCAGGCCAGGCGGGTGCCGGCAGCCCGCTCATCCGCGGACATGAAGGGCTCCTCAGTGGGGAGCAGCGGGCCGCCTCCGCTCTTCACGCAGACCTTGCAGAAGCCGCAGGTGCCCTGTCCGCCGCAGGCGGAGGGGATGAAGATCTGGTGGTCGTAGAGGGCGTCGAGCAGCTTGCCGCCGCCATCGACCTCAAAGGCGTCCTTGCCGTTGATGCGGACATGGCACCGCTGGTAG
The DNA here is from genome assembly GCA_945827525.1 of uncultured Lentisphaeria bacterium. GTDB lineage: Bacteria > Verrucomicrobiota > Lentisphaeria > Oligosphaerales > Oligosphaeraceae > CAAGGB01. The sequence continues at coordinate 8,287 of CALZPA010000081.1, read as the reverse complement.
CGGCAGAGGAACCTGGCGGCCAACAGCAGCAGCGCCGTGATGCCCACTCCGATGGCGGTCAGCGCCGCCACAGCCTGCATACAAACCTTCAACCCTTCCATTCGTCTCCACACTTCTCTTCTTTGAAACTGAATCGGGAAAAAACCGCCCTCGACCCCAGCCGGGCCGTCTATGGTTTTGCGGGCTAGAGATCGGCGATGCCACCGAGGCCCATGAACGCGAGGGCCATGAAGCCGGTGATGATGAGGGTCAGTCCGAGGCCGCGCAGGGGCTCCGGCACATCCGCGCGCCGCAGCTTCTCGCGAATGCCGGCCATCAGGCAGATGGCCAGGCAGTAGCCCAGGCTGGAGCCCAGCGCGTAGACGGCCGACTTGGCCAGCGTGAACTCGTACTTGGGATCCACCATGAACAGGTTGACGCCCAGGATGGCGCAGTTGACCGTGATGAGCGGCAGAAAGATGCCCAGGCTGAAGTACAGCGACGGCAGGTAGCGCTCCAGAACCATCTCGACCAGCTGCACGAAGCCGGCGACGACCAGAATGAAGAGCAGCAGCTTGAGGTGCGTCAGATCCGTGTCCCCGAAGACGGCGCCGCCCGGCGTCAGCAGGCCATGGTAGACCAGGTAGTTGAGCACGGCGGTGCAGACCGTCACGAAGACGACGGCGACGCCCATGCAGAACGCCGTCCGCATACTGCGCGAGATGGCGACGAACGAGCACATGCCGAGGAACTTCGCCAGCAGGATGTTGCTGGTGAAGGCGGCGGCGATGAAGATCATCAGCAGACTACCCGGTTCAAGCAAGGTCATAATCGGTTTTCCACTCCACTGGCTTGTTGGCTTAACGACAGGGGTTGACGGTGAGTATGGTATGGTTGGTCGGCGCGGCGGGCGAGGCCGTCTCCGGAGGCACCCGCCGAACTAGGCTTTGGGGTGAGCCTTCTCGTAGACCTCCATCAGGCGGCGGATGTCCACGTGGGTGTAGATTTGGGTGGTGCTGAGGCTGGCGTGCCCCAGCATCTCCTGCACCAGCCGGAGATCGGCCCCCGCATCGAGGAGATGGGTGGCGAACGAGTGCCGCAGCTTGTGCGGCGTGCAGTCCGGCGAGAGTCCGGCCTGCTTAATATACACCTTGAACAGCCGTTCAACACTGCGCGGCGTGATGGTTCCGCCATGAAGATTGAGAAAAATGTGGCCGGTAGCGGGTGCGCCGCGGCGGTGTCGCTCGCGGAGGCAGGCCCTGAGCGCGGCGAGGGCGGGTCGTCCCAGGATGCAGAGGCGCTCCTTGCGGCCCTTGCCGAGGACGCGGAAGGTTCCCTGGCTCCAGTCGATGTCCTCGATGGCGAGGGCGCAGGCCTCGCTGATGCGCAGTCCGGCGCTGTAGATGACCTCGAGGATGGCGGTGTCTCGGGCGGACTGGAATTCGGCGTCTGTGCGTCCGTTGTCCTCGCCGTCGGCGCGCTGTGCGAGTCGGTGTCCCCAGTAGGCGGCGGGCGCCTCCAGGAGGCGCCTGACCTGGGCGGGGTCCAGGACCATGGGCAGCCGCTGTCCGCCCCGGACATTGCGAACCAGGCGGAAGGGGTCGGTCTGGGTCAGGCCCTCGCGCAGCAGATGTCGGTAGAGCGAGCGCAGGCAGCACAGCTTGCGGTTGATGCTCGTGCGCGCCAGACCGCCCTCGGCCAGTGACATCGCGTAGGCGCGCGCCAGGTCGGAATTCACGTCCTGCCAGCGGAAGCCCTGCTCACCGCGCAGGGCAGGTAGGCCGTGGACGAACTGCGCCAGGTCGCTGCCATAGCTGATGAGCGTCCGCCGGCTTGCCTGGCGCTCGACGCGCTGGTATTCGAGGAAGCCCTGGACGAGCGGGTCGCGCCCCAGATAGTCCCGCTCCTCGGCGAAGTCGTTGGCGCGGGCCTTCTCCTGCGGCTGGACCACGGACGGCGGCAGTCCCTGCGGCGTCGCCGGGGCGGCTTCCGTCTTCCGTGGGGGGCGGCCCTTTCTTCTGGGTCTGGGTGTCCTCTCCGTCTCCGTCATGGCGTCTCCTCCTCCAGCCGCCGTCGCGGCGACAGTTGCCGCCGGTCCTTGAGGTGCGCCAGCAGCAGCTCCAGCAGAAACGCGGCGCACAGCGCGACGGCCAGCCAGCCGGCCCAATCGCGTCCAGTGCCGGCGGACGAGGCGTCCTGACCCGCGGCGCGCTGGTCGTCGCCGTCGAGGAGGAGTTCGCGCATTTCGGCGACGTCGAGGTGGCGCAGGTCGGCCTCGCGGCGGTCGGCGTTGACCTCGACGAGCGCGGCGCCGTCGCGGTAGAGCCCGGGACAGGTGGTGTCGAGGCCGAAGCCGGAGCGGTCCTCCGCCTTCTGTCCGCAGACGAGCCGCCTGAGTCCGGCGTCCGGGCGGGTGATGGTCAGCAGCAGCTCATGCAGCAGCGGCAGGAAGGCACTGGTCAGCTGGAAGTCGCTCGCGGGCGGGGCGAGATTGAACGCCAGCCACAGCCCGCGGCCCTGCCCCGCCTGGCACTCCACCAGCAGCGGGTCGCCGGACAGCCCCGTCAGGTGGACCAGGGCGCGGGACGCCGGGCGCAGACGGCTGTGCCGACGGATGGTGAACCGGAACAGGTCGCTCTCCGAGACCTTCGGAAACAGCCCGTGAAGCGCGCTGCCGGAGGCCACGGCGGCGATGCCGTCGTCGGGCAGGCCATCCGCGCCACGTCCTGCCTGGCCGCGGTACTCGCCGAAGTCCAGACCGAGGCGCGACAGGCAGCGCAGCTCGTCGCCAGGCGCGTCACCGGGCGTCGCCAGCACCAGTCCACCTCGGGACAGCAGTTGCCGGACCGGCTCGTCCATGACGCTCTGGAGCCTGCCGGCGCTGCCCAGCAGCAGCAGCGCGTCCTGCTGCGCCAACTCCTCGGGCTCCAGCAGCTCAATCTCCTTCACGGCAGTCACAAACCGCCGTGCGGCGCCCTCGCCCACGCTCTCCAGCGCGGTGCTGACAAACGCCGCCTCGGCGGGCGAGAGGCTGTCGCGGTCCCCGACGACGGCCAGCAGGATCTGTCGCGGCGGGGCTCCGTCCGCCCAGAAGCAGGCGCGGTCATCGCGGGGGAAGCCGTCGGGCGTCAGCCTCGCCTCGCCCTCGGCGCCGGGCGCGACGCCATCCAGGATGACGACCGGTCGCAGGCGTCCGCCTGGCGGCAGGGTGACCTCCTGGGTCTGCGTGACGCCGCCGGCCTCGACCGTCAGGGTGCGCCGCTCCTCGCGCGACGAACTGCTGTACAGCGTGACCTGGACGCGGACACGGTGCTCCGAGACACGGGCGCCGGTGACCTCGGCGATGCCGCAGCCGCCCTGCTCCGCCGCGTCCGAGGGATTGCGGACGTCATGCAGCTCCAGCCGGACATCGTGCGGGACCAACTGCCAGCGGCGTTCCCAGTCGAGGGCCTGGAAGTCGCTGACCACCAGGAGCCGTCTGTCCGTGGCGCCCTGCAGCCAGGCCAGCGCCTGCCGGATGGCGGCGCCGGGTTCCCCCGTCGCATGGCTGGCCGACAGCGAGGACAGCGCCTCCTCCAGCCGCCAGCGCTCTGCGGTCGGCTCAAGCAGCGCCGCCTCGGGCACGCCGGTGACGGCCAGGCCGACCATCCCCTCCGCCAGGAGCTCGTCTGACCGCTGGCGCACCAGGGCAAGCGCCCGCCGCAGGCGCTCGCCCGTCGCCATGCTGGCCGACAGGTCAAGGACGATGACGGCGCGGCGGTCGTGGCGACCGCCGGCCGCGCCGGGCGGGGCCGTCCGCTTCAGGCTTGGGCCGGCCAGCAGCAGGCAGGCGCAGGCCAGCGCCGCCAGGCGCGTCAGCAGCAGCAGCCATTGGCGCAGACGGCGATGGCCCTCCTGCGGCAGGCGCGTCATCCGCAGATGGCGGACGCTCGGGAAGACGACCTCGCGGCGCGTCCGGCGCAGCCGCAGCAGATGCAGCGCCACAGGAACCGCCAGGGCCAGCAGTCCCCACAGATACAGGGGAGAGGCGAAGGTCAGCATGTCAGATGTGCCTCCCGGCGACGCAGATAGCCGGCCAGCAGCGCGCCCGGCGGCGTCGAGGTCGTCGCCAGCAGCGTGTCGGTCTGGGCGGACAGCCCCTCCTCCTGAACCGAGGACACGAACCGGCGCATGGCGACGCCGTACTCCTCGCGGATGACCGGCACGGAGGCGAGCACCTCCTCGCCGGTCTCGCTGTCGAGGAAGCGGACGCCCTCGCCGAAGGGCAGCTCCAGCTCGTCGTCGTCGAGGATCTGGAGGACGAGGGCGTCGCGCCGTCCGTTGCGGAGCGTCCGCATGAGGGGCGAGAGGGCGCGCTCCTCGTCATGGAGGTCGGAGAGCAGGACGACGAAGCCACGGGAGCCGATGAACTCGCCGGCCGCGTCCAGAGCGTCCTGGAGGTGTCCGGAGCCGTCGGGGCGGCGTCGGGACAGCATGGCCGCCAGCGGTCCCATGACGTGCTGCGGCCCGCTGGCGACGCAGCGCTCCACGCCCGCGCCACCGTAGAGGAAGACGCCGGGGCGGTCGCCCTGCCGGCAGGCGAGGCAGGCGAGACAGGCGGCCAGGGCGCAGCCGAAGCGGAATTTGCTCCAGGGGGCCCTGGTTCCGCGATAGGCCATGGAGGCGGTGGCGTCCAGGATGACGGCGAGTCGCATGTCGGTCTCCTCGTCGTACAGCTTGACGTTGAGCCGTTCGCTGCGGGCGTACTGCTTCCAGTCGACATGGCGCAGGTCGTCGCCGGGGACATAGTGTCGGTACTGGGCGAACGCGCCGCCGCCGGGGCCTCGGCGGCGGCTGCGGTGGCGTCCGCTGAGGAGGCCGTCCACCGTGACCCGCGCCAGGAGCTCCAGGTCATCGACCGTGGCCAGGATGTCAGGCGACAGCAGCTCCGCCGAGGTGTCCGTCTTGGTCTGTGGTGCCATTCGGGGTGCTCCTGGTCGGTCCGTCAGTTGGTGGCGTCGGCGGCGCGCCAGCCCCAGTCGGGGACGTTGCCGCCGCTGCGGGTGAAGCGCAGGGTGCGGCTGTCGCGTCCGGCCTGGGACGGCGGCAGCTCGATGCGGTCTGTGCGTCCGCCCGGCCAGATGACCAGCGCGCCGGGCTGTTCGTCAGGCAGCGGCTCGACGGACTGGGGCTGGATGGCGTCCGCCTGGCGCTTTGGCACGATGACCATCACGAAATGCGGATTGACGGCGCGAACGGTGTACTGGAGCCGACCGTGGCTGCCCTCCTTGCTGGTCAGGTACCCGCCCTGGCTGACCTTGCCGGCGCGGTTGCCGACGGGATAGACGGCGACCTGCGCGTCCGAGGTCTCGGGTGGCTGGACGCGTCGGCGCAGCAGGGGCGTCTCGCCGGGGACGGCGGCGTCGACGCCGAGGCAGACAGAGCCTGGCCCCGTGTCGCTGGCGCTGCTGGGCAGCGGAGCCTGGAAGGGGATGAGGGCTAGCCGTGTGAGGCAGGACTGCGGCTCGCGGGAGATGACCCTGACCTCGAAGGAGGCGCCCTCCTCCAGAGAGAAGCGCCGTCCGATGACCTCGCCGCGTTCGCGCACCTCGCTCCAGCTCGGAGTGCGTCCGCCATGGGAGTCCCAGGTGCCGATGCGGACGCCGCCGGCCTCGACGCTGAAGCTGTCGGACTTGCCGGGGTCGTCGCCATTGGCGAAGGTCAGTCCGACCAGGCGATAGTCGCCTGTCCGGGGGACGCGGAAGGTGAAGGTGGCTGTGCGTCGGCCCCACGGCTGGCCAGGCTCGAGGTCGGTGGTGAGGACGTCGAAGGCCGAGTTGTCCATGCGTCCGAGCCAGGGCGTCGAGGAGGCGTCGACGAACATCCTGGCGGGATGGTGCCACTGCCAGGTGAAGTCATGCTCCTGACCGTCACGCCGGGCGATGCTGTCATGGACGACCAGATAGGGTGGGAGCTGTCCCTCTCCCCGGACGAGGACGAGCTGGCGCTCGGCCAGCGCCATGTCGCGTCCGGAGGGGCGGGACACGTAGTTGCTGACGGGCAGGGAGAGGTTCCAGGCCTCCAGGGCGTCGACGCGTATCCAGTCGAGCCGGGGCGAGGTGTGGTATCCGGAGATGTGGCCGTTGCTGTTGTTGTGCCACTTGCAGGGCTGTCCCTCGCCGTCGCAGAGGACGACGTTGTGGGCGAAGGCGCTGCCGGAGCCGAGGGGGTTGCCGTCGTTGCCGTAGCCGCTGTCGATGAAGAGGTCGGCGCCATAGGCGCGGAGAGTGAAGGTTCCCTTGTCGGCCTGGTCATGGCCGCCTGCGTGGGGGCCGGCCTCGACGGCGAGGTGCAGGCCGTCCGTGGCGTAGCCGCCGTCGCGGCTGACGGCCAGCCCGCGTCCTCGGAAGAGGATGCCCTGGGGCAGCAGGGACGCCGGGTCGTCGCAGGGGGGGATCTCCTCGAAGAACATCAGATGGGCCATGGCCTCGTAGGGCGAGTAGGAGGCGACGTCGCGCGCCTTGGAGCCGGACTCCCAGGCCCAGGACATCAGCGAGGCCAGGGCGCCATAGGAGAGGAGCCTGGGGCCGGGCGTCTCGCCGAAGTGCCGGAGGTAGTCCCAGGCGGCGGTGGCGTCCGGCTGGGCGGGCAGACGCTCTCCGGGGCGCCGCGGGTCGCGGCGGGCAAGCTCGGCGTAGCGTCCCATGGCGTAGGAGTAGACGGGACAGCCGGGGACCTGGGACAGATGGCAGTCGGAGAGGTTGTTGTGGGTCTTCCGGGAAGGCAGGGTCTCGGCGACAAGCCAGGGCGCGATGAGGTGCATGTTGGTGGCAGTGAAGAGGTCGTCGAGGCCGCGGTCGCGGAGGCACTCCATGAAGAGCGGGCCGGAGCCGATGCCGTAGCTGAGGTAGGCGGGGCCCTCGTGGCCGCAGCCGTCCAGGTCGATGCCCAGCGTGAGGTAGTCGCGCAGATGGCGCCGGAAGGTGAACAGCATGGCCTCCTCGGCGATGTTCGTCTCGCCCTCCATGGCGAGGACGCCGAGTCCGGCGCAGCTGACCAGGCCGGGATCCCAGTTCCAGACGCGGTTGAGCGGATGGCGGCCCCAGGTCTGCATGGAGGCCTTGTCGTGGATGTCCTGCACGAAGCCGAGCAGCGTCGTCTTGACGTCGCGGCGCTCCTCGGGCGTCAGGAGGCTCCAGAGCCAGTCGTAGCCCAGCGCCAGGGTGCGCACATAGAATGTCCGGGTGTAGTAGAAGCCCAGCTCAATCTGGGGATGGTCGACGGTGAGCGAGCGGGCCATGCCGACAAGCGCCCTGGCGGCGTGGCGGCCGTAGCGCTCGTCGCCCGTGAGGTGATAGGCCAGCGCCAGCGTCTCGACGGGACGGACCAGCGGGACCAGCCGTCCCTCGAAGCTGCCGCGCTGCTGGTGCGGCGTGAGCTGCTTCGAGGGCTCGAAGGTGAGGAGATGCTCGAAGGGGGCGTCCGCCCTCACGGATTTCAGGAAGCCGTCGGCCTGCCGGATGACCGTCTCATAGGCCTCCTGGACGCGCCCGCCCTCGGTCGCCTTGGCGCGCATCCGCGCCAGCCGGGCAGGCGTCAGCAGCAGCCTCGGATGCGGGAGACGGGCGGCGTCCAACTGGTCCTCGGGCTTGAGGCGCCGGGCCTGCTCGCGGCGGCGGAGCTGGGTCAGCAGCTCCTCGTTGCCCACGCGCGACAGCAGCCGCAGCCCCGAGAACTCGATGGCGACGCGCTCGCTGGCGATGCCCGTGACCTGAAGCTCCAGGAAATCCTCCGGGCCGAGGCGGGCGCCGGAGAGTCCGCCGCCGGTCACGTTTCGGGTGCCGACCATGGCGCTGAAGGGGACATAGAAGTCCACCCACTGGCCGGCGCTCTCGCAGAGGTCGGACGACTCGTGGCCGTAGTACTGGCTCACGCCGCCGCGCGGCAGCACCATCAGCGCCAGCAGACGGCCCGAGGAGCCCTTGGGGGCGCGGAAGCGCCCCAGGACGCCGTCGAAGCCGGCATAGCCGTCAGCCGACGCCGGCAGCTTCGCCGACAGCCAGCCGAAGGAGTAGTCCGAGGCGTCGATGTCCATCCGAAGGCCCGCCTCGCCGTCCGCCGGCAGCGGCGTCAGCGTGACGTTCACCTTGCGCCTCCAGGCGGAAGGGTCCAGCGGGAAGTCCTCCGGAGCGGCGGACAGCGGCAGACTCAGCAGCGCGCACAGCAGGCACGCCAGGCATCTCCAGGCATTGTGTCGTCTCATCCTCTTGCTTCTCCCTTGTCTTGTCTCTTCTTGGCCTTGTGATGGCAGGTCTGGCGCGGCGGCGCG
>CALZPA010000080.1 GCA_945827525.1 uncultured Lentisphaeria bacterium | reverse complement strand
AACTGGTGTTGACGGGATGAGAACCCGTTGTCCTAGGCCACTAGACGATGGAGACGACTGAAGACCAGCTTTGGCATCTCCAACCAGAGTCGAACTGGTGTTGACGGGATGAGAACCCGTTGTCCTAGGCCACTAGACGATGGAGACACGCTGTTTTTTGTTGTCGATGCCTTACTATAAGTCCCTTTCGGCAACATGCAAGCCAAAAGGGAAACTTTTTTTGTGGTGCGGCTCACTTTTTGGCCTCGTCGCGCATGCGTTCGGCGGCCTGCTGTGGCGTCAGGCGTCCGGCGAAGAGGTCACGGGTGGTGTTCTTGTGGACGACGGTGAGGGCTGCGGGGAGGTACTGGTCGTAGTAGGGCTGCATGCCGACGCCCTTCAGCAGGATGGCGTATGCCTCGCGGCTGGCCTGCGGGAACGCGCCCAGCCACTCGTCGGGGACGCGGCACGCGGGGATGCGCCCGATGGCGCACCACTCGCGCGCGGTCACGTCGTCGGTCAGGAAATCGACCAGCCGCCTGGCCAGCTCCGGCTCGCGGCTGGACGAGGCCACGGAGAAGCCGCAGTTGACGCCGCCCAGCACGGTCTTCGCGCCGTCGGGCGCCGCGCCCGGCACCTCGGGGAACGGCAGCGCCGTCAGACCCTTCAGGAACGGAGCCGCCTCCGGGTCGCGGACAATCTGTCCGACGAGCCAACTGCCGCCCAGGTACATCGCCGACTTGCCGCGCACGAACAGCTTGCGCGCCTCGTCCTCCTTGCGCTCGGCGCCGTCGCGGCTGAACGCGCCGCCCTCCACCAGCGCGCGCAGCATCTCGCCCGCGCGCACAAACGGCGCCGCCGCGAAGTCAGCCCCGTCACCGGCGGCCGCGCGCTCAAACAGCGCCGTGCCGCCCAGACGGCTCGCCAGATAGCAGTACCAGAACGCGCCCGGCCAGGCATCGTAGTTGCCCAGCCCGATGGGCGTCACGCCCGCCGCCACGAACGCGCGGCAGGCCGCCTCCAGCTCCGCCCATGTCCGGGGCAGCGCCACGCCATGACGCTCGAACAGCTCACGGTTGCACCACAGCACGACGACCGACAGGTCGAGCGGCGCGCAGTACAGCTTCCCGTCACGGCGGCACAGGTTCGCCGCCGCGTCCAGCAGCCGGTCATTCCAGCCCTGCGCCTCGGCATGGGCGCTCAGGTCGGCCACCTTCCCCTGCGCGATGTACTGCCCCGTCTGGCCGCCTGCGCCCCAGTTGAAAAAAACGTCGGGTTCGTTGCCGCTGGCCATCTCCAGCGCCAATTTTGTCTTGTAGTCATCGTTGCTGAAGAGGTCCACCTCGACGCGCACGCCGGGATGGGCCGCCTCGAAGCGGGCGACCGCGGCCTCCAGCACCTCGCGGGGACCGCTGTAGTTCATGATGTGCCACAGCCGTATCACCTTCTCGCCGCCCCCGGACGCGCCGCCGTCGCCGCATCCGGCCACAAAAATCGCCAACATCGCCATGACGGCGAACCGCCGCAAGTGGAACATTGCCCTGTTCTCCTGTATTGTATGCTAACCGTTCACGCCGTCCGGCGCGGCTCCGCGCGCCGACGGCACCTTCTCATGCGCCGTTAATGTACCACCACCTCCCAAATATGAAACAGCGTCTCCCGCAAATCGCCGCCTGCTGCCTCCTCGCCCTCGCCCTCGCCCTGCCCGCCGCCGAGCCGCCCTGGCGCCATGACGCCGCCACGCACCGCCTCCGCTTCGGACTCGCCCCCGACTCCCCCTCGGACATCCTCCTCCCGCTCCCCCTCGGACTGCCCGCGCCTGCCGCCGTCCACGCCGTCGCCGACGCGGACGGCCGTCCCCTGCCCGCCTCGCTCGTCCGCGTCGGCGACAAGCCGGTCGCGGTCGCCGTCCATGCGTCCGCCGTCCGTCCGCGCCATCCGGGGCGCGGCAAGCCCCTGCCCGCCCCCAAGCCCGGCGCCTCCGTCTATCTGCTCGCCAAGCCTCTGCCCGAGGCGCCCGCCTACACCGCCGGACGGCCCGTCCGGCTCCAGCGCACCCAGCGCAGCGTCACCACCCGCGCCCACACCGCCGACGAGATGATCCGGATGTTCGCCCGCCTGCATCTCCTGCCCTACCCGCAGGCCGCCAGCAAGCCCACGCCCATCCGCTTCCAGGGACGCGACCTCGCCGCGTTCGGCGTCGCCGACAAGCCGGAATGGCTGACCGTCACCGCCAAGCAGCCCTCGCCCTATCTCCGAGGACTGTCCATCGCCACCGCCGCGTTCGTCGTCGAGCGAGAGGACGACTACCGCTTCACCGCCGACCAGCCACACGTCGGCTGGGCCGTCCTCGTCGACGGCAACCCCGTCGACGCCTGGGGACGCGACGGCGCGCCCGAGCCGCCGCCGCTGCGCCTGAAGCCCGGCCTCCACAGCCTCCAGCTCCTGACCATCCAGAGCCTCGGCGAACCCATCCCCAAGCCGCTCGTCCGCATCGGCAAGGCCGCACAGCCCACGCCGCCGCCCTTCACGCTCCTGCCGGCGTTCCTCCCCGACTGCCTCGCCCTCCAGACACGCGACGCCAAGGGCACCATCCGCTCCGCCGGCGCCACCCTCGACTTCCGGGAGGCGTTCGTCTTCCCACACGCCCGGAACCAGGCCATCGACACCTATGCCGTCACTCTCACCGACGGCGCCGCGCTCCTGCCGCCGGCCCTCCGCGCCGGCGCCCTCGCCATCCTGCCCGACCATCGCCAGCCCGCCCTGTCGCTCTCCCTGCCCGGCTCGCCGACCGTGCGCCTCGACGCCGCGCCGCCTGTCCTGCGCCCCGCCCGCGCCCTCGACCTGGACCTCCGTCCCACCGTCCCCGTCTGGCAGGAGGAACGCCAGCCGCTGACCCTCGCCCCCAACCCCACCCTGCCAGCCCTGCTCCCCAAGGCGCTCGCCGACCTCATCGTCTGCGATGTCCGCCGCGCCCACGACGGCCAGACGCTCGCCTCCGCGCCGCTGGCGCCCCCCCAGCCGTCCCTCGCCGTCCCGCCGCCCATCCGCAGCGGCGACCTCACCGTCCACGCGACGCTCGCCGGCCGCGACCTCACCCCGCCCCGCCGACTCCACCTCCTCGCCCCCGCCGACGCCGCACAGCCCCTGCTGGCCAGCGGCTCCCAGCTCCTCCACCGCCACGACTACGCCCCCGTCACGCTCCTCATTGACGCCGCCAAAGCCAATTCCGACACCCCATCAAGCGTTAACCAGAAGACGCCTGTCCCCATCGTCCTCCTGGACGACACCCTGCTCGTCCACGACGCGCCCGGCGCCAGCGCCGTCCCCGCCCCGGACGACGCGCTCACCCTCCTCCGTGCCGCCTGCCCGCCCGGCGCCCAGCCCGAACTCGCCTTCCCCGCCGCCCTGTCACGCCTCGCCGACGCGCCGCGCGGCGCCCTCGCCTGCCTGTTCGTCAACAGCCAACGCGCCGCCGCCAACACGCCGGCATGGCGCCAGTCCCTGCGCTTCGCCGTCGCCGCCTGCCGCGCGCTCGGCCTGCGCCCCGTCGTCACCATCCCGCCGCCGCTCGACGGCGAGGACGGCCGGCAGGCCGCGTTCCACGCGCAGTGCCTGGCGCTCAGCCTGGGTGCCGACCTCATCGACCTCTCCACCCAGGCGCGCCTGCAGGCCCTCGACACCTCCGGCTGGCGCCTCGCCAACGGCGTCCGAACCGCCACCATCCACGACGACGCACGTCGCTGGCTCCTCCAGACCCTCCGCCAGGAGGCCAACCGCCTCCTGGCCAAACCCTAACGCATCCCCCACGGAATGAAACCCCTCGACTTCACCTCGGCCATCAGCGACAACCCCCTCTCGCCGCGTGGCTTCCCCCAGGCGACGCTCACCCTCTGCCGCTGGCAGAAGGCCGCCCTCGCCGCCCTCCTGCTCGCCCTCGCCGCCTGGGCCATCGCCGACTGGCGCCAGGAGCTGCTCGTCATCAACGTCGTCCTCATGGTCTTCTACCTGGCCTCGACGCTCTACCGCATCCTCATCATCCACCTCGCACTCGCCAAGCCGCGCGAAATCATCCTCCCGCCCGAAGACCTCGAACGCCCCCCCAACGGACGCCAGTGGCCACGCTACATGGTCATCCTCCCCATGTACCACGAGGCCGACGTCCTCCCCGGACTCGTCGGCTCCCTCGCCAAGCTCGACTACCCCAAGGACCGACTCGAAATCCGACTCCTCATCGAGGCCGACGACGACGAGACCATGGCCTGCGCCCAGTCACTCAACCTCCAGCCGCCCTTCCGCATCGTCCCCATCCCCGTCTCCCTCCCGCGAACCAAGCCCAAGGCCTGCAACGTCGGCATCCAGGACGGCAACGCCGACCTCCTCGTCATCTACGACGCCGAAGACCTCCCCGAACCCGACCAGCTCAAGAAGGCCGCCGTCGCGTTCCACCGCGCACCCGCCAACGTCGCCTGCATCCAGGCCAAGCTCGGCTACTACAACACCGACTGGAACCTCCTCACCCGCTGCTTCACCGCCGACTACGCCACCTGGTTCGGACTCTGTCTCCCAGGACTCGACGCCCTCCAGGCCCCCATCCCCCTCGGCGGAACCTCCAACCACTTCCGACTCGACGTCCTCCGACAGGTCCGAGGCTGGGACGAGTACAACGTCACCGAGGACTGCGACCTCGGACTCCGGCTCTTCGTCGGCGGCTGGCGCACCCGCGTCCTGGAGTCGACCACCTGGGAACAGGCCTGCCCAGACCTCCGCTTCTGGATCAAGCAGCGCTCACGCTGGGTCAAGGGCTACATCCAGACCTACCTCGTCCACTGCCGCGACCTCATCGGACTCCACCGCAAACTCGGTCTCCGCGACAGCATCCAGTTCCACCTCCTCATCGGCGGCTCCTGCCTCAGCCAGCTCATCAACCCCTTCTACTGGCTCATGACCCTCCTCTGGCTCGTCGCCAGACCCGACGCCATGGATCAGTTCTTCCCACCCGCCGTCTACGCCATGGGCTCCTTCTGCCTCTTCGTCGGCAACTTCATCTTCGCCTACACCGCCGCCATCGCCTGCGTCCGACGAGGCGTCGGACACGTCGCCAAATTCTGCCTCCTCATGCCCCTCTACTGGATGCTCATCTCCGTCGCCGCCTGGAAGGGCTTCCTCCAGCTCATCACCAAGCCACACCACTGGGAAAAGACCAAGCACTTCGCCAGCAAGGACACCGCACTCGCCGCCAAGTGAACGAAAACGACGACGACCCACGTTCCCCCACGCCGCCCCCCATCATGCGCAAGCCATTCAATCTGCTCCTCCCCGCCGCCCTCCTGCTCCTGCTGCTGCTCCTGCGCTGCCAGTGGCCCGCCGCCAGCGGCGAGACGGCCCACATCCACGGCGCCATCGCCGACTCCATCCTCAACGGCAACAAATGGGGACTCGTCGCGCTCGTCCAGTATCCCGACGCCCCCCTCGTCCCCACCCTCGCCCTCGCCCTCGCCAAATGCCTGGCCGCCCCGCTCGGACTCTCACCCTACGCCCTCCTCGCCGCCGTCGCCCAGACACTCGCCGCCGCCATCCTCATCCGCCGACTGCCGCTCAGACGGCTCCCCGGCCTCCTCGCCCTCCTCAGCCTCCTCGCCCTGCCGCTCATCCCCCTGACCCGACAGGCCATCCTCCTCAACGACCCCAACTGGCTCGCCGCCGTCCCACTCCTCCTCGCGTTCGCCCAACTCGACGAATTCTCGCACCGGCCACAGCTCAAGCCGCTCATCGGCATCGCCGCCAACGCCGCCATCCTCGTCTTCTGCGGCCCCCTCATGCTCCTGGCCGCGTTCCTCCTCGTCTTCATCACCGGCTGCCACCTCGGACAGCTCCGGACGCCCGGAGACGCCAAGGGCCTCCACGTCGTCCTCTGGCTCCCCTTCGTCTACGCCATCCTGCTCTGGCTCCCCTGGTACGGCGCCGACGAGCGCAACGTCTTCAGCGCCCTGACCGCCGCGTTCGCCAGCCAGCAGCGCGTCTGGCGGACACCATTGGAACTCCACACGCCCCTCGCGGCGGCCGTCGCCGCCTTCATCCTCGCCCTCCGCGCCCCGCATCCCCTGGCCGCCCGCGGCCTCCTCCCCCTGCTCGCCCTCATCCCCGCCGCCGGCGCCCTCGCCCGCGCCGCCGGACTCGCGACCACCGGACTCGCGCCTGCCCTCGTCTGCTGCCTCGCCTTCCTCCCCGTCACCCTCGCCAACCAGCGTCAACCCGACGAGCCGACGCCCACCACCCACAGCGCCCGCACACCCCTCATCGCCGCCGCCCTCGCCTGCGCCGCCGCCCTCGTCATGGGCATCCGCCATCCGCGACTCGACCTCCTCCACCACTCCATGCCCACCAGCATCCTCCGGCAGACCGCCATCAAGACACCGCCGCCACCCGACCTCTTCGACTACCGCGACGCACCCCCACGCGCCACCCTCATCGCCCTCGCGCACCGCGAATGGGACGGCGCACGCATCGCCATCTGCGGCAAACGCCTCCGCGCCACCGTCTACCCCGACCCCAAACAGACCCATTTCCATCACCTCCCCGACTCCCAGCCACTCGACGCCCTCCGTCGCCGCGCCGCCACCGAACAGCTCTTCCTCCTCGTCCCCCCGCCCGACACCCGCTTCTATCCCCCCGACTCGCCCCTCGCCGACATCCACCGCCACGGCGCACCCTGGCTCTTCCTCACCGCCCAGCTCCCGCACGGCTGGCAGCTCTGGCGTACCCTCCCGCCGCCCGCACCAACCACCACAGACCAGTAGCGCAGCCCCCCGCCCCACACACCAAAAAGCGCGACGTCCGCGGTCTCCGTTCTTTGCCGGAGACCGCGGACGTCGCGCTGTAGGGATCACTCGTTGTCCGCCGAGCAGGCTCAATAGGTCACGACCAGCGCGATGATCTCGAGCGTCTCGTCGCCGACGCACTCGACGCTGTGGGAGTTGCCGCGCCCGGTGAGGACGGTGTCCCCGACGCCAATCTCGGCGACGGTGCCGTTGTCGTTGACGCGGCCCTTCCCCTTGACGACGATGTAGACCTCGTCCTCGCCCTCATGGGCGTGGAGGCCGATGCCGGAGCCGGGAGGCAGTATCAGCTTGGAGCAGACGCGGACGTGCTCGCCGCCGAATTCTGCCTTGCCGAAGAACTTCTCGAGGGTGACGGCTCCGGGACCGCCCTTCATCTGCTCGCGGACTTCGAGCTCATAGGTGCCATTGCGCTTGATCATGGTTGCTGCTCCTCTGGTGGTGTGGATGGGTGTGGGTGAGTGCTGCGTGAGGCTGACGCCCCCCGCCCCGCAGGGAAAGCGCGACGCGGACACAGCGGGCATCAGCGGTCAGTCTGTCTGTCAGTCAGGGCATGGCGGCGGCGTCCGCCGCCTCATGCGGCTCGGACGGCGTGTCCGTCTCCGCGTCGTCGGGCAGGCGCATCAGCCGGACGGACTTGACGCACTGGGGGTCGGCGGAGACGATGACGGCGCGGAGCTGCCCGTCCTCCAGCGTCTCGTCCTGGAGGGGAATATGGCCGGCGACCTTGGTCAGATAGCCGCCCAGCGTGTCGTAGTCCTCGTCCTCGGGGATTTCCACGCCAAGCGTCGCGTTGACCTTGCCGATGGAGGTCCTGGCGCTGAAGAGCGTCCAGCCGTCCTGGTCGGGCTGGGGCTCGGGCTCCATGTCCGCTGGCTTGTCGTACTCGTCCCAGATCTCCCCGACCAGCTCCTCCAGGATGTCCTCGAAGGTGACGATGCCGGACGTGCCGCCATACTCGTCGATGACGACCGCGAAATGGCTCTTCTTGGTCTGGAACTGCTCCAGCAGGTCGCCGATGTTCATGTACTCGGAGACCAGCATGGGCTCGCGGCAGAGGACGGAGAGCCCCTGCTCCTGAGCCTGCGACACCTTCTCCGCGTTGAGCAGATCCTTGGCGAAGATGACGCCCACAATCTTGTCGATGCTCTCGCTGCAGACGGGTATGCGGCTATGGCCCGAGTTGACGATGACCCGCTTGACCTCGTCGATGCTCTCGCTGACGTCAATGCTGTCGATGTCCACGCGGGGCGTCATGATCTCATGGACTTTCTTCTCATCGAGCCGGAGGGCGCCGGAAATCATGCGCCGCTCGTCCTCCTCCAGGCCGGAGCCGCCGTCCTCGTCGCCGTCCGAGCGGCTGATGAGGGAGAGGATCTCGTCCTCGGCCGTGGCGACGTTCTCCTCCTCGCCCCCCTCCGTCGCGGCCTTCGCCGCCACCTCGCGGCTCGACAGCGCCGACAGCCACGCAAACGGCAGCAGCACCCAGCTCACCAGACGAAACAGCGGAATGTAGACGCACAGCAGACTCGCCGTGCTCCGCAGCGACAGCCGGGGAGCCACCACATTCGCCAGCGTCAGCAGCGACAGCGCCGACACCAGCAGCACCAGCCCCGCCAGCCACCTCATGCCCTCGCGCTCCAATCCCGCAAACGACAGCCCAAACAGCGCCGCGCTCACACCCCACAGCAACAGCGGACTCACCCGAGACGCCACACTCCAGCGCTCCGGCAACGGCAGCCAACGGTCCAGACGCTTCGCCAGACGCTCGTCCACCTCCTCCAGGCGCAGCAGCTTCCCCCCCGTGAACTTGCTCAGCTCCAGATAGCCAAAGTACAGCGCCGTCGCCAGCAGACCCACCAGCACACCTGCCGTCAGCAGACTGCCGCACATCCCCTCCGGCGACACGCCCCCGATAAGAGCCTCAGCGCCTAGTCGATCGTCCATGTTTTCCCTTGGGTTGACTCCATACTCCAACCGTCAGCCCCACCCCGCAAACCAGGCGACGCCGACGGCACGGCACACTCTCACCTCTCCCCGCCCACGTCGTCCAGAAAGCCCTCCAGACGCAGACCGCGCCGCTCCAGCGCCGACAGTGCCTCGGACTCCTTCCGGCGCATCTCCGCACGATCCGCCTCCGTCAGGTCATCCTGACCCGACAGATGCAGCATCCCGTGCACCGCGTACAGCACCAGCTCCCGCGAAGGCGACAGACCATGCGCCCGCGCATACTCCAGCGCCACCTCCGGGCAGATGTACAGCTCCGCGACCACCTCGTCCGCCCCATGCGACTCCGGATGCTCGCCGCGCAAATCATATGTGATCACATCCGTCGCACCCTCATGATGCAAATGCAGCGCGTTCATCTCCGTCATCTCCGCCCGCGGCAACAGCACCACGCTCAGAATCCCCGGAAACGGCGACAGCCCGCACACCTCCTGCGACACACGCAGAATCGTCTCGAAACGGCGGCGGCCACGCAGCGGCAGACCTCCGCGAACCTTGCACAGCTCAGTGTCCATGCTCACGCTCCTCCTCCTCACACGTAGCCGACGACGCGTCGCCCCCCGAAGCCCCCGCCTCCGGCACATCCGCCGCCGAAGCCTCCGACTCCGCCCGCGACTCGATCACCTGAACCGGCTGCACCAGCCCCAGACTCGCCGCCGCCGTCGTCGCACTCGCCGACGACGAGACCTGCAGACGCTCCTCCGACGCCGACGCCACAGGTGCGGCGGGCGCGGCAGGAACCGCCGCAGGCGCGGCGGGCGCGGACGAGCGCGCCGCCTCCTCCTCCGCCGCGAAGCTGGTCGTCTTGCTCATCTCCGGCAGCGGCGCGGACACATCGCCATACGCGGGGCGCTCGTGGTAGTGTGCCCGCAGGCACTCCTCCATCACGCCGCAGACCACCGTCAGCTCCGCCAGCGTCATGTCCGCGTCCGCGAACTGCCGGTTCTGGAACTTGTTCGTGATCAGGCGGTTGACGAACGCCTTCACCGTCTGGCGGTCCAGCGACGGCAGCCGCGACAGCTCCGCGCGGCCGGCCGCCTCGCAGATGTCCGCGATCTCCACGATGACGACCTCCTTGTGGTGCGGCAGCGGCGCCTGGTAGCGGAACTGCCGCTCGTCGGGGGCCGGCAGACCGGCCTGCGCCGCGTTCTGGCACGCCTTCCGGTAGAAGTACCCGACCAGGTCGTTGCCATGGTGCGTGTGGATGGCCTCCAGGATGGGCTTCGGCAGATGGTAGCGACGCCCCAGCTCCACTCCATACCGGACATGCTCGCAGATGCGTCGGCTGCTCTCCTCCGGCGTCAGATGGCGATGCGGACTCTCCGCCGCATAGGCGTTCTCCGCAAAGCACTTAGCGTCCTGCAGCTTGCCGATGTCGTGGAAATACCCGCACACCTTCGCCAGACGCTCGTTCGCCCCAATCGCGTTCGCCGCCAACGCCGCCATCTCGCCCACCTCCTCGCAGTGCTCGAACGTCCCCCGCGCCTCCTTCCGCAACTGCCGCAGCAGCGGATGCTCCTGCGTGCACAGCTGCCGCAGATGGATCGGAGACACCACGTCAAAGAACCGCTCCAGCAGCCCCGGCAGCACCACCAGCATCACCGTCGTGAACAGGCTGTTCAGCGCCGCCAGCACCAGTATCCAGCGCCAGTACGACGACAGCGACAGCTCCCCCGGAATGCTCGACCACTCGAACGTCCGCCAGAAGCTCAGGCCGCGCAGCGACGCCCAGAAGGCCGACAGGTCATCCAGCGCCCACGTCAGCTCACGGTTCCACACGATGAACACATCCAGCACCACCGCCGTCACCAGCACCAGCAGACCGCACAGCACCATCTGACGGTAGGTGCTCACCTGACGGTACACCGCTATGCTCACCAGCGCGCTCAGCAACGAGCACTGGAACAGCGTGAACTGATAGCTCCCCTCCAGCAGCAGCGACGTCAGCGACGTCAGCAGCACCACCAGGCACACGCTCACGCGCGTCCCCAGCAGGCACGTCGCCAGCGCCGGAACCAGACACAGCGGCACCAGCGTCAGAAAGTGTATCGTGCTCTCCATCCCCGCCGACCGCATCCAGAAGTAGCAGCCCGTCGCCAAACCCAGATGCAGCAGAATCAGCAGCAGGCACAGCACAATCTGGTTCGCGTAGCGGAACACCGTCGGACGAAGGCAGCGCAGGCAGAACACAAAGCACAGCAGCGTCGCTCCCAGCATCAGCACCGACTTCACCAGATACCCAAGGCCCTGCCCAGCGCCGCCCAGAACCTCCTGACGGCGCGACAGCTCCTCCCGATACGCCGACAGCCGGGCATTGCCCTCCGCCGGCTCGCCCGCACGCGCCAGACGCTCCTCCTGCTGGCAGATGCGCGTCACGCCATCGTCGCCCACATACGGAAAGTCAAACCGCGCGTAGATGTCCACCAGGCACACCTGGCGACCGTCACGCTCGCCCACCAGCTCCGCCGGCAGCGGCCGGAACAGCCGCACCGTCAGGCACAGGCTGCACACCAGCCACAGGAACAGAAAGCTGATGACGGCGGAATGATGCCTTACCGGCGCCACCTGACTGGCGTCGGACGACGGCGCGTCCGACGATGCTTCGACTGCTGTATCGTTGCTGCTCATTGCTCGAATGCACACCTGTTCCGGCTGGTACGGCGACGACTCGTCCGCCGCTTCCCCGCTATCGCTCCCGTTCAGCGCGGACTCCCTCACGGAAGCCCGTCAGCATCCCCCCGGCGACGGACGCTGAACCCAGCGAACCGCCCTCCGGCAGGACTCGCCACACGCCCATGCCAAGAAAAGCCAAAAGAAGCCACACGGCCTATCGCTAGGCGCATGGCTTCCTCAACGTGTCCAAAGCGGCCATCCTCCACTAGCACGGAAAATGCGCCGCCCCAAACACTTGTCTCATTCGTCACCCTTGCCGAGCTTGCCCTCGACGTACGCGATGGCGTCGCCGACCGTCGTCATGCCCTCGGCCTCCTCGTCGGGAATCTCCGTGTTGAAGGCCTGCTCCAGAGCCATCACCAGCTCCACCGTGTCCAGCGAGTCGGCGCCAAGATCCTCGATGAACTTCGCCTCGGGAGTGACCTGAGTCTCGGGAACGTTCAGGCTGTCGGCGATGATCTTCACGACCTTCTGCGCATTGGGGGACATCTCTGCCATGGTACTTTTCTCCATTTGTTACTGACTGTTGATACAAATTTTCCGCAGTGCCCCTCGACAGGGGGAACACCGCTATCTCGGACTGCGCCGCCCACACCAGCATCCCTGCGGATGACAGCGCCGACTGACGCGAAAACCACAAAATGAACGGCTTAATATAATCGGCCTGTGACCAAAAGCAAATTTGGACAAAACATGACAACTCCGTCACATGGCCATGCCGCCATCGACGCAGAGAACCTGTCCGGTCACATAGCTGGCCTCCGGCGACAGCAGGAAGCAGACCACGCCGGCAATGTCATCCGGCGTCCCGAGCCGCGACATCGGGATCTGCTGCATGACGGCGGCGCGCTGCGACTCCGTGAGCACCGCCGTCATGTCCGTCGAGACATACCCCGGCGCCACCACGTTGACCGTGATGCCGCGCGAGGCCACCTCGCGCGCCAGCGCCTTGCTGAACCCAATCACGCCCGCCTTCGACGCCGCGTAGTTGCACTGCCCCGCGTTCCCCATCACCCCCACAACCGACGAGATGCTCACAATCCGCCCCGAGCGCGCCTTCAGCATCCCACGCGCCACACAGCGCGTCACGTTGAACACACCCTTCAGATTCACGTTCAGCACCGTGTCCCAGTCCTCCTCCTTCATCCGCATCAGCAGACCGTCACGCGTCACGCCCGCGTCGTTCACCAGCAGATCAATCCGCCCGAAGTCCGACAGCACCTGAGACACCATCGCCTCCGACGCCGCCGTGTCCGACACGTCCACCGAATACCCCCGGCAGACCACCCCGAACTCCGACGACAGCGCCTCCGCCGCCTCCACCGCGCCACGCTCCGAACGGCTCGCGACCGCCACCGACACGCCCAGCGACGCCAGCCGACGGCTCACCGCCAGACCAATCCCACGGCTGCCGCCCGTCACCAGCGCCACCTGACCTCGCATCTCGACACTCATCGTCTCTGCTCCTCGCTGCTCTTGCGCCCGCCGCCCACCCCCACACACTAACGCACTTGCGCGGGGAACGACAGGCAGAATTCATCGGCAAATTCCCGTCTCCATCCCTGCCACGCAGGGACTTGGACCTGTTGACAACTTCTTATTAACCGCAAATTCGCGCGACCGCCGCGTCCAGACCCGACAGCGAATTCACCGCCACCGACGGATACGCGCGATCCATCCGCTTCAGAAACCCGCACAGCACATTCCCCGGGCCAAACTCCACCAGCATCTCGCTCCGCGACATCATCGCCCGCGCACATGACTCCCACCGCACCGGCGAACATACCTGACGACCCAGATTCTCGCGCAGCTCCGACGCCTCCTGCACCTCCCCGCCCGGCACATTCTGCATCACCGCGCACGTCGGACGCGCCAGCGTCACCCCCGACAGGAACGACGCGAACTCCGCCGCCGCTCCCGCCATCAGACGCGAATGATACGCGCCCGCCACCGTCAGACGAACCGTCCGCAAACCCTCCTCGGCCAGACGCGACACCGCCGCCTCCACCCCGCTCGACTCGCCGCTCACCACCACCTGCCCCGGGCAGTTGTAGTTCGCCACGTCAATCCCGCACGACGCGCAGACCTCCGCCACGTGCGCCACATCCCCTCCCAGGACCGCCGCCATCGCCCCCGACGTCGCCCGGCACGCCGCATCCATCAGCTCGCCGCGCTTCGCCACCAGACGCAGGCCGTCCGCAAACCCGAACACGCCCGCCGCGCTCAGCGCCGACAGCTCGCCCAGACTCAGACCGCCACAGCACGTCGGCGACAGCTCCCCCACACGCTCCCGAAACGCCGCCAGGCACGCGCACGACATCACATAAATCGCCGGCTGGCAGTTCGCGCACAGCGTCAGCTCCTCCACGCTCCCCTCAAAGCACAGACGGGACAGACTCCGACCCAATACCTCGTCCGCCTCCGCAAACACCCCACGGGCCGCCGCGGAACCCTCATACAGATCCTTCCCCATCCCAGGCGCCTGCGCACCCTGACCCGCAAACATGAACCCAACTCGCATCGCTCGCTCCGTCCTCTGCTCCTATTCCATATCGACT
>CALZPA010000079.1 GCA_945827525.1 uncultured Lentisphaeria bacterium | reverse complement strand
GTCTGCACGCGGAGGTGCTTGAGGCCTCACGGAAACGGCTGAAGGAACTGCTGGGCTGATGCTTCTCTGGGGCGCTGACGCACACGTCTCAGCAGAGCTTCTAGAGTTTCTAGAGATCATCGATCGACTCCATTGACTTCATCTATGACATTTCAGCCGTATCTATCCTGGCCTCTGGTGGCTTTGCTGACGTGTGTGGCGTTGGCACTGATGGTGCTGGAGCAGCGGACGCTGCTCCGGAGCATCCGCGTTCGCGCGTGCGCAGTGGTCGGGGCCTGGCGCGTCCTGGCGCTGGTGGCCTTGGTGGTTCTGGTGGTGTCGCCGCAACGGCGGACGGTTCGTCCGTTGCCGGAGCGCCAGAAGACCGTGGTGCTGACAGACTGTTCTGGGAGCATGGGGGCCATGGCGTCGGAGGGTCGGAGTCGTCGCGAGGAGGCGGAGGAGCTGCTGAATTCGGCGGAGGCGGGTGAGTTCTGGCGCAGTCAGGGGCATTTGGAATGGCTGTCGTTCGCGTCGGGGACGGAGCGGACGATGCTGTCTGGGCAGGGGAAGGTGCGTCTGACGGCGATGCCTGGGTCGACGAGCCTGGGCGAGGCGCTGGGGGAGGTGCTGAAGCTGTCGGAGCGTGGGACGGCGGTGACGTCGGTGCTGGTGGTGTCGGACGGTCATGAGCTCAGTGGGCGTCCGGCGCTGTCGGTGGGGCGGGAGTTTCGTCGGCGTGGGATACCGGTGTCGGCGTTGTGCTGGGATCGGGAGTCACAGGGGACGGATGTTCGTGTGAGGCTCGTGGGGTCGGTGCTGGAGGCGGTGCGGAACGAGCCGTTTGAGGTGCGGGGCGAGGTGGTGTCGCGCGGGGGGCTTCGGGGCGAGGTGGAGCTTGAGCTGGTGTCTGGCGGGGAGGTGCTGGGTCAGGGCAAGGTCTCGGTCAGGGCGGACGGGAGCGTTCCGTTTGTGCTGAAGGGTTCGTTGCCGTTGGCTGGGAACCATGGGGTGACGGTTCGGATACGTCGTCCGGGGGTCGCTGGAGACATTCGGCCGGACAACGACGAGGAGCATGCGCTGGTGAAGGTGACGGAGCCGGCGGAGTTTCGGGTGCTGTATTTGGGCGGGGCGCCGGACTGGGAATGGCGCTTTCTGCGGGTGCTGTCGGAGCGTGAGCCGCAACTGAAGCTGTCGGCGGTCATCCGGACAGGCACAGAGCAATACTACCGGCTTGGGGAGGAATTCTCGACGGCGGAGACAGTGGCGCAGGCCACGGGAGGGGATGCAGGTCGTGGGACACGAACGACGGATGGTCAGGGGGAGCGACACGATGACGGTGGGGAGTCTGCCGGACAGACGGGGCTTGCCCAGGAGCGGGCGGCAAGGCAGCAGGCAGAGGGGTATCCGTCGCGTGCGGAGGCGTATGGGGGCTATGACGCGGTCGTGGTGGATGGTGGGCTGTTAAGTGAGCTGTCGGAGGAGCAGAGTGCGGCGTTGCGGTCCTTTGTGGAGCACAAGGGCGGTGGTCTGGTAATACGTGGGCTGGTGGAGGTGGCGTCGGCCCGGAAGTCCTTGCTGGAGCTGTTGCCTGGCGCGGGGATTGAGCTGGTTCAGGTGTCTCGTCCGCTGGCGCTGTCGTTGGATGAGGGGACACCGGTGTATCGTGGGGAGGCGATAGACGAGATGACGTCGGAAGGAGGGCTGGTGCTGTCACCGCCGGGGGTTTGCGGGGTACTTTCGAGGCCGCATCGGAGTGCGCGTGCGGTGCTGTCGCTGGGTCGTCCGGAGGACGGTGGTGGGCAGCAGGTGCTGTCGGTGCAGTCGTTTGGCGCGGGTCGTGTCGCGTATCTGGGGATAATGGAGAGTTGGCGTTGGGCGTTGGGGAGCGATGAGGGGGAGCGTCGGCACCATGCTCTGTGGCGTCATCTGCTGTCGTGGCTGTCGGAGACGGGGAAGCCGCTGTTGCGTCTGGGCGGGAATGGCGAGGTCAGTCAGGTGCTGGAGCCGTGTGAGTTGCGTCTGGAGGTGCTTGGGGATGACTTTCGGGCATCGGAGACGGCGACGGCGGAGATGGTGGTGACGGGGCCGTCGGGGGAGGAGTCGGTGGTTCCGCTGCTGGCGAGTCTGGAGGAGGCTGGTCAGTTTTCGGGGGTGTACACGCCACGGGAGGCGGGGTTGCATCGTGTGAGGTATCGTGCGACCCGCGATGGTCGGACGCTGCATGGGGAGGGTGTGCTGCTGGCATCGGCGACGAGTCTGGAGCTGGAGGACACGTCGGCGCAGCCGGCGGTGCTGGAGGATTTGGCGCGGATGACGGGGGGGCGTGTCTTCCGGCCGGCGACTTTTTTGTCGGGCCTGTCCAACATCCCGGTATCCACGAACGTTCATACGGCAGAGACGCTGGTGCCGCTGATGCCGCCGTGGCTGCCGCTGGTGGTTTTTCTGGTGTCGACGTCCGTTGCCTGGTGGCAGCGTCGGCGACTGGGGCTGGCATAGGTTCTGCTCTCTATTGTTGTCCACCAAATACACAAAATACACAAAATACACAAACGCCCCTATATGCCATGCTAACCAATGACCAACTGCTGCATTTCTATGGTCGAATGGTGACGATACGCGCCTTTGAGGAGAAGCTGTCGGAGCTGTTCACGACGGGTCTGCTGGGAGGGACGTCGCATTTCTGCATTGGTCAGGAGGCGTCTGCGGTGGGCGTGGTGGGCGCGTCACGCGCGACGGACTGGCTGGTGTCGAATCACCGTGGCCATGGGCATCTGCTGGCGCGCGGGCTGGATGTGAGCCGGGTGATGGCGGAGCTGCTGGGTCGTCTGACGGGCTACTGCGGCGGACGCGGCGGGTCGCAGCATCTGTGCTCGTACAGCGAGCATTTTCTGGGGACGAATGGCATTGTGGGCGGCGGGCTGCCCATCGCGACGGGAGCGGCGTTCGCGCTGAAATACCAGAAGTCCAGCGACATTGCCATCGTGTTCTTTGGCGACGGGGCGTCGAATCAGGGGACGTTCCACGAGTCGCTGAACCTCGCCCAACTGTGGCAGTTGCCGGTGCTGTTTGTGTGCGAGAACAACTTCTACGGGATGTCGACGCCCATCAGCAAGACGATTGCGCGCGCGGACGGGGCGTCCTTTGAGGTGCCTTCGGGGACCTCGGGGGTGACCGGCTGGGTGACGCCGCGCGCGGCCGCGTATGGGATACGCGGCACCACGGCGGACGGACGTGACGTCGAGGCCGTGTATGCGGCGGCCGAGGCGGCAATCGGGCGCATCCGCGCGGGCGGAGGGCCGGAGCTGCTGGAGCTGATGACGTACCGGCTGTGCGGACACTCGAAATCCGAGCCACGCGTGTACCGGACGCGCGAGGAGGAGGAGACGATGCGTGAGCACGATGGGCTGGCGATGCTGCCGGCGCGGCTGGCGGAACGCGGGGTGCCCGGGGAGACGATTGAGGCCACGGCCGCGGCGGCGCGGGCTGCCGTGGAGGAGGCGACGCAACGGGCGCTGGCAGCACCCTATGGGGGACGGGCCGACGCGCTCGGAGGGGTCTTTGAAGAAATGCGCCAATGAATGGGCGCCACGGGACAAGATAAGAATGCGCCAATGAATTGGCGCCACAGAACGAGAAATGCGCCAATGAATTGGCGCCACGGGACAAGATAAGAATGCGCCAATGAATTGGCGCCACAGAACGAGAAATGCGCCAATGAATTGGCGCCACGGGACAAGGCGCTATGCCAGAAATCTACTATTCAAAAGCAGTGAACGAGGCTCTGGACGAGGAGCTGTCGCGCGACCATAACGTGGTGCTCATTGGCGAGGACATTGGGAAATACGGGGGTGCGTTTGGCGTCACCAAGGGTCTGTGGGACAAGTATGGTGCGGAGCGGCTGTGGGAGACGCCCATTTCCGAGAACACCATCACGGGCATTGGAGTTGGGGCCGCCATGCTGGGGATGCGTCCGGTGGTCGAGATCATGTTCATGGACTTCATCGCGCTGGCGCTGGATCAGTTGCTGAACAGCGCCAGCAAACTGCACTATATGTATCATGGGCAGGTGAAGGTGCCGATGGTGCTGCGGACACCAGGCGGGGCGAAGGGAGGATACGGGCCCAGCCATTCGCAGATGCTGTCCAGCCTGCTGGTGGGGATTCCGGGGCTGAAGGTGGTGGCGCCGTCGTCGGCGTATCAGGTGAAGGGGATGCTGAAGACGGCCATCCGTGACGACAATCCTGTGGTGTTCATCGAGAACAAGCGTCTGTATCCACAGAAGGGCTTTGTGCCGGAGAACGACTACACGCTGCCTATCGACAAGGCCATCGTGACGTCGCCTGGGACGGACATCTCCGTGTTCTGCTATTCGTCGATGACGCCGGTGTGTCAGGCGGTGAAGCTGGCGCTGAAGCCGCTGGGGATCGACTTGGAGATCGTCGACCTGGTGTCGCTGCAGCCGCTGGACAGGGAGACGATCTTTGCGAGCGTGCGGAAGACGGGGAAGGCGATCATCGTGGAGGAGGCGTGTCTGACGGGGGGCGTGGGCGCGGAAGTGTCGGCTCTGATTGCGGAGCATTGCCTGGACAGCCTGGAGGCGCCGGTGATGCGCGTGGGCGCGGCTGACACCCCCATTCCCAGTTCGCTGGAGCTGGAGAAGTTCGTGCTGCCTCAGGCGGAGGACATCATTCAGGCCGTGAAGCGCATTCGCGATTATTGCTAATTTGTGCTTTTTTTATCCACAAAAGGCACAAAAGACACAAAAAATATTATTCCACAAAAGGCACAAAAAGACACAAAAGAAAGAAGTTGTCTGAGCCTATGGGGTGGGGAGGATACGTCCGCCGGCGAGATGGAAGATGGCATCGCAGTGTGGGAGGGCGTCGGGGAGGGAGGTGCCGGCGAAGAGGATCTGGCCGTGGGAGTGGAGGAGAGAGAAGAAGTTGAGCTGACGGCGGGCGTCGAGTTCGCCGATGACGTCATCGATGAGGAGGGTGACATCGGCGGCGGGGAATTGCTGTCGGATGACGTGGAGGCAGGCGAATTTGAGTGCGAGGGAGGCCATGCGACATTCGCCGGCGGAGCCGAAGTGGACGAGGGAGGTGTCGTTGAGGAGGCAGGCCATGCCGGCGCGGTGGGGGCCGCAGTGGGTGTAGCCGTCTCGGCAGTCGCGTTCGAACTGCTTGTCTAGGGTGTCGTGGAAGCGTTGTGCGAGGGTGTCGGCCTCGAGGAGGTCGGTGTCGCTTTGGAGGAGGTGTCCGATGCCGGAGAGATAGGCAGCGGTGAGTTTACGGCCGTCCTCGATGAGTTGTCCGGACTGCTGGATGAGCGTCTGATTGAGGCGTGAGATGAAGCGTTGCCGTTCCTGTTCGATGAGGACGCCCTTTTGTACGAGGACGTCGTCGTAGGCCAGGAGGACCTGTCGCTGGAAGTTCTGGTGGTCTTTGAGGAGAGCGTTTCTGGACTTGAGGGCCTCCTGATAGGCCTGGAGGTTACGGAGGTAGGCGGGTGAGAGCTGCGAGAGGGCGATGTCCATGAAGCGTCGCCGGAGGGTTTCGGGGCCTTGGATGAGGTCAAGATCCTGTGGGATGAAGGTGACGCAGAGGAAGCGGTTGATGAATTCGCTGGTTCGGTAGACGGGGAGTCCGTCGAGTGCGAGTCGGCGGTCGGTGCCGTAGGTGACATCGAGTTCGGTCTGCGGGAGGTTGGGTGCGTACTGGCAGCATCCCTGGAGTCTGAAGACGTCATGCTGCCACTGTTTGAGGTCGTTGATGCGTGTGGTGCGGAATGAGCGCAGGAGTGCGAGGTAGTAGACGGCTTCGAGGATATTGGTCTTTCCCTGTCCGTTGGGTCCGATGAGGGCGTTGCAGCCTGGAGCGAGTGTGAGCTCCAGGCTGTCGAGGTTACGGAAGTTGCGGATGGCGAGGGAATGGAGCATCTGTGAGCGTGTGACGAGGAGGGGGGAGGCTCGTCGTCAGTTGCGGATAGGCATGAGGATGTGGGGCAGCGGAACCGACGCCAGAACCGGAGGACACCGCTGAAGGCTCGTCGTCAGTTGCGGATAGGCATGAGGATGTAGGTGAAGCCGATGTCGCCGGAGATTCTGACGGGGCTGAGGTCATCGGTGAAGCTCATGGAGAGATTGTCGGCCTCGAGTACCTTGAGTGGGTCGTTGAAGAGATTGGGTGCGAAGCAGACGTTGAAGGGTTCGCCGTGGTAGTCGAGGTCGATGTTTTCGGTGGCGTCGCCGTATTCCTGGCTTTGTGCGAAGATGGTGAGGATGCCGGGTTCGAGGGTGAGCTTGAAGGAGCTGTTGTCCTGATCCTGCGGGATCATGATGGAGATGCGCTTGAGTGCGGCGGAGATTTCGGCTCGTGGGATTTGGACTTCGTTGGCGAAGGTGCTGGGGATGACCTGTCGGTAGTTGGGGTAGTTTCCGGCGATGAGCTTGCTGTTGATGGTGGTGTCGGAGGTGACGAAGGAGACGTAGGTGCTGTTGGCGCGAACCTGGCAGTCACCGGAGTCGAGTCCTTTGAGGATGGTGGTGAGTCGTCCGGGCATGATGAGGTCGCCGTCGGTCTGGACGGTGACGTTTTGCGGGCGTTCGACGAGTGCGAGTCTGCGGCCGTCGGTGGCGACGATGGTGAGTCCGCCGTCCTTGGAGGCAATGTAGATGCCGGTGAGGGCGGGTCGGTGGCTGTCGTCGCTGATGGCGTAGGCGACCTTGGCGATGCAGCGGTTGAGTTCCTGAGCGGGCATGGAGAAGGCCCAGTCCTCCTCGAAGTCCTCGGGTTTCTGGTAGCTATCGGCGGAGATGCAGTGGAGTCTGAAGACGACCCGTCCGGAGGCGATTTTGAGTTCGCTGTCCTTCTCGTTTTCCGCGGTGACGTCACCGGCAGGGAGGTCGCTGGCGATTTTGGCGAGCTTCTGGGCGGGGACGGTGGTTGCGCCTGGCTCGAAGATGAGTGCGGGGACGGTGGCGCTGATGGTGATCTCGAGGTCGGAGGCGGTCAGGGTGACGGCGTCGCCTTCAGCCTCGACCAGGATGTTCTGCATCACGGGGAGCGTGATGCGGTTGCTGATGGCGCTGATGACCTTCATGGTCGCCTGCTTGAGATTGTCCCGCGTAATGGTGAACTTCATGGTTGTCGACACTCCTCGGCCTGGTAGCCTGCTGACTAGATATAGAATTTAAGAATTTGAAATTTCTAGTAATAAGTTCCGTAACAACTCGCGAAATTCTCAATCAAACCACTGGACAGCAATAGGTTAGATACTGTTCACAAGTGGTGTTGAATTCTTGTTGATAACTTTTGGGACAAGAATTCAACAGGATTGTGCGCAGGAATTCGCACGGGTTGTTGACAAGTTATCAACAGGGGTGGAATTTGATGAGAGCGGGTGTTGCTGGAGCCTGGTTCACTGGCACACGTCAAGACGGTCGGTCAGCGGAGCGCTGATCGTGAGCTCGGGCGGGTCAGGTTGTGAATGGGTAGGGAGTACATTATATTATGCCTTGCCGAGAAATCAAATTTTTGTCTCGCGGAAGTTTGAGACTAGAAGCAGGAAGGTTATGGGTATGGACAGGATAGAGGAGCTGGTGAGTCGTTATCCGTCGTTGTCGTGCGTGGAGGCGTCGGTTCGTGCGGCGTGCGAGGTGGTGGTGTCGTGCTATCGCGGCGGGGGGACGGTGTATGTGGCGGGGAATGGGGGGAGTGCGGCGGATGCGTCGCATCTGGTGGGGGAGCTGATGAAGGGGTTTGTGAAGCGTCGTCCGGTACCGCGTGAGGATGTGGAGGCGTTGAGCGGGCTGCCGGACGGGGCGTATTTGTCGGCGCGTCTGCAGTGTGGGTTGCGGGCGATGTCTCTGATGAGCCAGGAGGGCATCACGACGGCGGTGCAGAACGATTTGGGAGGCGATTTGGGTCCGGCGCAGCAACTGTATGCGCTGGGGCGTCGTGGTGATGTCCTGATCGGTCTGAGCACGTCTGGGAACGCTCGGAATGTGGCGTTGGCGTGTCAGGTGGCGAAGCTGCGTGGGATGTCGGTGATTGGGATGACGGGGCGTGGCGGCGGGTTGCTGAAGTCGCTGTCGGACGTGTGCGTGTGTGTGCCGGAGACGGAGACGTTCAAGGTACAGGAGCTGCATCTGCCGGTGTATCACGCGCTGTGCCTGGTGGTGGAGGAGACGCTCTTCTGATTGTTTTGTCCACAAAACACACAAAAAAGCTCAAAAGCGCAAAAAAAGTTGGATGAGCTTTTTTGTCCACAAAACACACAAAAAAGCTCAAAAAAAGAGGGTGTTAATTTTTGGGGGCTTTACGGACATCGGTGACGATGGCGTGGTCGCCGTCCATTTTCCAGACGATTTCGAAGCCGTTGAGGAAGACGCCGTAGGTACGGTGAGGGTCTTTCTGGTAGGCGGGTCTGGGGTCGGCGGCGATGACCTTGAGTGCGAGTGTCCGGAGGGTGGTGAGTCCGTGTCGTTCGAGGGTCTGGAAGAGCTGTTCGGCGTGTGGGGAGAGTGAGACGGGGAGTGCGTTGGGGGAAGGAGAGTCGGCGGCGAAACCGGCGTTGGCGTCTGGGATGGCGTCGGTGTAGGGGATATAGGGTTTGATGTCGATGATGGGGGTGCCGTCGACGAGATCCTGGCCCTGGACGTGGATACGGATGATGCCGTGGTCTTTGAGTTCGAGATGCTGGAGCTTGACGACGGAGAGTCCGATGGGGCTGGGCCGGAAAGGGGAGCGAGTGGCGAAGACACCGAGTCGCGTGTCGCCTCCGAGTCGTGGAGGTCTGACGGTGGCCTTCCAGCCGTCGCGGAGATTGTGGTGGAAGACGAAGCAGAGCCAGAGGTGTGAGAACTGCTCGAGGCCTCGGACGGTGTTGGGCTGGTTGAAGGGCGGCTGGAGTTCGATGTAGCCGGTGGCCTCGGGGATGAGTCCGGGTTGTCTTGGGACGCCGAATTTGGCCATGAAGCAACTGTGCATGACGCCGATGACGGGGAATGAGAAGGCGTCTGGCGTTTTGGGTTCGGGAGTGCTCATGGGGTGGCGTTATTTGTGGGCGACCTTTCGGGCGCTGAGCTGAGCGAGGAGCATGGCGACGATGATGAGGGCGGCGCCGGCGTAGGTCCAGGCGTTCATGGGTCGTTCGCTGGCGATGAGTCCGGTGGCGACGGCGAGCTGAGCGAGTGCGCAGGCGAGGACAGGCTTGAGCATGAAGGCCATGGAGGCGTGGAAGGCGGAGGTTTTGGAGAGTCCGATGTAGTAGACCCAGTAGGCGAAGGCGGTGGCGACGAGGACGAAGTAGGTCATGCTGGGGATGGCTCTGGAGATGGGTTCGACGGCCTGCATGAAGGTCTTGTCGGAGAGTGCGAAGAAGACGGGCAGTGCGAGGAGTCCGCCGATGATGGAGGAGCCGCCCATGTAGACCATGGCGCCGCAGCGGGCGACGGTGCGTTTGGTGAAGCAGACGCTGAAGGCGAAGAGGAGAGCGCTGAGCGACATGACGCCGAGTGCCTTGAGTGTTTCGATGTCGGGTGTTCCCTTTTCGAAGACGAAGAAGGAGATGCCGGTGAGGCCGATGAGCATGGCGAGCCATTTGCCGAGCGTCCAGGGTTCGTCGTTGATGAAGCGCGCGAGGATGACGACGTAGACGGCGTTGGCGCTGAAGACGACGGCGGCGGAGGAGGCGTTGGTGAAGAGGTCGATGCCGTAGTGGAAGAAGCTGAGGCAGATGGTGATGCCGACGATGCCATTGACGAGGAAGTAGAGCCAGTCGGTGGCGGTGACGCGGCGGTGCTGTCGTTTGAGCAGCGGCAGTCCGATGGCGAGGAGCAGCAGGCCCGTGATGGTGAAGCGCAGAAAGACCATGATGTAGGGGTCGATGTGCTCGCCGCACTGGGCGACGATGAATTTCTGGCACAGCTCAATGG
Organism: uncultured Lentisphaeria bacterium; assembly: GCA_945827525.1. GTDB lineage: Bacteria > Verrucomicrobiota > Lentisphaeria > Oligosphaerales > Oligosphaeraceae > CAAGGB01. The sequence continues at coordinate 4,215 of CALZPA010000079.1, read as the reverse complement.
TGCTGAAGAGGATGATGCCAAGCAGAAGCAGCAGAAGGCCAAGGGATTTCATTTTTCTTTACTTTTGTCCACAAAAAACACAAAAAACACAAAAAAGTCACAAGGACTGTTACTTGTTGATGACGTTGACGCCGGCGTTGAGGAGGGTTTGTTTCCAGGAATGGATGGTGTCGTTCGAGGGGACGGAGAAGGGGTGTGGTGGGAGTCCGAGTCGCTGTCTTTTGCCTTCACCGAGGGGGTGATAGGGCATGATTTCGAAGCCGATGGCGTGTTTGAGTTGCTGGGCGAGGCGTCCGACGGCCTGGAGGTGTGCGGGGGAGTCGTTGACGTTGGGGACGAGGGGGAGTCGGACGAGGACGGGGATGGCTTCGGCGTCGAGTCGGAGCAGGTTGTCGCGGATGGGTGCGAAGGGGACGCCGGTGAGGGCGTGGTGTCGCTGGTCGTCGGTTTCCTTGACGTCGAACATGAGGTGGTCGAGGTATGGGAGGAGTTGGTGGAGGGTTTGCCAGGCGGCGAAGCCGGAGGTTTCGATGGCGGTTGAGAAGCCCTGGGTCTTGGCGGCGCGGAGCAGTTCGAGCGAGAAGTCGGGCTGGAGGAGCGGTTCGCCGCCGGAGAGTGTCATTCCGCCGTGTGAGGTTTCGTAGTAGGGGGCGTCGGTGGCGACGTCGCGGATGACCTCCTCGACGGAGACGGTTCGTCCGGAGATTTCGAGGGCTTCGGCGTAGCATTCCTGGGCGCATTTGCCGCAGGCGCGGCACTGGTCGCGGTCGATGAGGTGGGTGCCGTCGGGTGCGAGGGAGTGGAGGGGGCAGACGGCGAGGCAGGCGCCGTCGCCGATGCAGCGTTGTGGGGTGAAGAGGAGCTGTGGGGCGACGGTCTGTGACTCGGGGTTATGGCACCAGAGGCAGCGCAGGGGGCAGCCCTTGAGGAAGACGGTGGTGCGGATGCCGGGGCCGTCGTGGAGGGAGAAGTGCTGAATGTCGAAAATCGTGCCGGTCATCTTTCTGATTGAGTCCACAAAATACTCAAAACACTCAAAAAAAGATTATGTCCACAAAACACTCAAAACACTCAAAAAAGATTATGTCCACAAAACACAAAAAAACTCAAAAGGGCACAAAGGAGTTGCTTCAGGTGTTGTTGATTAGGGATGTTGGACGTTGTTGATGACGTTGAGTGTGCGGTCGATGGCACCGCGGCGCTGTTCGACGACGGCGCGAGCCTTTTGTCCGAGTTCGGCGCGGAGGGAGGGGTCATCGGCGAGTTTGAGGAGGCATGGTGCGAGTTCGTCGTCGTTGGCGAGTCGGATGGCGGCGTGCGCGTTTTGGAAGATGTCGTCGACCTGCCGGAAGTTTTCGAGGTGTGGGCCGTAGAGGACGGGTTTGGCGAAGATGGCGGGTTCGATGATGTTGTGTCCGCCGGTCTGTCCGGCGGTGCTTTTGCCGACGAAGGCGATGTCGGAGGCGGCGAAGACGTTCATGAGTTCGCCGGTGGTGTTGACGATGAGGACGTCGACGGGAGCGGGGGTGTCGGCGCGTTCGGCGTCGGGTGAGTCGTGGAAAGAGAAGCGGCAGGAGAGTCCGTGTCGGCGGACGATGGCGGCGACGTCGGCGGCGCGTTCGCAGTGTCGCGGGACGAGGACCATGGCGAGTTCGGGGTGTTTGGCTCGTGCGGTGGTGAAGGCGTCGCACATGAGGTCTTCCTCTCCGGGGTGGGTGCTGCCGGCGGTGAAGATGAGCTTGTGGGAGGGGCCGAAGGCCTTGGTGAGCTGTGGTGTGAAGTCGTTGGCGGCGACGTCTGGGATCTGGTCGAATTTCATGGTGTCGCAGACATGGAGTCTCGGGTCGGTGCCGATGACGCGTTCGATGCGGAGCTTGTCCTCTTCGGTCTGGACGCAGATGGCGTCGAAGGAGCGGAAGATGGGAGCGAAGATGGTCTTCCAGCGGGCGTAGCCGAGGCTGGAGTGGTCGGACATTCGTCCGTTGACGAGGACGACCTTGGCGCCGTTTCGTTTGGCTGCGGCGATGAGGTTGGGCCAGATTTCGACCTCGAAGATGCAGAGCATGGCGGGTCGGATGGCGTGCATGGCACGGGTGACGGCGAAGAAGCAGTCGATGGGGCAGTAGATGGGGACGATATCCTTGGGGAGCTTTTTGCAGGCGGTGGCGAAGCCGGTGGAGGTGCTGGCGGAGAAGACGAAGGGCTGGTTTGGGGCGTGTTCGCGCCAGCGTCGGATGAAGGTGAGTGCGGCGACGGTTTCGCCGACGGAGACGGCGTGGATCCAGATGGGGTGGTCGAGTTGTGCGAGGCGCTGTCGTTTGGCCTTGGTGTAGATGGCGATGCGTTCCCAGAAGTCGACGGAGAGACCGCCTCGGCGGAAGATGTGGACGAGATAGAAGGGGAGATAGAGGAGGAAGGCGATGGGGAAGAGGATGCTGTAGAGCAGGAGGAACATGGGCGGGTAGGTCGTGTGTGTGAGTGAGTGGTGTGGTGTGGCGATCAGTTTGCGGTGATGACCATGATGGTCTGGTCGTCGGACTGTGGTTCGCCGTCGGCGAAGTCGTGGGTGTCGAGGAGGATGGAGTTGATGGCCTCGTTGGGTTCGGGCTTATGGTGAGCGATGGATTTCCAGAGGGTTTCGAGTCGTTGGAGTCCGTATTCGTTGCCGTCCTCGTCGAGGGCTTCGGTGATGCCGTCGGTGAAGATGCAGAGAGAGGCGCCTGGTTCGAGTGGGAGGAGTTTGGTGTCGAAGTCGGTGAGGTCGTTGGGCCACATGCCGAGTGCGGAGCCTTCGGGCTTGACGGTTTCGAGGGTGCCGTCGTGGTGTGCGAAGAGGATGGGGGGATGTCCGGCGCAGGCGATGTCGCAGGTTCGGTTTTTGGGGTCGATGACGATGACGTTGGCGGTGAGGTAGTGTGAGTCGTCGGAGTTTTCGAAGACGAGTCGGTTGAGGTCGAGCATGAATTGCTTGAGTGTGGTGTATCGTTCGGCGAGGGAGCGGACGAAGCTGCGGCACATGGAGGTCATCATGCAGGCGGGGAGTCCCTTTCCGGTGGCGTCGGCGACGAGTGTGAGGACTCTGCCGTTGTCGAGGGAGACGAAGTCGTAGAAGTCACCAGAGACTTCGTGGCAGGACTTGTTGATGGCGGCGAAGGCGATGGGGCCGACGTGTTTTGGGATGGCGGGGAGGAGTGCCTTCTGGAGTTCGACGGAGAAGGCGATTTCGCTGCGGATGCGGTCTTGCTTGGCTCGTTCGCCGTAGATGGTGACGAGGCTGGCGGTCATGCCGACGAGAGCGGAGAGTTCGGCGAACTGGTCGAGGTCTTCCTCGGTGAAGTCGCGCTTATGGTGTCCTCGGTTGACGGCGACGATGAGTCCGGCGAAGCGTTCGGCGCAGATGAGTGGGAGGATCATGAGGGTACGGACGTTGGCGGGGAGGGGCTGTCTGGCGAGTTTGACCTCATCGAGGTTGAGGAGGATGCGCTGTCGGAGGCGGTAGGCTTCTCCGAGGAAGGTGCGGTCGTTCTCGTCGATGGTCTCTCGGCGGAAGAAAGCGGTTCGTTCGCGAGGGTCGTGGAAGACGCGAGGGGTGTGGGAGGCGCTGGCGGTGAGGATGGGGAAGGCGCTGGTGCAGGAGGCGCCGTGGAGGGAGAGTCGTCCGTGCGGGGCATTGATGTCGGGGACGAAGATGCCGACGGACTCGGCGTCGATGTCCTCGCAGATTTGCGGGGCGATGATGTTGAGTGCGTCGTAGATTTCCTTCTGCTCGCCGAGCTTGTTGATGAAGACGCCGATGGCGCGGCGGCTGGCCTCGGCGTGGGCGAGCAGGCTACGGTTCTTGATCTGTAGCCGGTGAATTTCCGTGAAGGCCCAGGTCATGGCGATGGTGAACACCAGGAGGGCCAGGAAGATGAGGTATGGCAGTAAGGATGAGGTATCCATGGATGAAGCAGACAGACGTTAAACTCCCACATTAACAATAGTGCCTCTCGTCCATATTTCAATGAAGTGTCAACAAAACACATGGGAGGCGTCCGCGCCAGATGCAGGATATGAAAACATTTGTTAGTCAGTTAATGGATTGAGGGATGTGGGTGTGGGTGTGGGGTGTTCGAGGGCTTTCCGGTCATTTGCCGGGAGTCGTGTGCGATTTCGGTGAGAGATGGGGGGGAGAAAGCGCGTGAGGGGGTTATATTATGTAGCTTGACCTATGAA
>CALZPA010000078.1 GCA_945827525.1 uncultured Lentisphaeria bacterium | reverse complement strand
CCGCGCGGAGAACTTCCAGCCCAATCGTTGGCGTTCCCTGGGAGGACGCCGTCGGGACAGGCCTCGCTTCGCTCGGCGGGCTTTCGCCCGACGGCGGGGGCGCCGTCGGGATGGGTGGCATCAGGCCATGGGGACGGTGACGAGGACCCAAGGTGGGAGGGTGACGTCGTGTCCGCGGAGGGTGATGGTGGCGGGGGTGTCCGAGCGGTTCTGGAGGACGAGGTTGAGGATGCCGTCGTCGACGAAGGCGTCGGCGAGGTCGATGTGCGGGGGGAGGGAGAGGGGTGAGAGGGAGCCGGTGGGTGGGAGTTCGCCGTCGTGGGGCCAGGAGAGGAACCACTGGAGGGGGAAGTCGAGGGCGTCGGCGAGGGCGGGTGCCTGGTCTGGGGAGGCTGCCCAGGCGAAGGACTGCTTGATTTCGCCGCGTTCGCAGGGGCGTTCGGGGTGGTCGAGGGGATTGATGTCGTTGCCGTTGGTGGCGTAGAGGGAGCTGCGCTGGAGCGTCCAGGTGAAGTGTCCGTTCATCATGTCGTAGCCGTAGCCGCCGTTGGCGGCGAAGGCGCAGGAGGTGTGGCCGTCGTCGCCGAGGACTCTGACGTAGCGGATGCCTGGGACTTGTCCGGTCTGTCCGCGTCGGCATTCGCCTCCGGGGACGTCGTAGAGGGCGGTGTCGCCGGCGGGGAGTCGTAGTTTGAGTCGAGTGCCGCGTTCGTTCCAGAGGAGTCGCGTGTCGGCGGAGAAGGCGTTGGCGCCGCGTTCGAGGCGGATGGTGAGGTCGAGGGAGGACTGTCTGCCGTCGAGTCGGACGAAGAGTGCGGCGCGGAGGGGGCCGTCTTCGGTGACCTTGGCCTGGGCGATGGTCCAGACGGCGACGAGCTGCTGGAGTTGGACGGCGGGTTCGCTTTCGCCGCCGCCCCAGCTGCCGCCTCGGTCGTCGTAGAGGGCGAAGGAGAGGGGGATGTCGGGCTGTCCGGGGCGGCTGATGACGATGGCGCGGGTGCCGGGCTGTGCGGTGATGGTGAGGTGTCCGTTGCGGATGGCGGCGGGGCCGCAGGCCTCGGCGCGGTCGGCGTCGGGGTTGTGGGCGATGCGTTTGGGTTCGGGGTCGACGCCGACCTTGAGCTGTGTCCAGCCGAACGGGGGGATGTCGACGGGGGCGAGGACGCGGGCGCGCCAGCCGTTGCCGCAGAAGTTGCCGTCGTTGGCGACGCGCTGGAAGGGGACGGGTTGGTCTTGGGCGTCGAGGACTTCGAGCCAGTCGGCGTCGGGGGGGAGGGTGCAGGGGCGGTAGTCGAAGCAGGTCTCGACCTCGGCGAGTCCCCGGTAGGGGTGTGGCGTGGGGTTGAAGACGAACAGGGGGGCCAGTTCGGGGAGGTACTGGCCGGGTGTGGGGACGGTCACGCGGACGCGCTGGGAGAGCTGGACGAGCGAGCGGTAGGCGCGCGTCTCGGCGCTGCGGACGGCGCCGCGCATCTGGTCGGTCTGCTGTTCCAGGGCGCGTTCGATGGCGCTGCCGGGGAGGATGTCATGGAAGCTGTTGTAGAGGACGGCGCGCCATTCGGCGTCGGCCTCTGCTGTGCAGGCCTTGGGGAATTCCTCGGCGAGGAGGCAGACGCGGTCGGCGAGTCGGACGGCGGACTCCATGCGGCGGTACTGGCGCTTGACGCCGGCCATGGAGGCGTAGCAGCCACGGAGGCAGAAGTTCATCTCGCCTCGGTGGACGGGGACGTCCCAGGCTCCGGTGGCGATTTCGGCCTCGAGGGCGTCGAAGTACTCGTCGAAGGTGGCGAAGCGGACGTCGACGTCGGGGTGAGCGTCGCGCCAGGCCTGGATGTCGTCGAGCTGGTGTCGGGTGGTGCCGCCGCCGTGGTCGCCGCAGCCGCAGCCGGTGGCGATGGTGCGGACGGGTCGGTCGGCGTAGGCGTCGAGGAGGCGGTCGAGTCGTGTGGTCATTTCGTCGTCGTTGGCGCCGTACCAGCCGATGTCGAGTCGGGTGGCGAGGATGCGCGCGCCGCTGACGCCCTCCCACCAGAAGGTCTCTCCGGGGAGCTTGAGGAGGTTGGGCTGGGGGCGGGTGCAGGCGAAGCGGGTCATGCCTGCCTGGGTGAGGATGTCGGGGAGTCCGGCGGAATGTCCGAAGGAGTCGGCGGCCCAGGCGGTGCGGACGCGGACGCCGAGATGCTGGCGGAAGTAGTGCGTGCCGTAGCGGAACTGGTGGAGCATGGCGGTGGTGGAGGGCATGTTGGTGTCGGGCTGGACGGCGTTGCCGCCGATGACGCCCCAGCGTCCCTCGCGGATGAGGTCACGGATGCGGGCGAAGAGCTGCGGGTCGAATTCGGCGATGTACTCGTAGATGAGGGCCTCGCCTCGGTTGAACTTGAGTTCGGGGTAGTCGTCGAGGAGTCGCACCATGGCGCGGCAGGTGCGGAGGGCCTCGCTGCAGCCCTCCTTCCAGTCCCAGAGCCAGACGGGGTCGAGGTGTGCGTTCGGCAGAATGTAGATGGTCTTGCTGTTGGTGGACATGCTGGGGCGTTGCCTTCTGGACTGGGTTGTGTGTGGGGGGGGAGGGGGCTAGCCTTCGAGCTGGCACATGTCGGCGTAGCGGGCGAGGGTGTCGGCGGCGTCGCGGACGGGCTGCGGGGCGGGTGTGCCGTCGGCGGCGCAGGTCTGGTCGCAGCCTTTGGCGAAGCCCTGGCGCAGCATGCGGACGGCTTCGCGGAGGTCTCCCTTGGCGTAGGTCTTGAGGAACGCGGTGGCGTGGGCGGCGTCCGTGTCGGCGGGGAAGGCCGGGGTGGCGTTGGCGACGAGGAATTCGGCGACGGCGGCCTTTCCGGTGGCGAACTGTCGGGAGAGGTCGTAGGGGGTCTTGTAGGTGGCGGCGTCGCGGATGACGCAGCCGGTGTGTGCGCCGTCGCGCATGATCTGGGTGCAGCGCGAGCAGGTGATGCAGCACTTGCTGGGGGTCAGGTGTCCGTTGCGGGCGAGGTCGGCGGGCATGTCGGGGTAGGCGAAGGAGCCGCGTCCGAAGCCGACGAGGGAGGCCTCGCCGTTGAGGATGGAGGCGGCGGCGGCGTTGGGGGCGAACTGTCGGAGCCAGGTGTAGCCGGTGGCGATGATGGGGAAGCCAGGGTTGGCGCGCTGGACTTGGGCGACGATGGCGAGGAAGCGGGCGACGCCGGTCATGGGGTGTTCGGGGGAGGCGGGTGTGCCGATGACGGGGATGTCGAAGGGGCGTCCGTAGAAGGGCTGGTAGTAGGGGTTGGCGATGGTGACGTTGATGAAGGGCATGTCGAACTGGCGGAGCTGTCGGATGTAGTCGAGCGTCTCGGTGAGGTCGACGTTCATGGAGCCGTCGTGGGCCATGCCGAAGCCGTAGGGGTAGGGCATCTCGTCGGTGGCGTTCATGCGTGTGGTGACGAAGATGCGCGAGGTTTCGCGGCGGATGGCGGCGAGGGTCTCGCGCATGAGGCGTGAGCGGTTCTCGAGGGCTTCGCCGCCGTAGCGGCTGTTGGTGCGGGTGTAGGAGGCGAGGAGTTCGGCCATGAGGTAGCGGTGGCAGCCCTTGAGGTCGATGCCGTCGAAGCCGGCCTTTTCGGCGAGCTGGGCGGCGTGGACGAAGTGTCGCTGGAGCTGGTCGAGGTACTCGTCGGAGACGAGGGGGTAGTCGGGGGTGAGGTGATGGATGGGGTCAAGGAAGCGGGAGTGGTGCGCGATGAGGGGCTGTGGGTAGCCGAGTGGGCGGCTGTAGCGTCCGGAGTGGGTGAGCTGGATGACCATCATGGGCTCGACGCCGTGGGCGTCGCGTCCGGCCTTCTTGGTGGCGGCGACGAGGTCGCGGAAGACGGTCCAGTTGTCGTCGTTGAGCCAGAGCTGGCAGGGGTTGGAGCGCGCCTCGAAGAGGACGGCGGTCGCCTCGAACCAGATGAGTCCGAAGCCGCCCTCGGCGTAGCGGCGGTAGCGCCGGAACGCAAGTTCGCCGGGTGCGCCGTTGGGGAGGGAGTCGAAGCCCTCCATGGGATGGACGACGAAGCGGTTGGGGAGGGTGGCGCCGTTGGGGAGGGTGAGGGGGGTGTGCAGCACGGAGATGTCCTCGCTGAAGCGCAGCGTGTCGGCGACGTGGAGCTCCTCGGCGTCCCGGCGCACCTCGGCCAGGGACTGGTAGGCAAAGCGGTTGCTCGTGGGCATGGTTTCTCCTCTGCGGCGGTAGACTGATGGGAACTGGGGGGAAGGAAGTGAGGGTGGCGATGGCCGGACGGCCCGTCATTCTATATCTTAAATATAAGCTAAAACCAGTGGTCTGTCAATAGGGGGAATGGGGTGGCGTGGATTGCAGTTTCGTGGTGTCGGCACGTTGAAAATCCGGTCAGAGGAGGCATATTAGGCTTTTGAATGTTCGCCTGTTCATGTTTCAAGCCAAAGAGGAGCCAAGGAAGATGTGGTCGAGAGTCGCTGGTGTGGTGTTCGTCGCGCTGTCGCTGTCGCTGGGGTGGGCGGCGGCGGGCGGGGTGGAGCTGGACAGCCGCGCCGTCGTGTATCATGTGGATGGCGTCAGGGGATCGGATGAGTATCCGGGGTCTCCGGAGGCGCCGTTTCGGACGCTGGATCGTGCGCTGCGGCAGTATCGAGCGCTGCAGCGTTCGCGCTCGTTGCCTGCGGAGCGCTTTGTCATCCGTCTGGCGTCGGGGCGTCATGAGCTGTCGTCGAGTCTGACGCTGGGAGCCGAGGACACGCCGGGGCGTGGGTGTCTGGTCATCGCGGGTTCTCCGGACGGCACGACGGTGCTGTCGGGGGCGAGGGAGCTTCGCCGTGCGGACTTTCGTCCGGTGGAGGACGCGGTGACGCTGCGCCGTCTGCCGCCGTCGTCGCGTGGGCTGGTGCGGGTGCTTGACTTGTCGGCGCTGGGTCTGGGTGTGGTGTCGGAGCCGGGGTCGCCCCTGCGTGGGGCGGGGCCGTGGCGCGAGCTGTATGTGAATGGGCGTCGTCAGGAGCTGTCGCGCTGGCCGTCGCGTGGCTGGGCGCTGCTGGGGCAGGTGGTGGACCGCGGTGCGCGGGCGCAGGACGGGGAGCCTGGTCGCGGGGCGGTGCTGCGTCTGGGTCATGAGGCGCCGCTGGCGGCCTGGGCCAGGGTGCCGGGCGGCGTCTGGCTGCATGGCTTCTGGTGTCATGACTGGTATGACGAGATGCTGCGCGTCGCCGCCGTCGACGTGTCGGCGGGCACGGTCACGCTGGACTCTGCGCGGAGCGCGTATGGCGTCGGGCCGTCGGCGGCGTGGAACCGCCAGCCGCGCCGTTTTCGGGCGTTGAATCTGCTGGAGGGTCTGGAGCGCGAGGGTCAGTGGTGCTTGGAGCCGGGGACGTCGCTGCTCTACGCCTGGCTGCCGCCGGAGCGTCCGGGGGAGCGCATCGCCTACGCCACGCTGGCGGAGCCGCTTGTCCGTCTGGACGGCGTGAGCCGCGTCCGGCTGGAGCATCTGACCTTCGAGGAGTCGCATGGCGACGGCCTGGCCATCGTCGGCGACGACAACGCGGCCATCGGCTGCACATTCCGCCATCTCGGCGGCGACGCGGTGACCATCCGGGGGCGCCGCAACGTCCTTCGCGGCTGCGACCTCAGCGACCTTGGCGGCAGCGGCGTCCGCGTCACGGGCGGCGACCGCCGTGCGCTCGAGCGCGCGGACAACCTGGTGGAGAACTGCCACATCTGGCGCGTCGGCCAGCTCAGCCTGAGCCAGTGCGCGGCCGTCCATCTGGGCGGCGTCGGCAGCGTGGTGCGGAGCAACCTCATCCATGACCTGCCGCACTCGGCCATCCTGTATGGCGGCAACGAGCATCTCATCGAGCTCAACGACATCTTCAGCGCCTGCCTGGAGACCGGCGACGCCGGCGTCCTGTACACCGGGCGCAGCTGGGCCAGCCGAGGCAACGTCGTCCGCCACAACTACATCCACCACAGCGGCGGCCTCGACGGCTGGTCCATGGGCGTCTACCTCGACGACTGCGACAGCGGCGACGCCATCGTCGGCAACGTCTTCGCCGACGTGAGCCGCGCCGTGTTCATCGGCGGCGGCCGCGACAACCTCGTCGAGAACAACGTCTTCGTCAACTGCCGTCCCGCGCTGCACCTCGACGACCGCGGCCTCACGCGCATCCGCTGGAACGCCGGCCCGAACGACACCTGGGATCTGCACGCCAGGCTCCAAGCCCTCGACTATCAGCGGCCACCCTGGACGTTCGCCTACCCGAGGCTGGCGCGCATCCTCGACGACCAGCCCGCGCTCCCGCTCCACAACACGTTCCAGCGCAATCTCGTCGTCGGGGGAACGGGCCTCAGCATGAAGGAGCCGTTGCGCCGGTTCCTTGGCGAACGGCACAACTGGTACCTGGACGGGCTGGCCGACCCCGGCTTCCGCGACGCGGACCACGGCGACTACGGCCTCGCCGACCTCGCCGCCGTCCGCGAGCACATTCCCGGCTTCGAGTCCATCCCCTTCGACCGCATCGGCCTGAAGCGCGACGACAGCCGCCGCCGGCTGCCTGACGCCCGCCAACTGCTGCTCCGCAGCCTGTCGCGCCGCAGCCAGGCGCCCGAGCTCCGACCGCTGCCGACGGCGCCCATCAGCGCACCGCCCGGACGCCTGGAGGTCGCCGCCGCGACGGCGGCCGTCGTCCCTGACGGCGACCTCGCCGACGGCGCCTGGCGGACGGCCGCCGCCACGCCGCTGGCCATCCGTCCCGACGGCTCGCGCGATGAGCAGTCGCCGGCCAAGCTGCTCGCCCTGGCGGGCGACGACGGGCTGCTGCTGGCGGCCGACGTCCGGCTGGGCGTCGGCTCCGAGGGCGTGCTGGAAGTGGCGCTGCAGCCACCAGACGACACGCGTCCCGTAGTCTACCGCGCCTATCCGGACGGCCGCTGGGAGAGCGTCGCCGACTCGGGGCTCACGCCGCTGCGACGGGCGATGGCGGCGCAGGGAGTCCAGTATGGCAGCTGCCGTGCCGCGGGCCGCTGGACGGCTGAGTTCCAGATACCCTGGACGGCGCTGGGCGGTCGCCCCGCGTCGGGGGCGTCGCTGGGCTTCAACGCCTCCGTCACGGGCGTGGCTCCGGACGGGGCGGCGCGTCTCTGGCGGGCCACGGGGGCGCCGTTCTGGCGGACGGACCGAGCCGGAGCCCTCGTGCTGCCCTAGTTGCCTGGCGGGGCGCAGGTGCGAAAAAACGCGGCGCACACTATTGAATGTTTCTTGTTTTGTGGTATGTTTACTATTTTCCCGATTTGTGAAAATATTAGGCTAATAGTGTAGTCATAACAATCTAGAAGAATGGAGAAACACGTGGAGACGATACTTTCATCGTTCTTGGGGACGCTGGCGATGGCCGGCGGTCAGGGTGGACAAGGCGGCCAGGGCGCCGGCGGCGGGCTGGAGATGATCCTGATGCTTGTCGTCATGTTCGGCCTGATGTACTTCATGGTGATGCGTCCGCAGCAGAAGCGCGAGAAGGAGCGCCGTGAGATGCAGAAGCGGATCAAGGCCGGCGACAGCGTGCGCACGATTGGCGGCATCCTCGGCACCGTCACCGCCGTCACCGAGAAGACCGTCACCGTCTGCGTCAGCGACAAGACGAACATCGAGTTTGTCCGCGAGGCGGTCAATCTCCGTGAGGACGATGCGGATGACAAGGGCAAGAAGGCCGGAGACGCCGAGAAGAAGTGACCTCTCCCCTCTCCCCGGCCACACACCATGCTGGCAGACCGGCGTGTCGGGCGCGACTGGCCCATGCGCGGACTCCGGGGAGTGGCCCGGCAGGCGGAGGAGGCCTCCCCCCGCCGCCGGGAAACCACAGGACTGCATTTTCACTGAAGCAACATAGTTTGAGGAACGCATGAAAAAGTCGTTGATTATTCGCTGGATCATCATCGGGGCGATTGTGCTTGGGTGGACGGTGTCGATGTTCCCCATCAAGGACCGCGACATTCTCGCCGAATTCACCAAGCTTGCGGAGCGCCGTGTCGCCGAGTACGAGAAGGACGCCCGCGTCCTGGAGGAGAAGGGCGGCAAGGAGAAGGTCGCCGAGCAGCTTCGCGCCATTTCCGACAAGTCCAGCTCCGAGTATCTGGAGCTGCTGCGGGCGTACAACGCACCCGAGCGCATCGCCAACTACCAGGAGCTGAAGAAGCGCCTGGACGCCGAGCTCAAGGCCCTGCCCGAGAGCCTTTCGGCCGAGGACCGCGCCAAGATGTCCTACCGCATTCTGGAGAAGGCGGCCGGCACGAACGACGGCAAGCAGACCCGCATCAGCCTCAACCACTATGTGAAGGTCTCGAGCAACGAGCGCGTCTCGAACGCCAACGTCCTCCGGTATCTGCGCCGCCTCACGGCCGGTCGGCTGACCCTCGGCCTTGACCTTCAGGGCGGCACCGAGTTCGTCGTCGGCTTCGACGCCGATGAGGTTCTCGCGAAGAACCCGAAGGCGAACATCGAGTGGACGCGCGACCAGATCCGGACGATCCTTGACAACCGCCTGAACAAGCTGGGCGTGACCGAGCCCGAGATTCGCGTCGAGGGCCCGACGTCCATCTCGGTCAAGATGCCTGCCGTCAGCGAGGGCGACAAGGCCGGGTACCGCAAGACCATCCAGGACTCCGCGAAGCTGTCGTTCCACCTGCTTCAGCCGGGCATGAACCCGGCCACCAACAAGCCCTACGAGATGATGACGGTCACGTTGGTCGGCAAGTCCGAGGACGGCGAGGAGACGGAGAACGACATCAGCATCCGCAAGGAGCCGACCGAGGTTCTGGGCTCGGACATCGAGCGCGCCGTTCCGCAGCAGGACCAGTATGGGCGCTGGTCGGTGGGGCTTTCCTTCAACAAGCAGGGCGCCGAGGCGTTCGGGCGTGTCACCGGCGAGAACGTCGGCCAGCAGCTCGCCATCGTGCTTGACGGCAAGGTCTACAGCGCCCCGACCATCCAGAACGCCATCACCGGCGGCAGTGCGCAGATCACCGGCGACTTCACCCTGGAGGAGGCCCGCCAGCTCGCCACCGTCATCTCGTCCGGCAATCTGCCGGCTGACATCCGCATCATCAGCGAGTTCGGCACAGACCCGACGCTGGGCGCCGACGCGGTCCGCAGCGGTCTGCTGTCGGGCATCATCGGTCTGCTGTTCGTGATTGTGTTCATGCTGTGGTACTATCGGGTTGCGGGCGCGATTGCGATTGCGGCCCTGGTGGTGAACACGCTGCTGGTTCTGGGCTCGATGTCGCTGCTCAAGGCGACCATCACGATGCCTGGCATCGCGGGTATGGTGCTGACCATCGGTATGGCGGTTGACGCGAACGTCCTCATCTTCGAGCGCATCCGCGAGGAGCTCAGCAAGGGCAAGGCGCTGGCCAACGCGGTCAAGTCCGGCTACGAGCGCGCGTTCAGCAGCATCTTCGACTCGAACCTCACCACGCTGATCACCTGCTTCTTCCTCTACCACTACGGCAGCGGCTCCATCAAGGGCTTCGCGGTCACGCTGAGCTGCGGTATCTTCGCCAGCATGTTCACGGCCATCATGATGACGCGCGCCATCTTCGACCTCCTCCTCTACGCCGACCTCCTCCACGAGCTGCCCATGCGCTCCGTGGCGTTCCTCAAGGCGCCGCACATCGACTTCCTCAAGTACCGCAAGCTCTGCGTCCGCGCCTCCATCGCCGTCATCGTGGTCTCGCTGGTCGTGATGGTCCTCCGCGGCAACTCCATGCTGAGCATCGAGTTCGCGGGCGGCACCCAGATCTCCTACTCCATCGGCCAGGATGCGGTCAAGCCCGCCGTTGAGGACATCCGCGCCAAGACCGCCGGACTCCCCGGCATGGAGCAGGCTCAGATCGGCTACAAGAAGGGCGAGGGCGGAACCGAAATCCTCGAAATCACCACGCCCATCGGCAAGGAGGCCAAGACCGACGAGGAGAAGGCCGCCGAGAAGGCCGCCATCGACGCCTACGAGGCCGCCAACCAGGCCTTCGCCAAGGCCGACCAGGACCGCAAGGACAAGGCCGACGCCCTCGCCGCCGCCAACGACGCCCTCGCCGCCGCCGACAAGGCGCTTGCCGAGGCCAAGGAGGACGGCAAGGAGGCCGCCGCCAAGGCGCAGGCCGACGCCAAGGCCGCCATGGAGAAGGCCGCCGCCGACGCCAAGGCCGCCGTCGAACTCGCCGACAAGCTCAACCTCGAGCGCCGCGCCAAGGACTCCGAACTCGCCAAAGTCCAGAACCGCATCGACCCCAACCAGCTCCTCGACGACCTCCAGAAGGCGTTCCCCGACGCCAAGATGGATGTCGGCGGCACCAAGATTGTCGGCGCCCACGTGGGCAGCCAGTTCCGCACCAGTGCCATCGTCTCCGCGATCCTCTCGCTGCTGGGCGTCATCTGCTACCTGGCGTTCCGCTTCGAGTTCAAGTACGGTCTCGCCGCCGTCATCGCCGTCATCCATGACGCCATCTGCGCCTGCGGCCTCTACGTCATCTTCGGCGGACGCATCAACCCGAGCGTCATCGCCGCGCTGATGACCATCGTCGGCTACTCGCTCAACGACACCATCGTCATCTTCGACCGTATCCGTGAGATGAAGGAGCTCAGCCCCGACATGAAGTTCGCGGATCTCGTCAATGCCGCCGTCAACGCCACGCTGTCGCGCACGTTGCTGACGACCTTGACCACCGTCCTGGTCGTGGCGACCATCATGCTCTTCTCGGGCGGCGACATCCAGAACTTCGCCACGGTGATGTTCATGGGTCTGTTCATCGGCACGTACTCGACCATCTTCATCGCCAGCGCGTTCATCAACAGCTGGCAGAAGAAGGCGAACCGCCGCGCCTCGCTCAAGGCGTGATGTGACGTGACGAGGGGCCGTCTCGCGGTCGTCGTCGGTGCAGGCTGACGGCGACCCGGGCAGGCTCAGACGCGCAAGGGCGCCAGCCCCGTCAGGGGTTGGCGCCCTTTTCGCGTCTGTCTGCGGTGAGCTGTGGGCTGTTAGCGCGGGAGTCTTCTGCGGAAGTGCGCGAGCTGTCGGTTGGCGCGGGTGGTGTCGAGGGGGGCGTGGCGGAATTCCACGCGTTCGAGGTCGATGAGTCCGACGGTGCCGTCGGGCTGGAGGAGGAAGTGCTCGGGCTTGCTGTCGGGCCAGTAGACGCCGCGCTGCTGAAATTCATCGAGGACGGCCTCGCATCGCGCGATGGCCTGGTGTCGCTTTTCGGGGTCGGTCTCCTGTGCGAGGTAGTCTTCGAGTGAGACGCCTGGGAGTGGGAGCATGATGATGCCGGCGACGGTGGGGAGTCCGAGGAGCCGTGAGCGCCAGCCGGAGGCGATGATGACGGGCACGCGGAAGCCGGCTTGGCGGAGGCGCTCGATGACCATCGCCTCGCGGACGGACTTGGCGCGCGGTCGCTCGAGGCGGAGGAGCTGTCCGCAGATGTCCTTGAGCATCGTGTAGTGGTCGCGCTTGAGGTAGACGGTCTGTCCGCCGTTCAGGGTGGAGCGGAAGGTCGAGCCTCGGCTGTGCATGGAGAGGCAGGTTCCCTCCGTGTGCATCAGGAGGGCAACGAGGTTGTCGAGGCCGGTTGCCTGGAGCGGTGCGGCCCAGTCGGGCGCGGTCGTATAGTGATCCATAGATAGGTCAGTGGGTTGACAGTCCGTGGTCGGGGAATGGTTCGTCGTTTCGTATTAGTTTACACGCGGAAAGGCGCTTTGGCAACTGGGAGGTGGCAGGCGCGGCTTTCGGCATTAAGTTATGTCCGAGCATCAGGAACAGCAACCAGACCAGCCATCATGCAGGACGAGACCATCGACATCCACGGACAGACCCTTCTCGTGACCGGAGCGGCCGGCTTCATCGGCAGCCGGGTCGCGAGGCTACTGCTCGCCGCCGAGCGTCCGCCCAGCAAGGTCATCGGCCTCGACAGCCTCAATGACTACTATTCGCCCCAGCTCAAGCGCGCCAGGCTGGCCCAGCTCGCCGACGCTGCCCTGGACTCCGACTGCGCCTGGCGCTTCGTCCAGGCCGACATCGCCGACCGCGCCGCGCTCGAGGCGGTGTTCGCCGACTACCGTCCGTCGCTCGTCATCCATCTGGCGGCGCAGGCCGGCGTGCGCCATTCCATCGAGTGTCCGCAGGCGTACATCGACAGCAACGTCATCGGCTTCTTCAACCTGCTCGAGGCCTGCCGGCACCATCCTGTGCGGCATCTGGTCTATGCGTCCAGCTCCTCCGTCTACGGCGACAGCCACAAACAGCCCTACGCCGAGCATGACAGGACCGACTCGCCCGTCTCGCTCTACGCCGCCACCAAGAAGTGCGACGAGCTCCTGGCCGCCGCCTACGCCTCCCTCTACCGCATCCCCGCCACGGCACTGCGCCTCTTCACCGTCTATGGCCCCTGGGGACGCCCCGACATGGCCTGCATCCGCTTCGCCGACCGCATGGCCGCCGGCCAGGACATCCCCCTCTTCGCCGACGGACAGGGATGGCGCGACTTCACCTACATCGACGACACGGCCAGCGGCATCCTGCGCGTGCTCGCCCGCCCGCCACAGGGCCTTCCGCCCCATCAGGTGCTGAATCTCGGCCATGGACATCCCGTCACCGTGCGGCAGTTCGTCGCCGAGCTGCATGACGCGCTGGCCGCGGCGGGCGCACTGCCGGAAGGCTATGACCTGGCGGCCCATCTGCAGTCGCTGCCGGCTCAGCCCGGCGACGTCGAGGCCACCTTCGCCGACACCACCGCCCTGGAGCGCCACTGCGGCCATCGCGCCGACACGCCGCTGTCCGAAGGGCTGCGCCGCTTCGCCGACTGGTATGTCCGCTGGTGGCTGCCGAACCGTCCTTGAGGAGTCGTCGTCGCCATGCCGCTCATCGGACTCTACCGCTACTTTCCCTTCGGAGGTCTCCAGAAGGACGCGCTCCGTCTCATCGAGGAGCTGCTTCGCCGAGGCGAGGAGGTCTGCTGTCTGACGACCTCCTGGCTCGGCGAACAGCCGTCCTCGCCGAGGTTCTCGCTGCGCCTGGTCAGGCCGCGTGGGCTCACCAACACGTCACGCATGGAGTCGTTTGGGCGTGAGTTCGCGCGTCTGGCCGCCGAGCGGCGCGCCGCCGGCGATGTCGCCGTCGCCATGAACCGCCTTCCCGGCGCCGACGTCTACTTCGCCGCCGACGCCTGCATGAGAACCACGCTGCGCCAGAAGCCGCTCTGGCCGCTGCTGCGGCTGTTGCCGCGCTATCGCGCCATCCTCTGCCAGGAGAACGCCGTCGTCGTCAATCCCCATACGCGCTTCCTCCTCATCAGCGAGCGTCAGCGGCAGGACTTTCTCCGCGACTATCCGGGGCTGTCTTCCGAGCGGCTCGTCATGCTGCCGCCTGGCATCAATCCGGCGTGCGCGGGCCATGTCATCGGCGCGGAGCAGCGACAGCGGCTGCGGCAGTCTCTGGGCGTTCCCGAGGGAGTGCCGCTGGTGGTCAGCGTCGGCACCAACTGGCGCGTCAAGGGGATGGATCGTGCGCTGGACGCGCTGCTGGAGCTGCCGTGCCACTATGCCATCATCGGCAATGACGCGCCCGAGGCCATCGAGAGGCTGCGCCGCCGGCACCGCTTCCCCGCCGGGCGGTTCGCCTTCACCGGACCGCGCAGCGACATTCCCGACCTGCTGTGCGCCGCCGACCTCATGGTGCATCTTGCCCGCAGCGAGGGGGCGGGCTCGGTGCTGCTGGAGGCGCTTGCCTGCGGGCTGCCCGTCGTATGCACGGAGCTCTGCGGCTTCAGCCCCTATGTGGCGGCCGTCTCGCCGTCGCTCGTCCTTGCCGAACCCTTCTCCGTCCCCGTTGCGCGACACGCGATAGCGCAGGCGCTGGACACGCTGCCAGACCTGCGCGGCGCCGTTCGGGGCGCCTGTGAGGGCCAGGACTTCACCCGTCGCACCACCTTCTTCGCCGACTTCCTGCTGGAGCAGCGGCATTCCCCACACGCATCATGACCATGACTGAGTTGTTCTTCCTTCCCATTTCGAGCCATGGCTGGCGTGGCTATGTCGCGCCGGACTGGCGCGACGCGTTCCAGGATTTCGACGCCTGGCTGGCGCAACAGCCCCAGGAGTGCATCGTCGACAAGCCGACGCGCCAGGTTCTCCGGGTCACATCACCGCAGGGCGC
>CALZPA010000077.1 GCA_945827525.1 uncultured Lentisphaeria bacterium | reverse complement strand
TAGGGTTCCTCCGCGAACAGACTAGCTCTTTTGTATATTTTGTGTCTTTTGTGGACTCATCCTTTGTGTCTTTTGTGGATAAAGAGTTAGGGTTCCTCCGCGAACAGACTAGCTCTTTTGTATATTTTGTGTCTTTTGTGGATCTAATCGATTTCGAAGACAGCGATGTCGCGGAACAGGATGCGTCCGGCGCCATTTTCGATGCCGTAGATGAGACAGAAGGAGCCGCCGAAGGGGAGTGTGTACTCGAAGCTGCACGGTCTCCAGTCGCAGGGTTCCTTGCCGAGGCTGGCGGCCGGCCACTGCGTCGGCTTTCCCTTGACCTGGACGAAGCCGCCGAACTTGACCGGCTGGAGCGCCTTGCCGTCCTCGATGCGGAACTGTCCCTCGAAGCAGTAGGTCTTTCCGGGCTTGAGCTTGAGCCAGCGGTGGATGACCTGGCGTTTGCCGTTGGCGCGGTTGTCGATGACGAGTTCTCGTTCCTGCTCGAAGCGTCCGACCTCGACCTTTTTGCCCTGGACTCCTGGTGCCCTCCGAATCTCTCCGGAGATGAGCCTGCGGGTGGTCTCCAGCGTCGACTGTGTGGCCTGGAGCCGTGCGGCCTGTCCGCGCAGCTCGTCCAGTTCGCGTTCCAGCTCGCGCACCTGCGCCTGGAGCGTCTGGTTTCGCTCCAGCTGATTCTCTCCCCATGCCGGCAGTGCCAGCACGGACACCATCATCAGCAGCATCCCCAGCCTATGTCTTCTGTTCATGTCGCTTCTCCTCTCTGCTCTGTCCTATCTGGCGGCGCCGCCCAGCCGGAGGCGCCGTATCTGCCCGAAGCCGGGACGCGCGACATAGGCCGTGCGGTCGCCGAGCTCGACGGTCATCGTCTCGCCGTCGCCCGTGAACACATACGTTCCCGGACGCTCCAACTGGAACCAGGCGCGTCCCTGCGCGTCGGCGCGGACGCCGACGCGTTCGCCGTCGTCCCTGACGCACCAGACATCGGCTCCGGGCGCCGTCTCGACGATGCACTCGGCGTCGGTGCCCGCCCGCAGCGGCGGCTGTGGGATGAGGGTGTCGCGGTAGGCGTCGTTGACGGCGTTTCGGACATGGGAGGGGTAGCGTTCGTCGAACCAGTTGCAGGTGGAGGAGTTGTGGACTTTGGAGTCGATGCGTAGTCCGACGCTCCGCTCGCCGCGTCCTGAGAGGGCGGGCCAGGGGATGCGGAAGTAGGGGTATTCGTCGTGCTTGCGTCCCTGTGGGCGCGTCCCGTCCTTGGCGCAGGCCTCCATCACGGAGCTGGCGAGTCCCCAGGGGTTTCCCTTGCCGGTGTCGTCCCACTGGATGAAGCCGTCGGTGCTGAGTCCCATGTAGATTTGCCCTGGGATGCCGAGGCGCCGGTAGAGGGCACCGACCTCCCGGACGCGCTGCGCCTTCTTGGCGACCTGCGTGGGGATGGCGCCAATCCAGCCGTCCCAGGCGCCGTAGGAGAAGTAGAGGGTCTCGCCGAAGATGGCGGGCCGGTACTCGTAGACGCGCTGCCAGTCGATGACCCACTGGTTGAGGTTGAAGTCAGGGTAGTGGTAGTTGGCGGTGTCGCAGGGTGGGTTCTCGTACCAGCGGGCCTTGGAATTGTGGGTGCCGACATCGCCGTCGCGCGTCATGACCAGCCCCTCGTCCAGCGTCTTCATGTACTTCTCGTAGAGGGCGGCGATGCGGTCGTTGCGGATGTTGAAGGGGGCCTTGTCGGCGGTGTCCCAGGCCTGGGTAAGGACCTCGTTGTCGGTGGACCAGATGACGACGGACGGGCTGTTGCGGAAGGTTCGGAACCAGCGCTCGTAGTTGTCGAGGTTCCAGCGGTGGGTGTCGGTCTGAGGCCACGTCTCAACGGGCGAGAAATGCTTTTCGAGTGGCTTTCGGGCGTTGGGCTCATGCAGGGTGGGATACATCTGGACGTAGAAGAGCATGCCCATGCGGTCGGCCGCCTGGACGCCGCTGACGCTCCAGTAGTCGGAGTCGTGCTGGCGGAGCGTGTTGATGCCGTCGGCGCGCAGGAGCGGCCAGAAGATGTCGCGGAAGCGCTGTTCGTTGAGTCCGCCGTGACCTGTATCCCCCTGGAGCAGGATGCGCCGTCCGTTGAGGAAGAAGTCCGTGTGCCAGATCCAGAATTCGCGGAAGCCGAAGGTCTGGCGATGACGGTCGACGAGCTGGTCGCCGACCCAGATGTCGGTCACGAGCTCATAGAGGTCGGGGTTGCCGTAGTCGCCGCCGATGCCCCACACCAGCGGGTCGGCCCAGCCGCTCACGTTCTCCAGGCGTATCCGCTGCCCCGACGGCAACGACACCTCGCGCTCGGGCAGACGCAGGCGTATCCGACCGTCGCGGACCGCATACTGGCGCACGGTCGCCCGCTGCAGCAGACGCGTCCGGTTCACCATCTCCGTCTCCACGGCCAGCGACGCCCTCCGCCAGCTCGGGCGCACATACAGATCGTCCACGCGCACCTCCGGCACATACTCGAAGTAGACGTCGCCCAGTATCCCGTACCGCTGGTTATGGCGCCCGACCTCGAACTCCAGCTCGAAGACGTTGCGCCCGACCACCAGATTCGTGAGCTCGACGCGCTGAACCCCGATGATGCCGTCATACTCCCCGACCTTCAGGCCATTGCAGAAGTACGTCGCCTTCCCCTGGATGCACTCGGCCACAAACTGAACCGTCCCCTCCCCGTCAAAGTCAAATTCGCGCCGGAAATACGCGCGCTTCGCCGTCGTGACCGGGCTGAGGCGAAAGTCCTCGAACCCCGGCAGCACATCATACTCCCCATACACCTTCCCCGGCTCGCGCGGACGAACCGGCAGCGTCCAGGACAGGAAGTAGCGGTTCATCATCCGCATCGGCACCAGCACCTCATGCCAGTCCTTCCGGTCCGTCGACGCCTCCCACAGCCCGTTCACGCACAGCAGCGACCGCCGCGTCGCCGCCGGCAGCGGCTCGTCCACGGACTTAGGAGCCGTGGCCGCATGACGCGCGCGCTCCGCCGCATACCGCCGCTCCACCTCGCCATACGCCTGCGACAGTCTGGTCTCCGCCTCCGCCACCCCGCGCTCCAGCCGCGAAACCGCCTCACGCTGACGCGGCAGCTCCGACCGGAGCGCCGCCAGCCGACGCTCCAGCTCCACGCCCTCCTGGCGCAGCCGCTCCTCCGCATAGACCTTCGCCCAGTCGCGCAGCGTCGCCCGCACTGAGCCGTCCGCCGCGAGAAACTCCAGTGTGAGCGGCTGACGCCCCTCCTTCAGCTCCAGCGTCAGCCGTCCTCCATCCTCCACCGGGCGCCCATTGAGCCGGACTGCGACGACACCCTCCGGCTTCGTCAGCGACACGGCGGCCTCACGCGCCCCCTCCAGCAGCAGGCTGTCCGCGAACGTGATGGTGGCCGCGCAGCCGTTGCCGTACAGCCGCTGCCCCAGCCTTCGCCCCGGATGCTCCGCGTGCGCCTTCAGGCCGGGGATGGCCTTGCCCTTACGGTCCGTGACGGCCAGGCAGTGCCCTGTGCCGTACAGACGATCCACCACCTTCAGCAGAATGGCGTTCGTGCCGGGCTCCAGCGTCACGGGGTAGAGGAAGTTGTCGCGGACGATGCCCTGCGAGCTGGCCTGATGCCCGACCTGGACACCGTTCAGAAACAGCTTGTGGTCATCGTCGGACCCCACGCGCAGCATCGCCTCGGTCTGCGCGGGCACCTCGACATAGCAGGCCGCATAGTAGACGAAGTAGTCCTTGATGGGGCCGAACTGGTCGTTGGGCTCGCAGAGGTCCGACGGGAACGCGATGACGCGCCAGGTGGCGTCGAGGGAGCGCGTCTCGCGGAAGCCCCATTCGTTTGTGGAGCCGATGCCCGCGATGAGCTTGCCCTTGTCCGCCTCGAAGACGCCAGTCGCCTTCAGCCCCGGATAGGGACGCGCCTCACCCTCGCTGCCCAGAAAGTCCGTGTCCAGACCACGCCCCTCGCCGTTGACCTGATAGCTCGGATAGGGACCGCTCACCAGCCACTCGCGGATGAAGCCCACGCCCGCATCCGCGCCTCGCGCCGACGACAGCCCACACGCCACCAGCGCCATCCACACCAGCATCAGCCAACGACTCACGCACGTCCTGCTCATCTCCGTCACTCCCTTTGATGCCTTGTCTGCCAAGTTGATGCCCTGTCTTCCCAGGACGTCCGGACGCTACGCCACCCGGCTGTCCGTCCAGTCAGTCTTGCCGTACTCCATCACACCGGTCGCCCGCGCCTCCCCAGCCGCTCGCAGAACGGCATGGTCGCCGTAGCCGAGCCCCCAAAAAAGCGAGCGGAGCCAGCCGGACGCGCCACGCGCCAGGCTGACCCCACAGGATCCGGAATGGAGGGGACTCGGCGAACCCGCCCCGTATGTCAGAGCGGTCAGCCGAGCGTCCGGAGATACTCGTTGATGGAGGCGGCGGCGCGCCGTCCCTGCCCCATGGCGAGGATGACGGTCGCGGCTCCGAGGACGATGTCTCCGCCGGCGAAGACGTTGGGCATGGAGGTTCGCCCGTTCTCGTCGGCCTTGATGGTGCCCTTGCGGTTGAACTCCAGTCCGGGCGTCGTCTGCTGGATGAGCGGGTTGGGGCTATTGCCGATGGCGACGATGACCGTGTCCACGTCAAGGACATACTCGCTGCCGGGGATCTCGACGGGGGAGCGTCGCCCGGAGGCGTCCGGCTCGCCAAGCTCGTAGCAGAGGCACTCGACGCCGCAGACGCGTCCCTCGTCGTTGCCGAGGATGCGCTTGGCGTTGCGGAGCAGGTGGAACGTGACGCCCTCCTCCTTCGCGTGCTCGATCTCCTCGGCGCGCGCCGGCATCTCCGCCGCCGAACGGCGGTAGATGAGGTGAACCTGCTCGGCGCCCAGGCGCAGCGCCGTCCGCGCCGCGTCCATCGCGACGTTGCCGCCGCCCAGGATGGCGACCGACTTCGACTCCGCGATGGGCGTCGCCGCATGGCCACGCTCGTAGGCGTGCATCAGGTTGGCGCGCGTCAGATACTCGTTCGCCGAGAAGACCCCCACCAGACTCTCGCCCTCGATGTTCATGAAGTGAGGCAGCCCAGCGCCCGTCCCGATGTAGATGGCGTCAAACCCGTCCTCGTCCAGCAACTGCTGCAACGAACGCGTGCGACCCACCAGGAAATTCGGCTCCAGGCGGACGCCCATCCGGCGCAGCGTCTCCACCTCCGCGCCCACAATCGCCTTCGGCAGACGGAACTCCGGTATGCCGTACAGCATCACGCCGCCCAGACGATGGAACGCCTCGAAGACCGTCACCTCATGACCCTCGCGCCGCACATCCGCCGCGCACACCAGCGACGACGGGCCCGAGCCGATGACCGCCACGCGACGCCCCGTCGCCGGCTTCACCTCGGGCTGCGCCGCCGTCCCGGACTCGCGCTCACGGTCCGCCACATACCGCTCCAGACGGCCGATGGCCACCGCCTTCGCCACGTCCTTCAGCGACTTGCCCACCGTGCAGTACTTCTGGCACTGGTTCTCCTGCGGGCAGACGCGCCCGCACACCGCCGGCAGCAGACTCTTCGTCTTGATCAGGTCAATCGCACCCTGGAAGTCGCGCCGCGCGATCCGCCCCACAAAGTCGCGGATGGGCAGCTCGACGGGGCAGCCCGTCGTGCACGGCTGGTTCTTGCACTGGAGACAGCGCTGCGCCTCCAGGACCGCCTGCGCCTCCGTGTAGCCCTGCGCCACCTCCGCCGTGTTGCGGCGACGGACCTCGGGCGCCTGGCTCGGCATCGGCTGCGGCGGTATCTTCAGCCTGTCGGCGGGCGTCAGGCTGCTCGGGAGCTGCGCCAGGCGCGCCTGCGCCTCGCCGTCCAGCTCGTCTCGGCTCTTCACTTCGTCACTCATGGTCTCTGTCTTCTTCTGCTCAAAACTCACTGAATTGGGTTAGCCCGACGGCCCCGCACGCCGCTGCGGCGGACGCCACCCGGACACACGACGGCTCGTCCGTCTCACTCACCTCTCACTTGTCGGCCAGCCGGTCGCCCTGGGCCATCAGGTTGCAGGCATGATCCGCCATCCGGCGCTCCTGCGCCTTGTACGCGCCCAGGCGCTTCAGCATGCTGTCCCAGTCCACCTGAGCCCCGTCGAACTCCGGGCCGTCCACGCACACGAACTTCGTCTGGCCGCCCACCGTGACGCGGCAGCCGCCGCACATGCCCGTGCCGTCCACCATGATCGTGTTCAGCGACACCACAATCGGCACCCCGTACGGAACCACCGTCTTCGTGCAGAACTTCATCATGACGGGCGGGCCGATCGCAATCACCAGATCCGGCTTCTCCGCCGACTCGCACAGCTCCTTCAGCGGCTCCGTCACCAGCGCCTTGCGCCCATACGAGCCGTCGTCCGTGCACACGATGACCTCATCCGCGAACGAGCGCAGCCTGTCCTCCAGGATAACCAGCTCCTTCGACCGCGCACCCACAATGCACGTCAGCTGGCTGCCCGCCTCCTTGAACGCCTTCGCGATGGGGTGCATCGGCGCCACGCCGATGCCGCCGCCCACGCACACCACACGGCCCACCTTCTCGATGTGAGTCGGACGCCCCAGCGGCCCCAGCAGCACCGCCAGACTGTCGCCAGGCTCCAGACCCGCCAGCAGCCCCGTCGTGTAGCCCACCTTCTGGAAAATGATGGTGATGCTGCCCTCCGCCGTGTCCGCGTCCGCAATCGTCAGCGGAATGCGCTCGCCGTAGTTGTCGTCGACCGACAGCAGAATGAACTGCCCCGGCTTGCGCTGCGACGCAATCAGCGGCGCCGTAATCCTCATCTGGTAGACATTCTCGGAAAGCTGTTGCTTTGCCAGTACCGTGTAACCCATCGTCATTCTCTTCTGTTGCAGAAACACTATACCAAAATCATGCTCGGGAAAAACGAAAGTCCCCAGGCCGGGGCACCATGACGACCAGCCGCGCCCTAGGGGCGCGTCGCCAGCAGCCAGACGGCCACCTCACGCGACAGACGCGACAGCGCCGCCGAATACGCCGCCGACGGACGCGACGCCTCCGCCACCGGCTCCTCAAACTCAAACAGACGCGGCGAACGCCCCGTCCGGGAGCTCCGGCACAGCACCGAGACACCCACCGTCCCTCGATCCGTCAGCGACAGCCGCCGGAACGTCAGCGTCAGACGCTCACCGCCGTCCCCATACAGGCACGGAACCCCCAGCAGACGCGCCAGATTCTCCTCCAGCGCCGCGCGGACCGCCGGCCCGAAGCTCTCCGCCCAGCCGTGGCCCACCACCGTCTCCACCCGATCCCCGTCCAGCACCTGAACCATCCGGCGACCCTCCAGATACTCCGGAAGCTCCACCGGACGCAGACTCACCTGAACCGAGACGCCCGCAGCCTCCGGCAACGCCGCCAGACCCGCGTCCGACAGCAGCAGATGCGCCACCGTCGCCGGCACCCGGGGCGAACGACACCCCGTCAGCCACACACACATCGCCGCCATCGCCGCCACACACAGCCCGACTGACACGCCTCGACGCATCGACTCGCCTCCTATGACAAGCTCTCTCCACACACCAGGCTCCCAGCCAGACAGCCAGGAAAAGGCCGAAAAAATCTTTTTAATGTAATCCCAACTCCTCCAGAAGTCAATTTGCGACTCCGCCCGTCCCCCGGGACGCCCCGCCCATGACCAGCCGCTTCACCGCCACATAGGCCGCCACGGCCACGGCCAGCGCGGCAAGCAGCCAGCCATAGTGGCTCTGAATGAGCTCCTTGCCGCGCTCCACCAGCTCCGGATACGTCATGTCGCCCGCCGCGCGCCCTAGCCACCAGCCCGCGCCCAGCAGCACCAGACACCACACGCCCGCGCCCAGACCCGTGAACACGCTGAACCGAACCAGCTCCATCCGGCACAGACCCGCCGGAATGGAAATCAGCTGCCGTATCGCCGGCAGCATCCGGCACACGATCGTCGTCATCTCGCCATAGCGGTTGAAGATCTCCTCCGACCGCGACAGAACCGCCTCCGACAGCCCCACATAGCGACCGTACCGGTACAGCACCGGACGCCCCAGCCACAGCGCCAGATAGTAGTTCACATACGCGCCAGCCATGGACCCCGCCAGCCCGAACGCCAGCGCCAGCAGCAGATCCACCCACGGCTGCCCCGTCGTCAGCTCCCCCCGGCACGCCAGAAAGCCCGCAGGTATCATCACCACCTCGCTCGGAAACGGGATGAACGAACTCTCAATCGCCATCAGCACGAAGATGATGACGAAACCCCACGTCGGCGCGCTCGCGGCGACGCTGTCCATATTCGCGGCAATCCACTCTGTCATGCGGTCATGTGCTCCCATTCGCTGTGTTTTTGGTATCGTGAGCGCCCCAAAAGCCCCACGCCCTTCGGGCGCAGAGACAGGCGCGCCCCCGGCGGGAAAGGCCCCGCCGGGGGCGACGGCAGCCCCCATCCGGCTCTCCTCCGGACGGTGGGCAGGCAGACGCCGGACAGGCTCAGCGGTACCCGATGCCAAGGCCGCTGCCGACCATGTAGTCGTAGCTCCGCTGAAGCGCGACAATCTGGTTGTACGGCGAGTGGTCGAGCTCGACGATGACGTTGTCGATGGTCGCCGGCGCCACCTCGAGGATCTCGCGGATGTTCAGGCGCCCCTCGCCGAGCGGGCGGATGTGGGAGCTCTCGCGGAGCGCCGTGCCGTCCTTCATGTGGATGAGGACAGTCCGGTCATAGAGGTGGCGCATCATGTCGGCCGCGTTGTTCGCGCCGTAGTTCTGCGACCAGTAGGCGTCCAGCTCCACCTTGACCTCGGGGCACAGCTCCAGGTAGATGTCGTACTTGAGACGCCCGTCGAGCATCTCGAACTCCCAGTTGTGGTTGTGCTGGATGACCTCGATGCCGGCGGGCTTGAGCTTCTCGATGATGGCGTTGACCTCGTCGGCCGTCCGGCGGATGGCGTCCAGATCCTTGAAGTGGTCGGGGCCGTAGAAGCCGGCGATGACCTGCTTCAGCCCCAGCTCGCCGGCCAGGTCGATGGCCGGCTGGATGTCGTCCGCCTTCAGCGGCATGCTGCACGGCGCCAGCTCCAGGTTCAGGTCGGCCAGCAGAGCTTTCAGCTCACGCGGACGCCCCGTGAAGTCGTGGAAGCCCGCCGGCTGGGCCACCATGTACCCCATGTCCGAAATCGCCTTCAGCACATAGGCCAGGCCAAACTTCTCGGCCTCCGCGCGCAGCGTGTACAGCTGCACTCCAAGTTTGCGTTTGCGCATCGTTACTCTGTCTCCAAGCAAAACTCTCGTCTTCACCCATTAACTTAACTGACAACGCCGCTGACGCCATCCGCGCCGCCGCAGGCCCCCCCCCGGCGCCGGACAGGAAGCCAGACAGCCACATGCATGCGATCAAACCCAGGCCGCCGCGACGACGCGAAGGCACGCTTAATGTATCACCGACTGCCACATCTGACAACAGCGCCACGCCCAAAAACTCGCCCCCTCCAGCCTTGCCAGCGGCCTCCCCCGCCTCCCCGTCCGCCCTAACCTGCCCCCATTTTGCGCAGGCGTTTTTTTCTCCTCCCCCCCCTTGCCTCCCCCAGCCAATATGGTATATTCCTCTTATTCTTGCTCCCCCTTGTGTTTCCCCAATGCCTCCCCCCCAAAAAAACAACATAACTTGCAAGGAAGGAATGGAACATCATGAGACGCAACACTTTCACGCTGATTGAACTGCTTGTGGTCATCGCCATCATCGCCATCCTGGCCGCCATGCTCCTCCCCGCCCTCTCCAAGGCGCGCGACAAGGCGCGGGCCATCTCCTGCACCTCCAACCTCAAACAGCTCGGCATCTACATGAACATGTACGCCACCGACCAGAACGACGTCATCCCGCAGGTCGATTCCAACCTCGCCTCCGCCAAGGGCAAGTGGCAGGACTGCCTCGCCACCTTCGACGCCTCCAAGCCGCTCGCCGACTGGCTCCATATGCCCTCCGGCAAGCTCCGCCCGCTCTTCAGATGCCCCGCCGGACCCGACAAGTTCACCACCAGCACCGACTACCACGGCTACGGCGCCAACGCCACCGGCTTCACCTCCCTCTACGGCAACGACGGCGTCAAGCTCCGCACCCTCTCCGGCTTCAAGGAACCCTCCTCGCTCTTCGCCTTCGGCGACTGCTCCCGACAGGGCAACGCCAACAGCTGGCCCAAGGGACGCATCACCAAATTCACCGACATCGTCACCGGAACCGGAACCTGGCGACACAACAACGGCGCCAACCTCTGCTTCGCCGACGGACACGTCGCCTTCATGAACAAAAAACAGCTCCCCCTCACCAGCGCCGACGCCAACAACGGCAAATTCTGGCGCCAGGACTAAGACGTAATCGAGAAAAGGGCGACGCCGAGCGAAGCGAGGCTTTTTTTGGCTCTCATCGCTACCTCCCGCCCCGCTTCGCTCGGCATTTTCTGCTCGCCGCTCTCGTTTTGTGTTATTCTGTGTGCTCTTCCCCATAGGGCCCATTAGGGCTCATTATTCCCATTGGGCTATTGCCCTAGGCATCCTCCGCGAAAGGCTCTCTCTGACCTCACAGCCCTGTCAGAACGCCGCGCCGACGCCAGAGAAAGCCACCAGAGCAGGCACCCCGTGGAGATGACCTCCACCCTCCAGATGCCCCATACGGAAACCACTGACGAAAATTTTCCGTCGTGACAACCGGCGACAAACCCGAACTCCTCTGGACAAATCAGCAAAACACCTGACAATTCAAGTCAACTATCTCACTGATTATCAGGCATTTAGGGCAACATTTTTTCCTCGGTTGCCATTTACAAACGTGAGGCGGTGCGCTACATTACGGGCAGCAGTCGCTAACAAGACCGTCCGGAACGGGAGCGAGCGCCGTCAGGCGCGGGCGAGGTCCGCGTCGTCGTCGTCTTGCGTCCCACGAAGCCAAGCCTCAATAGCTTTTGGAGTCAACCAACGTGAAAAACTGTGCCGCAGACAAGATTCGGAATTTCGTATTAGCAGGACATGCCAGCTCCGGCAAGACCACGCTTGCCGATCTGCTTCTGTTCAAGGGTGGCGCCGTCAGCCGCAGAGGCAGCGTCGACAATGGCACCAGCGTCTCCGACTTCAAGAAGGAGGAGCAGGAGCGCAAGTCGTCCATCTACACCTCCCTGCTCAACTGCCCGTGGAAGGACGGTCACTTCTTCATCGCCGACACCCCCGGCAACTCCGACTTCTGTGGCGAGGCGATGAACGCCATCAACATCGCGGATCTCATGGTGCTGGTCATCGACGCCTCGCTGGGCATCGGCCCGGGCACCATCCGCGCCTGGAAGCAGGCGCGTGAGCGCTCCATGCCCCGCATGATCTTCGTCAACGGCTGCGACCGCGACCAGGTGAGCACGGCCGAGGTCCTCGACGCCATCCAGCACGCCTACGGCAAGCAGCTGGCCATTCCCTACACGCTGCCCATCGGCGAGGGCGCCACGTTCAAGGGCGTCGCCTGCGCGCTGGCCGACGACATCCCCGGCGAGGTCGCCTCCGAGGCGGAGGACGCCAAGGCCCTGCTGACCGACACCATCGCCGAGTCGGACGACGACCTGATGGAGAAGTATCTGGAGAACGGCGAGCTGAGCGCCGAGGAGCTGAGCGCCGGCTTCGCTCACGCCGTCCTCACGGGCAAGCTGGTCCCCATCTTCTTCGGCTCCGCCGCGAAGGACATCGGCGTCCAGGAGCTGGCCGACGCCATCCTGGCGTTCGGGCCCTCGCCGCTCGCCCCCGTCCAGCTCAACGTCGCCGCCGGCGAGCTGGACCGCACCAGCTCCGACGTGCTCGGCTACGTCTTCAAGTCCGTCAATGACTCGTTCATCGGCCAGATGAGCTACATCCGCGTCCTGTCCGGCACCTTCAAGCCCGACTCGGAGTACCTGAACATCACCAAGCAGGGCAAGGAGCGCTTCGGCAACATCCTGCAGATCCAGGGCAAGGACCAGAAGCCCATCGAGGAGGCCGGCCCCGGCGAGATCATCGCCGTCGCCAAGCTCAAGAACACCGCTCTCAACGACTTCCTCGGAACCAAGGACATCGGCTTCCAGCTCGAGCCCATCGCGTATCCGCAGGCCACCACGCGCAACGCCATCTCCGCCGCCGCCAAGGGCGAGGACGACAAGCTCGGCGCCGGCCTCGTCCGCATCTGCGCCGAAGACCCGACCATCGAGTTCCGCCGCGACCCCGAGACCGCCCAGACCATCGTCTCCTGCATGGGCGACCTCCAGCTCAACCTCATGGTCGCTCGCCTCAAGAACGACTTCAAGGTCGCCGCCAACCTCGAGCCGCCGCGCGTCCCCTACCGCGAGACCGTCACCGGCCGCGGCGAGGCCCAGTTCCGCCACAAGAAGCAGTCCGGCGGCCACGGGCAGTTCGCCGAAGTCCACCTCCGCCTCGAGCCCTACACCCCCGAGGAGGGCGGACCCGACTTCCTCTTCGCCAACGAGGTCGTCGGCGGCAACATCCCCAAGAACTACATCCCCGCCGTCGAGAAGGGCGTCGGCGAGACCAGGCTCTGCGGCCCCATCTCGCGCTCCAAGGTCATCAACTTCAAGGCCACCGTCTACGACGGCAAGTACCATGACGTCGACTCCTCCGAAATGGCGTTCAAGATCGCCACGCGCGGCGCCTTCCGCGCCGCCATGCAGAACGCCAAGCCCATGCTGCTCGAGCCCATCTACAGCCTCCGCATCATCTTCCCGGACGACTACATGGGCGCCATCTCCGGCGACCTCAACACCCGCCGCGGACGCATCCTCGGCATGGACCACGAGGAGGGACTCCAGGTCCTCAACGCCGAGGTCCCGCTCGCCGAGATCTACAGCTACCCGACCACCCTCCGCTCCCTCACCCAGGGCCGCGGCTCCTTCGAGATGAAGTTCGAGCGCTACGACCCCGTCCCGCAGCAGCTCACCGCCCAGATCCAGGCCGAGGCCGCCAAGCAGCAGGAGGACGAGGAGGACTAATCCCCCAAGCCCTCGCGCCCGGACGGCCCCATGGCCCGCCCAGGCGCCGGCTCCCCCCCACCTTTTCGCAGCGGTCCGGGAAACGGATGCCGCGCGCGCCACGCAGGCGCGACGCAGACACCGTTCCCGGACCGCCTCTTTTTGTGCGCCGGCCCACGCTCACCTCTCCGCGGGACGCCCCAGCATCCCGTTCTCCCGGAACGAGAAGTAGGGCGGCGACTCGCCGTCCAGA
The DNA here is from genome assembly GCA_945827525.1 of uncultured Lentisphaeria bacterium. Taxonomy (GTDB): domain Bacteria; phylum Verrucomicrobiota; class Lentisphaeria; order Oligosphaerales; family Oligosphaeraceae; genus CAAGGB01. The sequence goes on along the minus strand of CALZPA010000077.1, from coordinate 915 downwards.
CGCCCCGCCACAATCACATGGTCGAGCAGACGGATACCGATGATCTCCCCCGCCTTCGCCAGCGACGCCGTCACGCCGATGTCCTCCGCCGAAGGGCGAACCTCCCCCGACGGATGGTTGTGCGCCAGCATGATGGACGTGCACGACGAGCGTATCGCCTCGCGGTAAACCTCACGCGCATGAACCAGCGAGCGGTCCGCCAGCCCCACCGTCACGCGCACGTCACGGCACACCCGCAGCCGACTGTTCAGCAGCAGCACATGAAACTCCTCCTGCTCCGGCGACGACAGCGCCCCGCGAACATAGTCCGCCACCGACGCCGGCGTCCCCACCTGCGGCAACGGCACGCCACGGCGCGCCGACAGCCGTCGGCCCAGCTCAAACGCCGACCGCAGCGCCCGCGCACCGCCCCGTCCCAGGCCGCACAGACAGCTCAGCTCCGTCTCCCCCAGCTCAGCAAGACCCTCAAGACCCACCTCCGACACCAGGGACGACGCAACCTCCTCCGCACGACGACCCGACACCTGCCCACGCAGCACGCACCCCAGCAGCGCCGCGTCCCCGCACTCCCCGCACACGCCGCACATCCCCTCCCCCACCGCCGGGGAACGCCCCCGCCAGGCATCCGCGCCACCCGGCATCCAACCACCCCGAACGCTCTCCGCCATCACCTCGCCGACCTCCCCCGGCTCCCAAACCGGTCCTGTGCCAGTTTGAATAATTTAGAAATATTTTATAAATTCTTTTGAAATTCATTTTGTGCATCCACCTTATCTATTATAACTTCGCTAGTTATAAATTCAAGGAATAATTCTGCTATATCTTTTAGTCACCCTCGCGCCTCCTTTTTAGGAAAAAGTTATGGACAGAATTCGTGAGACTGGAGCTTTCATTCCTGACTTGGTGGATTATATT
>CALZPA010000076.1 GCA_945827525.1 uncultured Lentisphaeria bacterium | reverse complement strand
TACCGATACTTCAGCAGAATCTGTGGCAATTTGACATATACACCACCAAGATAGAAGACACGTGGCAGCAATACCGCATCCTCTACTTTCAAAATTGCAGAAAGAGGAGGAAACGAGAAAAAACTGAGCGATGCCATGTGATGACAGCACCTGGCTGTAATTCATGCTTTTCCCGTGAATAGCCAAACACCTTTCCGGTCCCATCAATAAGTTCATAGTTCGCCGCAAAAGCCAAAGCTTTAGGAAATTTGCGTATTCCCTCCGCGACCACTCGACAGCGGTTTGGCAATGAGACATCATCGCCCGCAGCCATGAACAGCCAGTCCCCGGTGGACAGCTCATAGGCCTGTTGGAAATTGGCGCCGATACCAAGATTTTTCTCATTGCGATGCAAAATCACCCGATGTGTCCCCCGATACGCCTTGACCATCTGGCTGGCCAGCTCAAAGGTGCGATCCTGGGAGCAGTCATCGCAAACCACAATCTCCAGATTCGGGTAATCCTGATCAAACGCGCTCTGAAGTGCCTCCTCAATGTAGTTTTCCTGATTATAGGAAATCAATAGAAACGAGAATCGCGGCATATCCATCGTACTTTGTTCCTTCATCCATCACACTGCTTTCCTGTTTTTGCGCAGAATCCACCGCTTCAGCATGGCCAGATGGACAAGAAAAAGCCTGACTTCACCCGATAGCCAAAGAAGTGCAAATGCCGCCTTGCTGACATTCGCATACTCTCGAAAATAGAGCCGCTGACCAGTCAGCTCGCACGTCAGCAACAACAGGTTGGGAGCGGATGCCGAGGTGGTGTTCCCAACAAAATGCCGAACGGCGACATCAGCCTCGAAATAGACACACAGCTCAAGTGAGCGTAGTCTGGCGCTGAGTATCTCCTCCTCCCAATACAGAAAGGTGCGTGGATCGAAGCCGCCAAGCCGCCTGAAGGCATCAGCCCGCACCAGATGAAAGCAACCCCCGACGATGTTCACTGGCTCCGACTTGCGCTCCCGTTCGACATCCAGCCGAAAGGGAGCCGCCCCCAGCAATGGCTCTCCTAGATTCTGAACCACTTTGTGTCGAAGAGAAGGCGGCGCATAGCCTGGCCCCTGCAAATTCCCCTTCAGGTCGATGACCTTAGGCCCGATGCAGCCAATGGAGGCGTCGTCGTCCATGTGAGCGGCCAGAACCTCCACGACGTTCGGCGAGATGAGCTCGATGTCGTCATTGCTGAAGAGCAGCTTGTCGATGTCCGGGAACAGGCGCATCAGGAAGTCCGCACCGAGGTTGTTGCCCCGCGCATAGCCCAGATTCTCGTCCGAGTGCAGCACGAAAAGCTCACCATCTGCCGCCATGCCCTCCTGCCACACGGACACGCCCAGCGCCTGGGCAATCCGCTCGGACGCCTCGCGCGGACTGCCGACGTCGACGATGACCGTCCGGTGCGGAGCCGAGATTTTCGTCAGTTCCTGCCGCACATAGGTGACAATCCGTTCATATGACTTGTAGACGACGACAACAATACCGATCATGGGAGGGGGAAAGCGTTTGTGGTGGCTATGCGTGTGAGGCGGGTGAAGGCTGTGGGGCTGACGGTGGCAGTGTGAGGACGGCCGCGTCAGGGGGGAGATAGTCGGCGGCTGGCGCGGCTGGCCTATGACTGCGTGGCGATGTTGGAGAGGATGACGTTGCGGAGGTGTCCGGGGGCGGCGTCGATGACCTTGCCCTCTGGGTTGCGCGAGATGACGTTGGAGATGATGGAGTCGGAGAGGTATCCGGGGACGAGGATGGCCGAGCGGCAGTTGCTGATGACGTTGGAGATGGTGATGTGGGACATGGCGTCGGCGAGGTTCTGGCCATAGCCGTTTCCGCCCTCTCCGAGGAGGACGGAGGTTCGTGCGTGGAGGCTGTCGGGCGCCCCGTCGACGACGCCGTCGATGAGGACGTTCCAGATGCGGGCGGAGTTGGTGGGCAGGAGGCGTATCTGGCAGCAGATGCCGCTGGCGGAATAGCCCTGGACGTTGCGGATGATGACGTCATGGATGTCCTTGTCGCGTCGGGAGAAGTCGCTGTGCATGACATGGGTGCTGTCGTAGGCGCCCCCTGTGCGTAGGGGCATGTCGGGTGCGGGGACGATGCAGGTGAGGGCGATGGTATCGTCTCCGGTGGTGCCGGAGATGTCGGAGATGATGACATGGTGGCAGCCGTTGCGGAGGTTGATGCCATCCTGGTTCTCGACGTTGTGTCGCTGGCCGTCGATGGTGCGGGTCATGCAGGCATGGAAGAAGATATGGTCGATGTGCGCGTTGGAGCAGGCCTCAAGTGAGATGCCCCAGGCGTGGGCCTCGACGATGCGGAGTCCCGAGATGGTGAGGTTGTCGACATTGGCCATGAGGATGCCGACGTTGCGCCAGTCCCCGCGCTGGCTTTCGCCCTCCTTGCCGGCGTCGGTGCCGTAGGAGAAGTCATGGAGATCGCTCCAGGTTGGGGTTGGGCTGCCGCTGAAGCTGTGGTTCTTCGGGCAGGGGCAGAGGATGCGCTTGGAGCTGTCTCCGGTCGCTCGCGGGTGGTCAGCGCCCTCGAGGGTGCAGGTTCCCTGTCCGAGGAGGTGGATGTTGCGCAGGGGCTTGGGGTCGCCGAGGCCATAGCCGCAGTTGGCGCTGCGGAAGAAGTTGTCGCGGCAGCGGTCGGACAGCTTGAGGCGGCACTCCTGAAGGATGACGGTCATGTCACCGGGGACGAGGATGGCACGGTCCAGGAGCCACCAGTCGCGCTCCGGCTCGATGTCGCTGATGCGCCGTGGGATGAGCAGCACACCGTCGGTGCAGGCTCTGATGGCTGCCTCGATGCGTTCGCTGTCGGTGGCACCCTGAAAGTCAATGACGCTGGTCATGGGTTGCTTGGGCTCCTTTGTGCGATGGATGGGGTGGTGATGGTTTGGTCATGGCAGTCGTCAGTCGTCTACGCGCAGTCGGATGGCGTCGGAGTTGCCCCGGATGTCGGGTGCGTAGACGGCCTTGAGCTGCGAGGGCAGTGCGCAGAAGCGTCCGGGGGTCTCGACGCGGAGCTGATAGGACAGCTGATGCTGTCCCTGCGGGAGGCGCTGAAGGTAGAAGCGTGTGGTGTCGTCGCGCGTCTCGCGGTAGGCCGCAAGTCGCTGCCAGGTGTGGCCGCTGAGGGTGTCGAGCGGCTCGGCGCCGGCGATGCGGGGATCGTCCAGCAGGAGATACTCGAGGTCGAATTTGGCCTCGAGGGTCAAGCGGACCTCGAGGAGATCGCCGGGGCTCACGGCGTCGCCGTCGCGGAGGGGGATGCGTCGGATCCTCGGGGCGATGACGGGGACAGGATGCGCCTCGCGGTCAGGGAGGAAGGACGCCTGACCGGGCGTCTGCTCAAGTCGGAAGACGGTTCGGCTGACCTTGGCCTCGAGACCGGCGGGAAGCAACTGCGTCTCCTGGGAGAAGCCGGCGAGCCGGCTGGCATAGTAGAGGTTGCCGCGCCCCTGCCGGCGCAGCGTCAGGACATGTCGTCCGGCCGTCAGCTTGGCTCCTGCGAGGGAGAACGACAGAGGCTCCGTCCAGAGCCGCGTGGCGTCCAAGCGCGACTCGGCGAGCTTCTGACCGTCGAGAAGCAGCTCGACCTGTGCGTCGGGCGCGAGTTCGCCGCTGGCAAGCAGATAGTCGGCGATGGCGCCGAGGCAGGCGGCGGTGTCCCGGGTGGAGTTCCAGTAGGTGGCGTGGCGGCGGTTGGCGAGCAGATGGGCGACGAGCGCGGAGGCCAGCCGAAGGTCCGGCTGGGGCTGCGCCAGCAGCAGCCGGATGCAGGCTGCCTGGGTCTCGATGCGGTCGCCCTGCCAGAGCCAGTGGGGGAAGGCGCCGCAGTCCACCCAGGCCATGCCCGTCTCGGCGTCCTCGCGGACATACTGCCGCAGCAGCGACGTCAGCTCATCCTGGCGCTCGCGCCGTCCAGCCGTCCGTTCGGCCAGCGCGAACAGCGCCAGACCGTAGGGCGACAGCTTGGCACGCTCGCGCCAGAGCCGCTCGCCCATCGCGTCGCTGTCGCGCCCCGCCAGGCAGAGCACCTGGTGCAGACGCGCATCGAGCTCCAGACAGCTCGCGACGGGGGCCTGCCTTTTCTGGCTCTTGAGCGTGTCGCGCTGCCGGCGCTCCAGCCAATCCAGTCCGCGCGTCAGCATCGGCTCGACCGAGGCGCCGTGGTAGCGGGTTGTCAGGAGTCCCTCGACGGCCAGGGCCGTCATCAGCGGGTCGGAGCTCTCGCCCAGCCCGGGGTACCAGCCCCAGCCGCCATCCGCGCCCTGCAGCGCCGCCAGCGCCGCCAGTCCGCGTGCCGTCATTCGCGCCAGCTCGTCATCGTCGAAAACCGCCATGGTCGCAGTGCGCCGCCAGGCCGGGCTGGTCGTGGATGGCGATGCCGCTGTCGTCTTGGCCACATCCCTGAGCGGCAGCTTCAGCCGTGTGAGAGTCTGGCGGACGCGCAGCAGCGAGGTCAGCCGGCTGACTGTCCGCTCGGTGCAGCCCTCGGGCTCGGCCAGCAGATAGGGCATCGCCGCCAGCAGGCACTGGGCCAGCGATGGCGTCCAGGTGACGTCCAGGCACATCGTCTCCTGCAGACGCCGAGCGGGAACCTCAAACGCCACCTCGGCCGACGGCTGCCCCTCGCGGAGCACCCCGCAGAACGACTCCTGCCGCTCCGCGCCATAGACCCTGACCGGCAGTGATTGCCCGACGCCGTCGGCAATGCCCTCCGCCGTCGCCGCCGCCACCGTCCAGCGGGCCATTCCGGGTGCCTTCACCCGAACGCGCCATTCCGTCCGGACGCTGCCGCCGGCAGGCACCCGCACATCATGCGTGGCCGTGCCTGACTCCAGTGCCAGCAACGCCTCCGGCAGCGTCAGTGTGACCTGGACGGCCACCTCGCGAGCCAGGGCGTTGTGGACGGTCGCGCCCAGAACCGCCTCGTCCGACGCCACCAGAAAGCGGGGGGACAGCGGGCGGACGATAAGCGGCTTCGCCGTCTGGAGCGACGTCTCGCCGACGCCGACCCGCCGGTGTCCGTCCTTCGCCCAGACATGGACACGCCAGGACGTCACATTGTCGGGAAGGCGGAAGGGGAGCGTCACCTGACCATCCCCGTCCGTGACGGCGTCGCCGCGCCACAGGGCCGTGTCGGCGAACCTGGTGCGCGGCACATCGGGCTGCGCCGCCGCCCCTGCCATTGCCGGCGCGGCGGCGTTGAGGCCGCTCTCCCGCTTCATGACCACGACATCAATGGAGGCGTCGGCGTTCAGCGCCATGACGTGCCTGCTCATGTTGACTCCCAGCCTGCCAGGAAATACCGGTGCAGCTGTGAGGTTCAGCCAGTCCATGCGCTGTTCGGGGCGGTCATAGAAGCCCTGCATCATCCAGTGGGCGCCGTCAAGGCGTCCGACCTCCGGCTCGGTCAGGTGCTGCCGCAGGCCAATCAGGCCGAACAGCCGCTGAAGACGGTCGCCGGCGCCGCCGGCGAGGGCCTCGAGGCTACGGTCGTAGACGGTCACCACCAGCTGGGTCGAGGCGGCGGGCCGCCCCTGGCTGTCCGTCACGCGCAGCCGCAGCCGGCAGTCGTCACCGGGTCGGGCTGTCGCGGGCTCGGCCTGGGCCTTCACCTGGAGCAGCGACTCCACGGGCGGCACGGCCAGCGAAACCGCCTGGCGATGCAGGACGCCATCGCGAACCAGATAGAAGACGCAGGTGGCCGCCGGCACATCGGACGGGAGGACAGGAACCTCCACCAATTGCGAACGCCCCGTCAGGCGCAGCACGCGGACTGGCTGCGGCTTCCCGGGGGCGCCGGAGCGTAGCATCATGACCACACTGCCGCTCTGCTCGGCCGTGACCAGAATGCGCGCCGTGTCCCCGACGGCATACTCGTGACGGTCAGCCGTGGCCTCGAGGCCCCGGCACTGGAAGTCGCGTCCGTCGTAGCCGTCGCCAAAGACGTGCAGCTGAGCGTTGCCCGTGACGGTCTCGCCGCGGGCGGTGACGCTCCAGGAGAGTCGGTAGCGCCCGGGGCGCGAGGCGCTCAGCGTCTGGCTGGCGCGGCCCTCGGCGTCCGGGGCGACCGTCCAGGAGCGCTCATGCGTCTCGGCGACGGTGCCGTCGGGCTGGACGGCCAGTCGGAACAGCCGGAGCGTGCCCTCACCGGTGACGGGGCGTCCCTGCGCCGTCCGCGCCTGCAGACGCACCTGGACCGGCTCGCCGACGAGGGCGAAGTCCCGATCGGGCCAGATCCATGTCTCGAAGGGCCGCGGAGAGAGCGTCAGAGACTGCCTGGCCTGGATGACGCGCCGTCCGGCGTCCTCCACCTCGGCCTGGAAGTCGTAGACGTGGGCACTGTCGCCATAGAGGCTGAGCGCCTCGGCCGTGTCCAGGGTGACGCGGAAGGTGCCGTCGGCGCCGAGGGACCCCGACGTCCGGAGCACGGTCTCGGGGGCGGAGCTCGAAGGCGGCAGGCAATCCAGTTTCACGTTTTGGGAAAGGCGGTGCCGGGGATAGAGCCAGTCCCAGGGGCTGGGCCAGTGCCAGCCCTCCTGCTGGCGGCGACGGGTGACGGTCAGCCTGAGCTGTCCGTCGGCGACGGGCGTGCCGAAGTAGTAGGCGGCGCGGACGATGGCCTTGACCTTGCCGCCCAGCTTCGGCGGCTCGTCCGGCAGGTCGAGCGACACCTCGAAGTCGGGCTTGCGGTAGGCCTCGACACGGAAGCCGCCGACGTGCAGCTGGTTGCCTCCGTCCCCTTCCATCGAGACGGAGAGGCTGTGCCAGCCCAGGCGGGACTCCGGCGGCAGCGTCCAGTCGAGGGAGACGCCGCCCGCCGCGTCGGCGACGGCCTCGCGCCGCATCACCTCGCCGCCCTGGGGACCGGCCATCCTCAGGCTGAGGCGCGTTCCCTCGGGCAGCGCCTGCTCGCCCCGCTCCAGCCAGATGCGGGCATGGATCTTGTGGCCGGGGCGATAGAGGCCGCGGTCAAACATGGCGTAGCCCCGTAGCCGCTCCTGCCGGACGGGCTCCATTCCTCCTAGCCAGAGATGCCTGGCCGTGCCTGGCAGCAGCTCGCCGTTCGCGGCCTTCGCCAGCGTCCAGAAAAGCCGTCGGGAGGGGCGGCGACCGGAGGCCGCTGGCTTCGGCAGGCGGATGAGGCCATCGGTACCCGACAGCAGCCGCTCCCGACGCCGCTGACGTCCCTGACGCCTCGGGCCATCCTTGGAGGCGGGCAGGTCTTCAAGGAATTCGACCTCGCCGTTGGGTATCGGCTGGCCGCTGGCCGCGTCCAGCAGTTGGAGCGTGGGCTGTTCGGGCCCGTCCTGGGACAGCAGCACCACGCGGTCGCGCACCACCGTCAGCTGCAGGCAACTGCGGCCACCGTCCACGGTGCAGGTCACCAGATAGGTTCCCGGCTCGCGCAGCGGAGCCGTCAGCTCGGCCATCGTGTCGCGATGCCCCGGCAGCGGCACCAGGCGCTCCCGCCAGGAGGCGACCTGGCGCCGCAGGTAGCGTCCGCGCGTCGCGGGGTCCCGAAGCAGCTCAAGCGGCTCCGACCGCCTGGACGCGCCGTCCTTCCGCCAGTCCTCCACCAGCTTCGCCACATTGACCTGCTGGGCGGTCAGAGTGGCCTCGGCGGCGTTGCGGTAGCGGAGCCGCAGCCGGACAGGCTGTCCGGCGAGCTGAGTCATGCCCGGCCTCGGCTCCAGCAACTGACACCAGGCGCCCTCCAGGCGCTCCAGCATCCGGGACGCCTCCTGCCGCTGCGCGGTGGCCCCGTCCTCCTGCAGCCGGCGCCACATCGCCGCCGCCCTCCCGTACTGTCCGCGCGCCTCGTAGGCGACGGCGAGTCCCCGGATGTCGTCCAGCCGCCCCAGCAGCCAGAGCGGATGCCATTCGGGCGGGGCTGCAGTCCGCAGCAGCCGTCCCGTCGCGAGGGCGACAAGCAGTTCGCCGTCCTCCAGGGCGGCCAGCGTCTCCGTCCAGTCCAGTCCGCCGTCCTGGCGTTCCAGGAGAGGCCGTGGCAGCCCCTGCTCGCCATAGACGCCGAGGCAGGTGTCGGCGTGCTCCCGCAGCGCCTGCCGCAGGTTGGGCTCCTGCGGCGCGCCCGAAGCCGGCAGCAGCGCCAGCAGTCGGGCGAGGCACCAGGCGTAGCGCTCGCCGTCATTTGCGGCCGCCGTCCAGGAGCGGGGCGCCCGGAAGAACAGCGCGCCTCCGTCGGAGGACAGCGGCAGCCCCTGCGCCCAGCCTCCCCAGGGTTGCCGATGCTCGTCCGTCCCCTCGTCAGGGCCCGCCTCTGGCTCCAGGGACGTGAGCACCTGCAGCCGCCAGAAGTGCCCCAGGCCTGTGCGTCCCTCACGCAGCGCCGACATCATCTCACCCCAGAAGAGCGCCTGCTCCTCCGCCGGCAGCGAGCCGTCCGCCACGGGCGCGACGCCCGCCGACAGCCAACGCAGCCAGCGCTGCCGCCGACGCTCCATGCTGCTGTCCAGCCATGCGGCGTCCTGCCTCAGCGTCCGGTGGGCCTTGGCCAGAAAGGGCCAGTCGGCGGGACGGCGATTCACCTCCTCCTCGACCAGTTGGGCGCCCTCCTTCCGGCGGTTCAGCGTCCGCAGGCTCTGCACGGCCAGCGACAGTAGCGTGGCGGCCTCCCCGCCGGCGCAGCCAGGCTCCGCCAGCGCCTCCCGGCACCGCGACAGCGCCTCCGCGTAGCGTCCGCGGCTCATCAGTCCCTCGGCGACCTTCGACGGGGACGGGCGCTCCCCCTGCCCCTGTCCCGGGCACACGACACCCAGGCACAGCAGCAGACACGCCAGCCGAAGGCACCAGCCCACGGGGCCCCTGGCCACCCGCCCATGCACACTGTCACTTGCTCTCATCAGCTTCATCGCCTCCTCTCCTCACTGCTCTCCTCTGGAGCCATCGCCCCTGTTCGAGGCATGATGCCGCGCAGCCTCCCGCTCCATTCAGTCCTTGAAGTACGGCTGTCCGGGCTCGTCGGGCTCCGTCAGCTCCAGCCAGTCCAGGGGGACGCGGACGATGCGGGACCAGGCCAGGTTGTCGAGGGCGCAGTAGGCGAGCAACGCGGCGTCATTGACGACATGGATGGCGGTGTAGCAGTAGTGTCCGCGGGTCTCGTTGCCCTCGAGGGGGCGTCCGGGTGTCCAGGTCCGGCCCTCGTCGCGGGAGAGCGAGAGGCTCAGTGGGACGCGTCGCTCTCTGCCCTCCCAGCGCGGGTCGGCATGGTCGTTCCAGACGGCGAGGAGTGCGCCGCTGGGGAGGCGCTTGATGGAGGCGGGCGAGAGGGGCGAGCGCAGGGGTGACGGAACACTGGGCGTCCAGGTGTCGCCGCCGTCGCTGGACCAGCTCATCATCTGGCAGCCGGCGTTGGTGCGGATGAACATCATGAGGCGTCCGTCCGTGAGCTCGACGACGCCGGGCTCCTGGGCAGTGATGCGCCTTCCGGCCTCGTCGTGGATCTGCCACTCCTGGGCGCTCTGGCGCCAGGTGCGTCCGTCGTCGTCGGAGAGGTAGCAGAGGATGGTGCCCTGCGGGTCGGAGGCGTCGTCGCCCTCGAGGCAATGGCGGCAGAGGGGGAGGACGATGCGTCCGGAGGCGAGCCGGACAGCGCGGTCGTTGTTGAGGACGTAGTAGCCGGGGCGGTCGGGGACGCAGACGACGGGCGGGCCCCAGGTCTGGCCCTCGTTCCAGGAGCGTCTCAGGAAGGGCCGGCAGTCATGCCAGCTGTTCTTGCGGAGATAGAAGAGCCCGAGATCGCCGTCGCCTAGCCGCATGAGGCTGACCGACATGATGTTCTGGGCGCCCTCGTTCTCGAGGACGAGGGTGTCGTAGGACGTCCAGGTGCGTCCCTCGTATGCGGACTCCCGGGACATCAGGCAGGCGGGCGCATGATCCTCCCGGCTGGAGCCGGTGTAGTGGGTGTAGACATAGAGGATGCGTCCGTCCCGCAGGGTGGCGAAGGCGCCCTCGCTGTTGCGGGGGTTGTTCGGGCCGGGCGGGAGCTCCAGGCAGCGGTCCGGCAGCGAGCCGCTCCAGCGCTCGTAGTAGGGGTAACGGGTCATGGCGTGTCTCCTGATGATGGCATCACACAAAAAGAGAGGCTTATATCTGTTGGTGCCATAACATAGCCCTTTGTTCCGTGTTTGCACGGTTATTTCTCTGTTTCGGCAACATTTTTTTCGCCAGTCGCGTTTTGCGGGCGTCCGGGGGAGGGTTACAGTAGGGGCATGAGGCCTGTTGGGAGGGGAGAGGAACACGAGAAAGCAACAGAGGAACAGCACCATGATGAAGCCCCTTGTCGTCATCCTGGCGGGCACCGTCCTGTCAGGCCTGCCCGTCCTTTCGCAGCAGCCAGCCGCCGCGTCGCAGCCGGCGTCCAAGCAGCCAGCCGCCGCGTCGCAGCCGGCGTCCAAGCAGCCAGCCGCCGCATCGCAGCCGGCGTCCAAGCCAGCGGTGCCGTTGGTGACGCACGGCCCCTGGCTGACTCACGCCGAGCCGACGGCCATCACCATCGGCTACGTGACGCAGCCCGGCCATGGCGGAGGCGTGGATGTCCGCGCCAGGGGCACCCAGACCTGGCGTCGCTTCTGGCATCTGAGCGCGGGGCAGGTCGACCGGTCACGGACCCAGCATCCCATCCGCGTCACGGGGCTGCAGCCCGACACCGACTACGAGTACCGCCTGGTCATCGCCAACGCCACGGGCAAGATCGTCTATGACAGTAAGTCCAAGGGGCAGCCGCTCGCGCCGCAGGTGACGCTCGTCGAGCAGCCTGGCTTCACCTTCCGTACCTATCCCGCCCACGAGGCGGAGTTCACCTTCTCGGTCACCTCCGACCTGCAGTTCGGGGCCGCCGAGAAGGCCGGCTTCCTCCAGGACTACCAGCGGAACTGCGGCCTCGACAAGTCCCGCTTCCTCCTCATCGTCGGCGACGCCAACAACGAGATCCGAAGCATGGAGGGAGACGTGCTCGGCACCATCCTCGACCCCCTGGCCAGGCTCGGCGGCCTCTCCCGCCCCACCTATCTCGTCCGCGGCAACCACGAGTGGCGCGGCAAGGACACCACGCGCTGGCTCGACTTCTTCGCGGCGCCGCGCACCGCGTCCACCTACTTCTCGTTCACCTGCGGCAACACCCTCTTCATCGTCCTCGACTCCGGCGAGGACAAGCCCGCCAAGCCCCTCACCGCCCACTACACCGGCAACAACGTCGACGACGCCTCCTTCATGCGGGAGCAGCACGAATGGCTCAAGGCCACCGTCGCCTCGCAGGCGTTCCGGGACGCCAAGTACCGCATCATCGTCTGCCACTCGGCCATCTACTCTCACGGCGGAGGCTATATGCGCCAGTCGCTCAACACTGTCTGCGGCGACCTCTTCACCAAGGACAAGCCCCAGAACCGCATCCATCTCTGGCTCGCCGGACACACCCACGTCTACGCCAGAACCATCCCGGGAGACAATCAGCGCATCTACCGCTACCCCTACCGCGGCTACAAGGTCGACAGCGGACGCGACTTCGACTTCACCGTCCTCACCGCCGACGGCCCCGGAGGCAGCGGCAAGGACGACATCAACAACTGCCTCGTCAACGTGACCGTCACCGCCGAGCGGCTGAGCGTCTCCGCCAAGAAGCGCGACGGCACGACCATCGACGCCTTCGACGTCCTCCCCGACGGCACCTGCGTCGACCACAATAACGACACCCTTGAGGTCAAGCGCCAGCCAGCCAACTACCGCTGACGCATCAGAGCGCCCTGCCCTGCCCCCGTCCCGTGCCCCGAACTGCCCCCGAGGCACGGGACGCATCGTGCCCGCCATCTGCGCCATTCTGTCCGACTTGTACGTTTCTGTCATGTTTCTTCCCCGTTATGACTTGATTTTTCAGGCCTGCGGGATATAGTAGCGACGCTCCATGGCCTCTGACAGACACCTGGTGCAAACAGGAGGCATCCAGGACGATTCCTGCCCAGCGGCGGCGAAATCCCAAGACTGACGGCCGGCACATCCCATCATCCGTGCCGGACCGGCGCCTCCGGGCCCATGGACGCCTGAACCGGGCAACCTGCGTCACTTCGGAAATCCACCGAACACCTTCCGTGCTGATGCGCGCCTGTCCCGCTCCCCAAGCAAGCAACATTTCCACTCAAAAGAACCACAGGACACATCATGCAGGAAGAGAACCAGAACGACATTCAGGAGGAGATCGTCTTCCCCGAGGATGACTTCGCCAGCGCACAGACAACGCCCGAGACCGAAAAGCCCGCGCCCGAGACCACCGAGCAGCCGGAAGCCGAGGCCTCCGAGACCGCCGAGACCGCCGAGGACACTGAGACCGCCGAGCAGCCGGTCGCTGAGGCCGAGGAGGCCAAGGAGGCCAAGGAGGAGGAGTCGGACAAGTCAGACGGGGGGTCGTCGCGCACCTTCGCCGACTTCGGCTTCAGCGCCGAGCTGATGCAGGGCATCAGCGAGGCGGGCTTCATCGAGCCGACGCCGATACAGGCGAAGGCGATGCCGCTGGTGATGAAGGGCGTCGACCTCATCGGCCAGGCGCTGACCGGCTCCGGCAAGACGGCGGCGTTCGGCCTGCCGATCATCGACAAGATCGCGCATCAGGAGGGTCTGAACTTCCTGGTGCTGGTGCCCACCCGTGAGCTGGCGACGCAGGTCTCCGGCGAGCTGTTCCGGCTGGGCCGCTACACGGGCCTCCGCACCGCCGCCTTCACCGGCGGACAGTCCTACTCGCGCCAGGAGCAGCTCCTGCGCCAGGGCATCAACGCCCTGGTCGCCACCCCCGGACGCCTCATCGACCTCATCGAGTCCGGCCACTTCGAGGACATCAACCCCGCCCACATCGTCGTGGACGAGGCGGACGAGATGCTGGACATGGGCTTCATCGAGGATGTCCGCCGCATCTTCCAGACGTTCCCCGGCCCGCGCCAGACGCTGCTGTTCTCGGCCACCATGCCGCGCCCCGTCGTCCAGCTCGCGGAGGAGATCCTGAACGACCCGGTCAACATCACCACCTCCACCAACGAGATCGCCAACAACGAGTGCGTCAGCCAGCTCTTCTTCGTCATCGAGGAGCCGGAGCGCGCCAACGCCGTCATCCGCCTCATCGACGCCGAGGATGTCCAGAAGGCCATCATCTTCTGCCGCACCAAGGAGGAGACCGACTCGCTCAACATTCTCCTCTCCGGACGCGGCTACAATGTCAACTGCCTCCACGGCGACATGGAGCAGGCCGCCCGCTCGCGCGTCATGAATGCGTTCCGCCGGGGCGAGATCGACATCCTCGTGGCCACCGACGTCGCCGCCCGCGGCCTGGACGTCGACGACATCACCCACGTCTTCAACTACCACCTGCCCTTCGACTCGCGCGGCTATGTCCACCGCATCGGACGCACCGGCCGCGCCGGCAAGACCGGCACCGCCATCACCCTCGTCACGCCTCGCGAGCTCCGCGCCCTCGACATGATCCGCAAGAACGTCGGCGCCCAGATCGAGAACCGCCTCGTCCCCACCCGCACCGAGGTCACCGAGATGCGGCTCAAGAAAATCTTCCGCGAGCTCAACGAGGTCGAGCTCGACGTCGACATGCTCAACCAGGTCCAGACGCTCATCGTCAACCACGACCTCCCCGTCCTCATCGCCAAGCTCGTCGCCCACCAGCTCGCCAGCGGCGGCGACACCGGCCCCGAGCACATCGGCATCGCCGGACAGCGGCTCGAACGTCTCCTCTCCCCCAAGCCCCGCGAACGCGGCAACCGCAAGGGCGACAAGTTCGGACGCCGCGCAGACCGCTTCGGACGCGATGACCGCGACGGCGACAGACCCTTCAGAAAGCGCTTCGACCGCGACGACCGCCGCCGCCGCGACGACTTCGACGAGCGCCCCCCCTACGAGGAGAACGCGCCCACCTGGAAGCACTACGACGACGAGGAACCCGTCACCCCACGCCACAGCGACGAGGAGCAGGCGCATGACTTCCGCCGCGACGAGCGCGACGGCGGCGAGCGCCCCTTCAAGAAGCACTTCGACCGCGACGGCGAGCGCCCCTTCAAGAAGCACTTCGACCGCGACGGCGAGGACCGTCCCTTCAAGAAGCACTTTGACCGTGACGGCGAGGACCGTCCCTTCCGCAAGTCCTTCGACCGCGA
>CALZPA010000075.1 GCA_945827525.1 uncultured Lentisphaeria bacterium | reverse complement strand
GATAGTAGCACATCACCATCGCCAGATTGGCCGTCTGCGCCACATGGCGACGCGCCGCCTCAATCGTCTCCGCAATGCGCGTGTAGAGCGAAGATGTCGATTCGCTCGTGATTTCCGTATTCATTGGCATTCTCCTCCTTTCCCCAAATGACCCATTGGGGACGCACTGCGTCCAAAAACTCTCTCATTGTTGATTTCCAGCATCATACCTCCCTCTCTGACACGTACTTCTCCCCCGACGTCAGCCTTGGCGACAGCGTGTCGCGGAGAGTGGCAATCAGTCCACAAAAGACACAAAAGGCACAAAAAGGCACAAAATGCTTTCAAATCATGCTGTGTGTTCTGTGTCTTTTGTGAACTGAATTGTGGACTGCGTTTTTTAATGTATGGAAAGCATCTCACTATTCATTCGCTGCGAATAGAAGTTTTCCCTGTCTCTGTCTCTGTCTCTCCCTGTCTAGCCTGTCGTTTGCGATTTGATAATAATCCTGGTTCGACTCGAAGCCAACATATCTACGGTTCAACTGCATAGCGGCGACCAGCGTCGTGCCACTGCCGCAGAAGGGATCCAGAACGACCTGCCCTGGCACGGAGGCCAGTTCGATCAGCAACTTCATGAGCTTCAGTGGCTTTTGTGTGGGGTGGAGTCCGGAATCATTCGCATGTGCCTGTAAGTGAATGATGTTGTTGCTGCCTTGGCCATAGTCGAGCAAGGCCTGCTCATGATAGGCTCCAGTGCCATACTGCAGCACATTGTCTGCCAGAGTGCCGCCAATGCGGTATGGCTTCATGAACCAAAGTATCGGTTCAAACAGCGGACGCAGATTCCCCACACGCCATCCTTCCCACTGCTCCGAGGCCAGGAGGTTTTGGCGACGCTCATAGATCAGACTCAGATGCTGGGCACGATAAGGAGCCACCACCTTGTCCCAGGCAATCATGTCCTTGAAGATGAAACCTGTGTCCTCCATGGCCGAAATGCATCGATGAGCCAGCCTACGTCCGGCAAAGACAAAGGCATTGCCTCCGGGAACAAGCACAGAAAACCATGATCCAGCCCATGTCATGCACCAGTCGTAATATTGCCGGGGAATCTGCCTATCGGCCTCAGACCAGCCATTAAGAGGTTTGCCACGGCGGGCAAAGACTTTGCCAGCACGCTGTTGCGCTGGGCTGGCTCCCATATACGCAGAATTGGTGTTGTCATGTATGACATCCCAATCATCCACACCAATGCCATAGGGAATATCGCTGGCAATCAAATGCACAGAATTCTCTGGCAACTCCTTCAGCCTCACGATACTGTCATCATTATAGAGCACATCCGTCTTCATTTCCAGTTTTCCAAATTTTGTATGTACCTCGAAATCATAGATATCTTCTCATTATACCGCATCGCAGCGATAAGTTCACTGATGGCTTTCTCACGCGAATAGTCTTGTATTTGGTGAAGTTGACGATGTAATGCTTTCAGCTCCTCATTGCCTCTTGACACAAACTGTCTCCTATAAGCATTCATCTGCGAATGAAACTCTTCAGGTTCCAGATCAAGCAAATTGCAAAACAACTTATTCTCCACTTCCCACAAGGTTTTATGCCCACTATAACCAATGCGTTTAATCTCATGGGACATATTCCAGATGCTCTGCAGTGAACATGAGGCTGTTTCACGTATTCCCTTGCTAATCATCAAAGCAAGATGCTCCCAAGAGAAAAGAAGAATATTATTCTCAAGTGCCTGTGCATAAATTTGTGATTTAACTCTTGGATACTGAAACAGAGGACAGATAAGAACTGCATAGTTATGTTCCCCACGCCATAACTTCATTGACTGAACCTTGAAATCTTTTTGGTTCTTGGCCGTTCGACTCAAACGAAAGACCTTCGCATCCGCAACTAATGAATAGGAATGAAAATGGCTCTTCGCCCAAACGTCAGCCGAATTAGCTCGCTGCGAGTAAATTTGTGACTCAAGAGCGCACTCATTCAGACATCTTGCCAAGACGATATCCGATAGTTTGGCAAACAGCTTTTCCTCGGAAGAATCCACACGTATTGCTTCTGGCAAGATGCCGATATTGACTACCAGTTCCAAAAGCTCATCCTTCTTCAGACCAAAGACACGTTTACTAAAATAGTCACTAGCATCTTCAAAACTCATGCTGGAAAGTATGACCTGAAGCTCCCCCACTAGTTCAGCAAAAATCATATTCAGTCCTCCACCTACTAAGAGGTGTCCTTGTGACACACTGATATTGACCGCCTCCTGTCAGGCCTGACGATTGTCACCGACCTGGCAGGAGGAATGGCGGCTGGCCTCTACCGTCGCCAGGCGTCGAGGGCCTTGACGCCGTTGGCCTCGACGTCGCGGCGTCCGTCGGGCGTGATGGTCTTGCCGTTCTTGTCCAGGATGATCAGCGCGGGAATGCCGCGGACATGGAAGCGCTCCATGAGCGCCTCGCGGCGCGGGCTGGCGTAGGGGACGGCCAGCCAGGGCATCGAGGCGCCCGACATGTAGTCGGCCATCGCTCTGGCGTCGCGGTCGCAGCTGACGAACACAATCTCCAGGGGGCTTTCCTTGCCGAGCCGGTTGCGGAAGTCGACCAGCCTCGGGGTGAAGCGGCGGCAGGGCGGGCACCAGTGGGCCGAGAAGTAGAGCCCGACCAGCTTGCCCTCCAGGCGGGCGACGGGCACCTTCGCGCCTGTGGCGTCGGTCAGCTCGTCGCCGAACAGCCGCCGCTGCCAGCCATCGTCGGCCGCCGAGGCCAGGCTGGGCGCCAGCAGGCACAGCAGACACAGACAGAAAACCATGCGCATACTCTTCATCATCGTCCTCTCTCCTTCTGTTTCCGAGTCCAACCCAATCACTTTCATTCATGGCGGCGCCAGACGGGGCGCCACCGGAAAAAGCCACCCCGCCCTCATCGGAGGGCGGGCGTCTGCCCCGGCGCGGCGTGGCCAGACGGCGCGCCGGGAAAAAAGCCGGGGGGCGCCATGCGTGTCTCGTGGTCGAGCCCGCGCAGGACGCCCCCCGGCATCGGTCAGTCAGAAGAGGTGACTGGCACGCCTGTTCCGTCCGGACGCGGACGGGAGCGGTGTGTCGTCATGGTCACTTCTTCATGGCCTCCTCGACGGCGACGGCGACGGAGACGGTGGCACCGACCATGGGGTTGTTGCCCATGCCGATGAGTCCCATCATCTCGACGTGCGCGGGGACGGAGGACGAGCCGGCGAACTGGGCGTCGGAGTGCATGCGTCCCATGGTGTCGGTCATGCCGTAGGAGGCGGGGCCGGCGGCCATGTTGTCGGGGTGGAGGGTACGGCCGGTGCCGCCGCCGGAGGCGACGGAGAAGTACTTCTTGCCGCGCTCGACGCACTCCTTCTTGTAGGTGCCGGCGGTGGGGTGCTGGAAGCGGGTGGGGTTGGTGGAGTTTCCGGTGATGGAGACGTCGACGCCCTCGTGCCACATGATGGCGACGCCCTCGCGGACGTCATCGGCTCCGTAGCAGCGGACGGCGGCCTTGGGGCCCTTGCTGAAGGGGACCTCGCGGACGATGTTCAGCTTGCCGGTGAAGTAGTCGAACTGGGTCTGGACGTAGGTGAAGCCGTTGATGCGGCTGATGATGTAGGCGGCGTCCTTGCCGAGGCCGTTGAGGATGACGCGGAGGGGTTCCTGGCGGACCTTGTTGGCGCTGCGGGCGATGCCGATGGCGCCCTCGGCGGCGGCGAAGGACTCGTGGCCGGCGAGGAAGCAGAAGCACTTGGTCTCGTCGCGGAGGAGCATGGCGGCGAGGTTGCCGTGTCCGAGACCGACCTTGCGGTCATCGGCGACGGAGCCGGGGATGCAGAAGCTCTGGAGGCCCTCGCCGATGGCCTCGGCGGCGTCGGCGGCCTTGACGCAGCCCTTCTTGATGGCGATGGCGGCGCCGACGGTGTAGGCCCAGCCGGCGTTCTCGAAGGCGATGGGCTGGATGTCCTTGACGATCTTGTAGGGGTCGATGCCCTTGTCCTTGCAGATCTTCTCGGCTTCCTCGATGGAGGCGATGCCGTACTTGCTGAGGGCCGCGTTGATCTGGTCGATGCGGCGTTCGTAGGATTCAAAGAGAGCCATGTGTGTTCACCTCGCTTTAGCTAAGAGTTACTCGTGACGCGGGTCGATGGTCTTGACGGCGTCCTCGAAGCGGCCGTAGCGTCCGGTCGCCTTGGCGAGGGCCTCATTGGCGTCCATGCCCTTCTTGATGTTCTCCATCATGACTCCGAGCTTGACGAATTCGTAGCCGATGATTTCGCCGCCCTCGTCGATAGCGATCTTGCTGACGTATCCCTCGGCCATTTCGAGGTAGCGGCTGCCCTTCTGGAGGGTGCCGTACATGGTTCCGACCTGGGAGCGGAGTCCCTTTCCGAGGTCCTCGAGACCGGCGCCGATGGGCAGTCCGTTCTCGGAGAAGGCGGACTGGGTGCGTCCGTAGACGATCTGGAGGAAGAGTTCGCGCATGGCGGTGTTGATGGCGTCGCAGACGAGGTCGGTGTTGAGGGCCTCGAGGATGGTCTTGCCGGGGAGGATCTCGGAGGCCATGGCGGCGGAGTGGGTCATGCCGGAGCAGCCGATGGTCTCGACGAGGGCCTCCTGGATGACGCCCTCCTTGACGTTGAGGGTGAGCTTGCAGGCACCCTGCTGGGGGGCGCACCAGCCGATGCCGTGGGTCAGGCCGGAGATGTCCTTGATTTCCCGTGCCTGGGTCCACTTGCCCTCCTGCGGAATGGGGGCGGGGCCATGGTTGCAGCCTTTCTTCACGCAACACATCTGATCGACTTCACGTGTGTTCATCGGTGACCTTCTTTTTGGGGGTGAGTCTCAGTACCAGCGGCGCCGCGGGGACGCCGCGTTTCACGTTCCATACTATAATGCCGCCCGCCCCGATTTCAAAACGGCGCGGCGCCCTGCCCAATGGGGTTTCCGCCCGCTTTATTTCTGGGTTTGCCACGATATAGTAAGCCCATTCCCCCGCGCCGGAGTCCGGCATTCCGTCCGCCCGGCGCCGCCCACACACCCCTCGGATTGGCATCCGCAACGGAGGCACACGCCCCATGCTCATCAGGAAACAACCCCAGCGCATCCACTGCACCTACCTCATCATCGGCTCGGGACTGGCGGGACTCACGGCCGCGCTCGAGGCCGCCAAGTACGGCGAGGTCATCGTCGTCACCAAGGCGGCCGCCAGCGAGTGCAACACCCACTACGCGCAGGGCGGCATTGCCTGCGTCGTCGACAAGAACGACACCTTCGAGGCGCACATCGCGGACACCCTGGCGGCGGGCGCCGGGCTCTGCCACCGCGACGCGGTGGAGGCCATCGTCAAGGCCGGCCCCGCCCGGGTGCGCGACCTGGAGTCGTACGGGCTGAAGTTCACGACGGTGGGCGAGGTGAACCACAGCGCGAGTCCCTCGGAGGCGAACGAGCCCGACCTGGGGCGCGAGGGGGGGCACTCCGCCCGCCGCGTCCTCCACGCCGGCGACATCACCGGCTCGCAGGTCTCCGACGTGCTGCTGGCGCGCTGCCGCGAGAACCGGAACATCACCATCCTGGAGAACCACCTGGCCGTCGACCTCATCTCCACCCGCCACATCGAGTGGCAGGGCGAGAACCGCTGCCTGGGCGCCTATGTGATGGACACGCGGACGCACGAGATCAAGACGTTCCTGTCGCGCTTCACGTTCCTGGCGACGGGCGGCGCCGGCAAGGTCTACCTCTGCACCTGCAACCCCGACGTCGCCTGCGGCGACGGCATCGCCATGGCCTACCGCGCCTCCGCCGAGATCTCCAACATGGAGTTCTACCAGTTCCACCCGACCATCCTCTACCACCCGAAGGCCAAGTCGTTCCTCATCTCCGAGGCCGTCCGCGGCGAGGGCGCCATCCTCAAGGTCCGGCGCAAGGGCGAGTACGTCGAGTTCATGGACAGCATCCATCCCCTCAAGAGCCTCGCCCCGCGCGACATCGTCGCCCGCGCCATCGACAACGAGCTCAAGCGCTCCGGCGAGCCCTGCGCCTACCTCGACATCCGCCACCACTCCGAGGAGTTCCTCCGCCGGCGCTTCCCCAACATCTTCGGCGAGTGCCTCAAGTTCGGCATCAACATGCACCACGACCTCATCCCCGTCGTCCCCGCCGCGCACTACTGCTGCGGCGGCGTCCGCACCGACATCAACGGGCGCACATCCGTGCGCGGCCTGTACGCCATCGGCGAGGTCGGCTGCACCGGCCTCCACGGCGCCAACCGCCTCGCCTCCAACAGCCTCCTCGAGGCCATGGTCGTCGGCTACAACGCCGTCGTCCACTCGCGCAGCGTCGCCTCCCAGCCGACGGGCATCGACCCCGCCTCCATCCCCGACTGGTCCCACGGCAACGCCGTCGACTCCGACGAGCAGGTCGTCATCTCCCACAACTGGGACGAGATCCGGCGCTTCATGTGGGACTACGTCGGCATCGTGCGCACGAACAAGCGCCTGGAGCGCGCCAAGAACCGCATCCGCATGATCCGCAAGGAGATCGAGAAGTACTACTGGAACTTCCTGCTGACGCCCGACCTGGTCGAGCTGCGCAACCTGGCCTCCGTCGCCGAGATGATCATCGACAGCGCCAGCGCCCGCCAGGAGAGCCGCGGGCTCCACTACAACCTCGACTACCCCTGGTGCGAGCCCGGCTCGCAGGGCAAGGACACCGTCCTCCGCCAGCCCACCAAGTCCACCATCTGGTTCGAGTGATGGCGTCCGACGCGCTCATCGTCGCCGCCGCCGGCCACTCGGAGCGCTTCGGGCGCGACAAGCTGCTGCTGCGCGCCGGCGGGCTGCCGCTGGTGGCGCACGCGCTGCTGCGGCTGTCGCCGCTCTTCCCGGATCCCTCGCGGCGTCTGCTGGTCGTCTCGCCGGAGCGCGTCGGCGAGTTCCGGCGCCTGCTGGGGCGTCTGCCGTCGGACTGCGCGGCCACGGTCGTGGCGGGCGGCGCCACGCGGTTCGACTCGGTGGCGGCCGCGCTGGCCCTCGTGCCGGACGACGCGCCGCTGACGGCCATCCACGACGGGGCGCGGCCGCTGGTCACGGCCGACGCGGCGGGCGCCTGCCTGGCGGCGGCGCGTCGCCACGGCGCCGCGCTGCTGGCGCACCGCGCTGCGGACACCATCAAGGTATGCGGCGCTCCGGCGTCCGACGGGACGCCGGCGGTCGGCGCCACGCCGGACCGCGCGTCGCTGTGGGCGGCCGAGACGCCGCAGGTCGCCCGCACCGACTGGCTGCGCGAGGCGTTCGCCGAGTGCCGTCGGCGTGGCGTCACGCCGACGGACGACGCGCAGGCGCTGGAGCTGTGCGGTCATCGTCCCGTGCTGGTCGAGAACCGCGCGTCCAACCTGAAGGTGACCCGTCCCGAGGATCTGGCGCTGGTGCGCGCCATCCTCGCGGCGCGGCGGCGCGACGGCCTGTCCCCCCTTCCCATCCCCAACCTCCCCCGATGACGACGGAGAAGCCATGACGACGAAGAAACGACTGTTCCTCACGCTGGCGGCCGGCCTGGCCGCGCAGCTCCTGACCGCGCAGACCTCGCTGTTCGAGACGGACCGCGTGGTCGCCACCGTGGACGACAAGGTGTTCACCAGCATGGACGTGCGCCAGGCCGTCGCCGGCGAGCTCGAGCGCATCAACGCCTCCCTGACCGGCCAGGCCCGCGCCGACCAGGTCACGCGCGTCTGCCGCCTCGCCCTGGACGCCATGGTCAACAAGGAGCTCATCTACCTCGACTTCAAGGACCTCAAGGCCAAGCTCCCCCCCTCCCTCGTCCAGGAGCGCATCGACAGCGCCGTCACCGCCAACGCCGGCGGCGACGTCATCCTCTTCGAGGAGAAGCTCTACCAGGAGGGGCTCACCATGGCCGAGTACCGCGAGCGCGTCCACAAGGACATCGCCGTCGAGATGCTCATGCGCAACAAGGTGAAGACCGGCGTCAGCATCGCCGACGAGGAGGTCGAGCGCTTCTACCGCGAGCACCGCTTCGACATGACGACCCCCATGCGCTATCATCTCGCCGTCATCCTCCTCAAGGGCGACGGGCGCCACGCCGGTCGCCTCCCCGAGGCCATCGCCAAGATCCAGGCCAAGCTCAGGTCCGGCGTCCCCTTCGCCGACCTCGCCAAGGAGTACTCCGAGGGCGCCGGCGCCGACCAGGGCGGCGACCAGGGCTGGCTCGAGTCCCTCAACGACGCCATCCGCCTCGCCATCCGCAACCTCAGCAAGGGCGACTTCACCCTCCAGCCCGTCACCATCGGCAGCAATGTCTACTTCATCCGTGTCCTCGACATCACCGGCGGCGGCGTCCCGCCGCTCGACCAGGAGCTCAAGGCCAAAATCAAGGATCGCCTCACCCGACTCGAGGAGGAGCGCCGCTATCAGGACTACCTCCGCGAACTCCATGGCAAATTCGCCGTCCGGCGCCTCGACGGACTCAACTGACCCTCCCCCACCACCGCCTCCCATGACCTGGTTTGACTCGCATTTCCATCTGGACGAGGAGGACTGCCCCGAGCACGTCCTCGACGACGCCCGCCAGGCGGGCGTCACCCGCTTCATGATCCTCGGAACCTCCCTGAACGACTGCGGACGCACCGTCCGGCTCGGCGACCCCGACCACGGCGTCTTCACCGCCGCCGGACTCCACCCCCACGCCGCCGAGACCTTCGACTCCCTCGAGCCCTTCCGCGAATGGCACCAGACGCCCGGATGCCTCGCCGTCGGCGAAATCGGCCTCGACTACTTCTACGACTTCGCGCCGCGCGAGGCCCAGCGGCGCGTCTTCGCCCGCTTCCTCGACTTCGCCCAGGAGCTGGACAAGCCCATCGTCATCCACTGCCGCCAGGCGTTCCGGGACTGCCTGGACATCGTGCGGGCGCACCTCGCCCCCGGCTTCCCCTTCCTCATCCACTCGTTCGCCGACACGCCCGCCGAGGCCGAGCAGTGGCTCGAGCTCGGCGCCATGCTCTCCGTCAACGGCATGGTGACCTTCAACAAGGCCGACAACATCCGCGAGTCGCTCGCCCACATCCCCCTCGACCGGCTCCTCATCGAGACCGACTCGCCCTACCTCGCACCCAAGCCACACCGGGGCAAGCGCAACTGCCCCGCCTTCATCCCACTCATCGGACAGCGCGTCGCCCAGGAACGCGGACTCCCCGTCGAGACCGTCGAACAGACCACCACCGACAACGCCATCCGCTTCTTCCGGGCCCGCTAGGCCACGCCCCCCATCCTCCCTCCCCCCACACGCACACAAGGAAACCGACCATGGACAAGCTCTTCGCTGGATTTGGTGAAATCATGCTCCGCCTCTGCCCCGAGGGCAAGAAGCGCTTCTCGCAGGTGCTGCCCGGACGCCTGGAGGCCACCTACGGCGGCGGCGAGGCCAACGTCTGCGCCTCCGTCGCCATGCTCGGCTGCCGCTCACGCTACCTGACCGCCCTCCCCGACAACGCCATCGCCCGCGCCTGCACCGGCGAGCTCGCCGGACTCGGCGTCGACGTCTCCCGCGTCCTCCTCGCGCCCACCGGGCGCATGGGCGTCTACTACGCCGAGCACGGCTCCAACATGCGCGGCTCCGCCGTCCTCTACGACCGCGAGCACTCCACCATCGCCGAACTCGGCCCCGACGCCTACGACTTCGACGCCATGCTCGAGGGCGTCGGGCACCTCCACCTCACCGGCATCACCCCCGCCCTCTCCCGCAGCGCGTTCGAGACGACGCTCGCCATCGCCCAGAAGGCCGCCAGCCAGGGCATCACCCTCTCCGTCGACCTCAACTACCGCAAGAAGCTCTGGAACTGGGAGCCCGGCACCTCCCGCAACGACCTCGCCCGACGCTGCATGGAGCCCATCGCCGCCCTCGCCGACATCATCATCGGCAACGAGGAGGACGCCGCCGACGTCTTCGGCATCCACGCCGCGCACACCGCCATCGACCAGGGACAGCTCAACGTCCAGGGCTACGCCGACGTCGCCCGACAGCTCGCCCAGCGCTTCCCCAAGGCCGCCAAAATCGCCATCACCCTCCGCGAGTCCCATTCCGCCGACCACAACAACTGGGGCGGCATGCTCTACGACACCCGCCTCGACAAGCCCTTCTTCGCCCCCCTCGACGCCGACGGACACTACGCCCCCTACGAGATCCGCGCCATCGTCGACCGCTTCGGCGGCGGCGACTCCTTCTGCGCCGGACTCCTCGTCGCCGCCACCCTCGACGACGACCCGCAGTTCCAGATCCGCTTCGCCGTCGCCTCCTCCGCCCTCAAGCACACCATCCCCGGCGACTACAACCGCGTCTCCCGCGCCGAGGTCCTCAGCCTCGTCAAGGGCTCCGCCTCCGGACGCGTCCAGCGCTGACGGACGGCCCCGTCCCCCACCATCCCCCCCCCACACACACGAACCGCATGGAGTCCCGCACCATGTTCCAGGAAAAGCTGTCCCAGTGCCCCGCCATCGCCATCCTCCGCGGCGTCACGCCCGATGAGGTCTGCGCCGTCTGCGATATCCTCCTCGAGGCCGGCATCACGCTGCTCGAAATCCCCCTGAACTCCCCGAATCCCTGCGAGTCCATCGCCCGCGCCGCCGCGCACGCCGCCGGACGGCAGCTCGTCGGAGCCGGCACCGTGCTCTCCACCGCCGACGTCCAGAACGTCCACGCCGCCG
The DNA here is from genome assembly GCA_945827525.1 of uncultured Lentisphaeria bacterium. Classification (GTDB taxonomy): domain Bacteria; phylum Verrucomicrobiota; class Lentisphaeria; order Oligosphaerales; family Oligosphaeraceae; genus CAAGGB01. The sequence goes on along the minus strand of CALZPA010000075.1, from coordinate 3,623 downwards.
GCGGCGCCTTCGTCATCTCTCCCAACACCGACCCCGACGTCATCCGCGAGACCGTCCGACTCGGCATGCTCTCCATCCCCGGCTTCTTCACCGCCACCGAGGCGTTCGCCGCCTGCAAGGCCGGCGCCGACTACCTCAAGCTCTTCCCCGCCGGACAGCTCGGCCCCTCCTACATCAAGGACCTCAAGGCCGTCGTCAAGAAGCCCATCCTCGCCGTCGGCGGCGTCAACGCCGCCAACATCCCCGCGTTCCTCGACGTCTGCTGCGGCGTCGGCATCGGCTCCGCCATCTACAAGCCCGGCAAGACGCCCGAGCAGCTCCGCGCCGACGCCATCGCCATCGCCAGGGCCGCCACCGCGCCACGAGCCTGACCGTCCCCAGACAGACCGACCTCCCCCACCCCTCCACCATGACGACGACGACCTCCCCCAGACAGACCGACGCCCTCCTCGTCTCCAACCGGACCATCCAGGGCGACTACCATCAGCTCGACCTCTTTGTGCCCGACATCGCCGAGACCGCACAGCCCGGACAGTTCATCCACCTCCGGCTCCCCGGACTCGGCGAACGCATCCTCCGCCGACCCTTCAGCATCTACGACGCCGACCCCGAGACCGGACGGCTCTCCATCATCTACAAGGTCGTCGGCAACGGCACCGAATTCCTCGCCACCGTCTCCGAGCCCGGCACCGTCATCAATCTCCTCGGGCCGCTCGGAACCCCCTTCACCCTCCCCAGCGACGACGAGCCCTCCGCCATCGTCGCCGGCGGCTACGGCTGCGCCGCCACCTTCCTCCTCGCCAAACGCGCCCCCCGCAAGCCCGTCGTCCTCATCGGCGGACGCACCGCCGGCGACCTCCTCCTCATGGCCGAATACGCCGCTCTCGGCTGCCGCGTCCGCGTCTCCACCAACGACGGCACCTGCGGCGCCAAAGGCTTCGTCACCGAACTCCTCACGGACGAGATCCGCTCCGGCGGCCTCCGGCGCATCGCCGCCTGCGGCCCCAACCCCATGCTCAAGGCCGTCGCCGACGCCGCCCTGCCCACCGGCATCGCCACCGAAATCTCCCTCGACCATCCCATGTGCTGCGGCATCGGCGCCTGCTTCGCCTGCGTCGTCAAGGTCAAGGCCGACAACCAGGACGGCTGGCGCTACTCCCGCTCCTGCCTCGAAGGCCCCGTCTACGACGCCCAACGCATCCACTGGGACTGACGACCTGACTGACAGACACCCCTCATCCAACCCATCCCCCTGGAGAACCGCCCATGCACCGCTACGCCCTGTCCTTCCCCAATGCCCTGGCGACCGAGCCGGCCTGGCAACGCGCCTGCGCCGCCGCACGACTCCGCCGCATCGAATTCTCCTGCGACACCAATGTCCTGGAGCAGCCGGAGGCCTTCGACGCGCAGGTGCGCGCCCTCGCCCTCATGCAGGCGCGCGGCGAGGTCCTTGTCGGCTCCATCCACATCCCCTTCGGCAACGGCTGGGACTTCGCCAGCCCCGACGAGGCAAAGCGCCGCCAGGCCGTCCGCCGCGTCGAGCGCTTTCTCCGCGCCTGCCGTCCGCTCGCCTGCCGCAACTACACCCTCCACGGCTGCCTTGAGCCCGTGCCTCTCGACGACGAGCCGCGGCAACGCTGCATCGAGGCGTTCCGCCAGACGCTCGCCGACCTCATGCCACTCTGCCGTGAGCTCGACGTCTCCCTCAACGTCGAAATCCTCCCGCGCTCCTGCCTCGCCAACCATGCCGCCGAACTCCAGCGCATGACCGACGGCTTCCCCCTCGCCCATGTCGGCGTCTGCTTCGACGTCAACCATCTCTGCGGCCATCCCGAGGCGCTGCCCGACTCCATCCGCCTCCTCGCCCCGCGCATCCGCGCCTTCCACCTCTCCGACTACGACGGCATCGACGAGTGCCACTGGTATCCCATGCTCGGCGTCATCGACTGGCCCGCCGTCATGGACGCCATCCGCGAGCTCCCCCAGGAGGTCATCCTCATCTTCGAGACCCACGGCTTCATCCATCCGCCAGCCTGGCAGCAGCGCACCATCGACCCTGCCTGCGAATTCCGCAACGCGGAACGCCTCGTCTTCCTTCTTGAGAACGCCGCGGAAATCACCGCGCGCATCGCCGAGACGCCCATCGCCTGACGCCGGCGACTCCCCCAAAACACCAGAGCAAGCAAAAGGAGACCCCATGAAGAGCATGTCCCACTGGTCCAAGTCACTGGCCCTGTCGGCCGCCCTCACCCTGCTGGCGGGAAGCCAGTCCCTCGCCGAGAACTGCATGGCGCCTGGCGTGCGCGAAAGCGGCACCCACTTCGCCAAGACCGCCCTCCAGCCCTTCGTCGACAACGGCCAGCTCCCCGGAGCCATTTGCATCTTCCAGAAGGGCGGACTCCAGGAGACCACCTGCGTCGGCTACGCCGACGTCGCCGCCAAGCGCCCCATCACCATCCATGACGTCTACATGCAGTGCTCCCAGACCAAGGGCTTCTGCGGCGTCACCATCGCCATCCTCGTCGAGGAGGGCAAGCTCTCCCTCGACGACCCCGTCTCCAAGTACCTGCCCGAATTCAGCACCCTGTGGGTGCAGGTCTCCAACAAGGACGGCGTCCGCACCCTCCACCGCGCCAAGAACGTCCTCACCGTCCGCATGGTCATGAACCACACCGGCGGCTTCCCCTTCGAGATCTGCGCCAAGCAGGGCAACATCAGGGGCGGCGGCTGGAGCGGCGGCGCTCCCCTCCGCCAGACGGCCGCCATCGCCGCCGCCTCACCCCTCCTCTTCGAGCCCGGAACCAAGACCCAGTACTCCAACACCGGCATCGACATCGGAGCCGCCATCGTCGAGACCATCACCGGCAAGCGCTGGGAGGACTTCCTCGCCGAACGCGTCCTCATCCCCCTCGGCATGAAGGCCACCTGGTTCTGGCCCACCGACGAGCAGCTCAAGACCCAGGTCGAAATGTACAACTGCAAGAAGGACGCTCCGGCCGAATACCGCCGCGAGAACCCCATGCAGCAGCGACCCTACAACGACGCCCATGTCTTCGCCTCCGCCGGCGCCGGACTCTGGACCACCGCCTGCGACCAGCTCAAATTCTACCGGATGCTCATGAACCTCGGCGTCGGCGACAACGGCGTCCGCATCCTCAAGGAGGAGACCGTCAAGGAACTCCTCGCCAAGTCCACCCGTCCCAAGGGCATGGGCGGCTACTCCCTCGGACTCTCCGCCCCCGAGACCGACTCCGAAGACGCCTGGTTCGGCCATGGCGGCGCCTGGGGCACCAACTGCTCGGTCAACTGGCACCGCAAGGAACTCAAGCTCTGGGCCGTCCAGCTCAACGGACAGCCACGCCCCTGGGACGCCGCCCGTGGCAAGGCCGAACGCGAATTCTTCAAGTACGCCATCGACAACTCCGGCGCCGACGCCTACACCGGAAGAACCAAGTGACCTGACACGACACGAAACGAAACAGCGCCCACACACGCTTCAGGGGCGCCGCCCTGCTCCTCTCAGCTCGGCGGCGCCCCTGCTCTTTTACTTATTTTGCGTATTTTGCGTATTTTGTGTTTTTTGCTTATTTTGCGTATTTTGCTTATTTTGCGTATTTTGCGTA
>CALZPA010000074.1 GCA_945827525.1 uncultured Lentisphaeria bacterium | reverse complement strand
GTGGTCATACTCGGAGACGGTGTAGGGCTTGCCGAGGATGCGCGCGCGGGCGAGGGAGTTGAGGGTGGCGCCGGGGAGGCTGGCGTTGACGAGGGCCTTGTTGCCGAGATGCCAGTTGCGGCCGTCCCAGGCCTTTCCGGGGAAGGCGGGGTGGTTCCAGTAGGCGTGGTTGTCGCAGTAGTCGGTCTTGGCCTGGGTGTGGTCGAGTCCGTAGTGGAGCTGGGTTCCGGTGATGGGCTGGATGGGCTTGACGGTGGTCTTGAGGTGCTGGTAGAGCTGTGAGAAGTAGTTGTCCTCGAGTTCATGGAGGAAGGCGACGAAGTCGTGGGCGCGCTGTTTGAGGAGGCTCCAGGATTGCGGGGAGGGGCAGGGGAGCTGCCGGGAGTCGAAGGCGGCGAGCTCGTCGTCGGCGATCTTGGCGCCCTCGCGGAGGGAGACGTCGGCGATGTCGACGGTGCCGGGGGTGAAGTTGGCGAAGACGAGTCGGACGAGCGGGTCGTCGAGGTTGCTGCGGAGTGGGAAGGTGTAGGTCTGCCAGGTGGGGGATGGGATGATGGTGGTTCGGATTCCGACGGGTCTCCAGGGGTCATGGTGCTGGCTGAAGCGGATGGAGACGGGGTTGGGCTTTGGGGAGCGGAGCTTGAAGGAGAGGGTGTAGAGCCTGTCCTTGGCGAAGGTGAAGTTGGTGCGGAAGAACTGGGGCATGTTGGGTGTGGCGCCGATCTTGCGGATGTCGAGTCGCGCGAAGAGCCTGCCCTGGAGCTGGTCGTCGGGGGTGGCTGGGAGGAGCTGCCAGTCGCCCTGCGAGACGCCGTCGTGCTGGAGTCCCCAGGGCGTGTCGGGCGCGTCCTTGACGTTGGCGTTGAGGATGCCCTCGGGCATGAGCTCGTCGCCGAGTGCGCGTGCGTTCTGCGGGTGCCAGGCGCGCTGGAGGTCTGTCGCGGTGGGGTACTTTCGGGCGAGGAAGTCGTTCCAGAGGCGTTTGAGGAGGGAGGCGTAGGGTTCGGTCAGCTCATGGAATTTGTATTTGTCGGCGAACCAGGCGTTGACGATGGAGTTCTCGTTGGCGATTTCGAGGTTGGCGATGGCGGGGTCGTCCTTGTAGGCGAGCTTAGTGTAGGGGTTGACGTGGGCGAGGAATTCGGAGCAGAAGTCCTTGTGGAGCTGGATCATGCGTGGCTCGAAGCAGTCGAGTCCGTTGTTGTACCAGGGGAGCTTGTCGGCGTTCTGGAAGCCGTTGTGGGCGCCGAAGCGGCGTCCGATGTTGAGCTGGAGATAGATGGCGATGCCGCGCTGGCGGAGTCTGGCGTAGAGGTAGTCGAAGCGTTCGAGCTGGACGGGTTCGATGAAGGAGTCTCGTTTGGGGTAGGCGCCGTCTTTGGGCATGACGTGGTGGGCGTAGTGGAGTCGGACGGCGTTGATGCCGAAGCGGGCGAGGGCGTCGGCGACCTTGTCGGCCTCGTCATGGGAGGGGAAGCAGCCGGAGAAGCAGATGTTGGTGCCGAGGAAGCGCTTGGGTGCGTCGGTGGTGTGGGTGGCGTCGGTGAGGACGCCCTGGGAGGGGATGACGGGGCCGTCGGCGCCGGCGGGGATGGGTGAGGGATGCCAGGTCTGGACGTTGGTGAGGTTGTCGTGGAGTCCGTGTGTGATGCGGAAGGGGAACATGGGTGCGAAGGAGCCGGACTGCTCGATGAGCTTGAGCTTGTCGGGGTAGGCGGGGGCGGGGGTATCGGCGGCGTGGAGGGGGAGGAGGAGCGTGAGGCTGAACGCGAGGGCGGCGAGGTGTCGAGTGGAGATGGTCATGGGAGGGGCTCCATGGGGTTGGGGACACGTCGGTGAAAACAAGGTACGGGGTAATATAATTCAGCCATGGGGGGAGGCAAGGCGAGGGTGGGAGGCGATGCGTCATTTGATGCTGGCGAGTGCTTGCATTAGGTGTTAGCCCGTGTATGTTTTGGGCGCGGCGTCTCTGTCGGCCTGGCCGCAGGCCAGTTGTGCCGTTGGGGGCGCCGGTTTTTTGCGCGTGTGATGTGATGAGATGAGAAGAGGCAACATCAGGAGCATGGTATGCTGACGATAGATTTGAATGGCGAGTGGCGTCTGACGGGCATGGGCAAGGAGCCGGTGGGTCCGCTGTCGGCGACGGTTCCGGGGAACATCGAGCTGGAGCTGGTGAAGGCGGGTCTGGTGGGCGATCCGTTTGTGGGGAGCAACGAGAGCCAGTTGCGTCCGTATGAGTTCTACGACTGGCGGTTTGAGCGAGAATTTGAGGTTCCGTCGGACTTTCCGGAGGGCGCGGATCTGGTGTTTGAGGGGATTGACTGTGTGGCTGAGATTGAGCTGAACGGCCGTCAGGTGGCCCAGGTGGAGAATGCGTTCATCCGTCACACGGTATCGGTGGACGGGGAGCTGCGCCGTGGGGAGACGAACCGGGTGGCGGTGACGGTGCGGTCGCCGATTCTGTCGGCGGCGGCGATTGAGCTGGATCACCGTGACCGTGCGCTGTGGCGGAACATGGAGAGTCTGGCGCTGCGGAAGCCGGCGCACTCGTTCGGGTGGGACATCTGCCCTCGGTGCTGCCTGGGCGGCCTCTGGCGCGGGGTTCGTCTGTCGGAGCGTCCGGCGAACCGGATGCTGAACTGCTACTTTGACGTGCGGTCGGCGAGCGCGTCGCGCGCGGAGGTGACGCTCAGCTACTCGTTCGCGACGGAGCTGCGGAGCTGGGATGCGTTTGACGTGGAGGTGGAGCTGGCGTGCGGGGACTCGGTGTTCCGGCACACGAGCCGGAGCGGGTTCACGAGCGGGCGGGTGTCGTTTGGTGTGCCGCAGCCGAAGCTGTGGTGGCCGAGCGGCTACGGCGAGGCGAGCATGTATGACGCGGTGGTCCGGATCAGCGCGGAGGGGCGTCCATTGGTGGAGCACCGGACGCGCGTCGGCCTGCGGACGGTGGTGTTCGAGTACAGCGAGGACCCGTCGTCGTTCATGGCGCGGTTTGTGGTGAACGGTGTCCCGATCATGGCGAAGGGGTCGAACTGGGTTCCGGCGGACGCGCTGCACAGCCGCGACCCGGAGCGCGACCTGCGGATCCTGGAGCTGTTCACGGATCTGGGCTGCAACATGCTGCGGGTGTGGGGCGGCGGCATCTACGAGCGTCCCGAGTTCTACGACTACTGCGACGACCATGGCATCATGGTGTGGCAGGACTTCATGATCGCGTGTGCGCTGGCGCCGCAGACGGAGCGTTTCCTGAAGCTGTTCGCGGAGGAGGTGGAATGGGTGGTGAAGGAGCTGCGCCAGCATCCGTGCCTGGTGCTGTGGGCCGGCGACAACGAGGTCGACGCGATGTGCAAGTGGGGCAACAACGTCAAGGCGAGCAGCAACCGGCTGACGCGCGAGGTGATCCCGCACGTGCTGTCGCGTCTGGACTCGAACCGTCCGTATCTGCCGAGCTCACCGTACTATTCGCCGGAGTCGGAGGCGAACCACCGTTCGGGTGATGCGACGCCGGAGCAGCACATCTGGGGGCCTCGCGACTACTTCAAGAGTCCGTTCTACGCGGACAACAACGCGGTGTTCATCTCGGAGACGGGGTATCATGGGTGCCCGGACGTGTCGTCGCTGCGGCGGTTCCTGTCGCCGGACTGCGTGTGGCCCGCGTATGGGGCGGACGACAAGGTGAACGACGAGTGGCATCATCACGCGACGCTGGGGTACCAGTACCGGGTGCCGCTGATGTTCAAGCAGATACGCGAGGAGTTCATGATGACGCCGGAGACGGTGGAGGACTTCTCGCTGGCCAGCCAGATTGTGCAGGCGGAGGCGAAGAAGTTCTTCGTGGAGAACGTGCGCATCCACAAGTGGAGGAAGGCGGGCATCCTGTGGTGGAACATGATGGACTGCTGGCCACAGTTCTCGGACGCCATTGTGGACTACTACTTCGTGCGCAAGCTGGCGTATGGGTACCTGAAGCGGGCGCAGCGACCGCTGCTGGGCATCGTCGGCGAATGGCGCAACTGGGGTCATGAGGTCGTCATGACGAACGACACGCTGCAGGCGCAGTCGGGTCGGGTGGAGGTGACGGACGGCGAGACGGGCCAGTCGCTGTTCTCGGGGGCGTTTGCGGTCGGCGCGAACGCGAACCAGACGGTGGGTCGGTTCGAGCTGCCGAACTGCGACCAGCGTCTGCTGGTCATCCGCTGGGAGACGGACGGCGGCGCGCACGGGGCGAGCCACTATGTGACGGGGCGGACGCCGCTGGACTACGCGCGGTACCGCGATGTCTGGCTGCCCATCATCAAGGCGCTGGGCTGAACGGCGCAGAGCAGAACCAAGATGAGCAAGGAGTGACCACGATGCGTGATGCGAGAGAATTCGGTGCGGTGGGCGATGGCGTGACGAAGGACACGGCGGCGCTGCAGGCGGCGCTGGACGCGGGGGGAATGGTCCGGCTGACGCCGGGGACGTATGTGAGCGGCACGCTGTATCTGCGGAGCCATGGCGGCCTGTGGCTGGAGCCTGGGGCGACGCTGCTGGCCTCGCCGGATCCGGCGGACTACAACGCGCCCGACTTCTGCGTCCAGAATAGCGCGAGCCAGGCGGAGGTGGCGTCCGGCGGGCATCTGCTGGTGGCTCTGGAGGTCGAGGACGTGACGCTGGGCGGCGGCGGCGTCATCCACGGGAACAGCCAGGCGTTCCTGAACGAGCGCGACCCGGGGATGCCGCTGTGGTACCGGCGGGTGTGGCGTCCGAGCCAGATGGTGTTCCTCTGCGAGTGCCGTCAGGTTCGCGTGAGCGGCCTGACGCTGCGCGACTCGCCGTACTGGCACTGCTTTGTCCATGGCTGCGAGTACGTGTCGCTTGAGGGGCTGACCATCCTGGGGGAGACGGCCGTGCCGAACAACGACGGCATCGACATCGACTGCTGCAGCTTCGTGACGGTTCGTGGCTGCCTCATCGACACGGGCGATGACTGCCTGACCATCCGCTGCAACCATGCCCGTCTGAAGCGTCAGCGCCCGTCGGAGAACATCGTGTTCTCGGACTGCGTGCTGCGCTCGGGGTACGCGAACGCCATCCGTGTGGGCGTGGGCTCGGGCGAGGTGCGCAACTGCCGCTTCCAGAACATCGTCGTTGAGCAGTCGCGGACGGCCATCAGCATGGTGACGAAGTACTCGGACAACGAGGCGCCGGGCGGTCTGCTGCACGACGTCTCGTTCAGCGGCCTGCAGATCAACTGCGAGCGGCTGTGCAACCTGAAGCTGGACAACACGCCGAACCTGCGGTGGCCGTCGGAGCGGCGCCTTTCGGACGTGGACATCAGCGATGTCCGCGGGAACGTCAGCCTGACGTCGTATGTGCAGGGGAATGGCCGGGGCGAGGTGTCCGGCATCAGCTTCCGCGGGCTGCGCCTGAAGGTGGGCGGCAGCGGGCCGCGTCCGGACCGCAATGCGTCGGGCTGGTGGGGGCGTTCGTCGACGCGGGCGGGCTTCGATGTCCGGCAGGCGCGTGATGTCACGTTCGACGACTGCCGTCTGGACTTCAACGACAGTCCGGGCTGGGAGGTTGCGGTGGAGGCGACGGACTGCGAGGGTGTCGAGGTGTCGTCCGGCTGCCGGATGAACCGCCCCGTCCTGGTGTAGGTGTGTGGGGGGGGCGGGGCGCATGGAGGAAAAAACGCGGCCTACGGACTTTACATCTGCGTGAGGCCGCGTATCTTTTGTGAGTGTCCCTAGCCTGGAGAGGCGAGGTGAAGCAGCGTTCAGTCGGAGCATGGAGGTCGAGGAAGCCGCATGTGGTTTTTCAACAAGCGCAGGAAAACGGAGCGAGGAGGAGTGACGGAGGCGGGCGTCGGCAGGTTGCCGACGCTGGGCAAGGTGTTGCTGGTGGCGGGCGGTTCGGCGGCCTCGCTGGCGGCCACGACGTTTGCGGTGCGGCTGTGTTCGGCGATGGGCGCCCGGCTGCTGGCGACGTATGTGGTCGACACGGACTCGCTGAGTCTGCTGCAGACGAAGGGCATCCTGCTGGATGATGAGACGCGCGAGTTCAGCGACGAGCTGTCCGTGAAGGGGCGGCGGTATCTGGAGCGCATCATGGCGCTGTCGCAGGCGCAGCGTGTGTCGGCGGAGACGCGTCTGGTGCATGGTCGCTTTGTGCAGACGATGGTCGAGATGACGCAGAGCAGCCAGGCCGATCTGCTGGTGATGGGGAGCTGGAGTGACGTGGGCACGCGCGACCTGGCCTCACGGGTGCGGCAGACGCTGCTGGAGACGGTCACGTGTCCGGTGGCGGTCATCAAGCCGCCCGAGGCGCAGGGCTGAGCGGGGGCGTCGCCGCCGTCTCGCCGAGGACTGCACTGCGGACACGGGCCGGGCGCCGGGGTCATCGACCCCGGCGCCCGGCCCGTGTCTGTCTGTGTGTGGGGTGTGTGTCGTCAGTGGCTGGCGCTGGCGGCGTCACGAGCCTGGCGCATGTCGTGGAGTCCGTGTCGGAGGACCATGTAGACGATGGGGATGAAGATGAGGGTGACGAGGGTTGAGGAGCAGAGTCCGCCGATGACGGCCCGTGCGAGTGGTGCGGTGGACTCGCCGCCCTCTCCGAGTCCGAGGGCCATGGGGATGAGTCCGAGGACGGTGGTGAGGGTGGTCATGAGGATGGGGCGGAGTCGGCGTCTTGCGGACTCCATGATGGCGTCGAAGACGTTCCAGCCCTGTTCCTCGCGGAGCTGCTTGATTTGGTCGACGAGGATGATGGCGTTGTTGACGACGATGCCGGCGAGCATGATGCAGCCGATGGCGCTCTGCATGTTGATGGTGGTGTTGGTGATGAAGAGCATGACGAGGACGCCGATGGCGGCGAGGGGGACGGAGAACATGACGACGAAGGGGTCCATGAGGGACTCGTACTGGCAGGCCATGACCATGTAGACGAGGACGATGGCGAGCGCGAACATGGCGATGAGCTGCTGGAACGCCTCGACCTGATCCTCCCAGTTTCCGGCGGGGACGATGGAGAAGTCGGCTGGCTTGAGGAGCGCGTCGAGCTTGGGCTGAGCCTGGGCGATGACGGTGCCGATGTCGGTGTCGGTGATGTTGCAGTAGAGGGTGACGATGCGCTCCTTGTTCTTGCGGTCGATGCGCACGGGGCCCTTTCGTGAGGAGGTGGTGGTGATGTTGCGGAGGTTGATGGCTTTGCCGTCGCTGTTGGTGATGATCTGGTCATGGATTTCGGCGAGCGAGAGCTTGTCGGCGTTGGCCATCTTGACGAGGATCTTGTACTCGTCACCGTCCTCGCGGTAGTAGGAGGCTGTCTCGCCGGCGACGGAGCATTCGAGGAAGGAGGCGATGGTGTCGACATCGAGTCCGAGGGCGGAGGCCTTGACGCGGTCGATGCCGAAGAGTTCCTCGGGGGTTCCGGTTTCGCGTGAGATGCGGACGTCGGTGACGCCTGGGATGCCCTCGAGGATGTACTTGGCCTGCTGTGCGAGTGCGTCGCCGGTCTCCATGTCGTAGCCACGGACGTCGATTTCGACTCGGGAGTCGGCGCCTCCGCCCATGAGTCGGGTGAAGAAGGAGACGCCGGCGTCGACGCGGATGGTGGCGCCCGGATAGCGTCCGTTCAGCTTGGCGCGGAGGTCGTTGGCGATTTCGTCGGAGGTGCGGGAGCGGAATTTGGGCTTGACGAGATAGACGGAGATGGAGGCGGAGTGCGCGGCGGAGCCTCTCCAGATGGAGCCGCCGATGTTGGAGGCCATGCGCTCGTACTCGGGGACGTTTCGGATGATGAACTGCTCGACGTCGGCGGCGATGTCGTTGGTGACGCCGACGCGGGTTCCGACCTCGAGGTCGACGCGGACGTTGAGCTGGCTCTCGTCGGTCTCGGGCATCATCTCGGAGCCGATGTAGCGCTGGAGTCCGAAGACGGCGACGCAGAGGGCGACGACGATGGCGGAGACGGTCTTCCAGTGGAAGAGGGCCCAGCGGAGGATGATCTGGTAGAAGGTGGTGAGCTCGTCGAGGAAGTGTCCGATGGCGCGGAAGATGCGTCCGTGCTGTTCGGGTGGGAGGTGTTCGGGATCGAGGGGGGGGCCGTCGGCGGCGCAGCGGTGCTGAGCCTTCTTGAGTCGTCTGCGTTCGGCGAGGGCGCTGAACTGGACAGTGAGCATGGGGACGAGGGTGATGGCGGTGACGTAGGAGCTCATGAGGGAGAAGCAGATGACGGCGGCGAGCTCGGTGAACATGATGCCGGTCATGCCCTCGAGGAAGAACATGGGGAGGAAGATGACGAGGGTGGTCATGGTGGAGGCGAGGATGGGGGCGGCGACCTCGGAGGTGCCCTTCTCGCCGGCGGGGATGTGGTCGAGGTGCTCCTCCTCGCGGACGCGGAAGATGTTTTCGAGGACGACGATGGAGTTGTCGACGAGCATGCCGACGCCGAGGGCGAGTCCGCCGAGGGTCATGATGTTGAGGGTGTAGCCGGAGAAGTAGACCAGGGCGAAGGTGGCGATCATGGAGATGGGGATGGAGGTGGCGATGACGAAGGTCATGGACCAGCGGCGGAGGAAGAAGAGGATGACGAGGACGGCGAGGAGGCCGCCCTGCCAGGCGGAGTCGCCGACGTTGGAGATGGAGTTGCGGATGAAGTCGGCGTTGGAGCGGATGAGGAGGAGGCGAGACTCGGGGAAGTCGCGGTTGATGCGTTCGAGTTCCTTGAGGACGGCGTCGACGACGGCGACGGTGTTGCGGTCGGACTGCTTGTAGACCATCATGCGGATGCCGGTCTTGCCGTTGATGTGGACGGCGGTGGACTCCTTCTCCCAGGAGTCGGAGACGGTGGCGAGGTCGCGGATGCGGATGACGGAGCCGTTGCGGGCCTCGACGATGGTGTCGCGGATTTCCTCCAGGGATTTGTAGTGGCCGGGCGTGCGGAGCAGGACCTCGAATTTGCCGGCGTCGATGGTGCCGGCGGGGAGGGTGAGGTTCTGGTTCTTGAGGACGGAGAGGATGGTGGTGGTGGCGATGTTGAGGTTGCGGACCTTGTCGGGGTCGAGGTCGACGTGGATCTCGCGCTTGCGTCCGCCGAGGATGTTGATGTTGCCGACGCCGTCGATGCGCTCCAGCCGCGGCTGTATCTGGTCCTCGATGAATTTGCGTAGCTGGACGGGATTGAGTCCAGAGGACTCGCAGCCGAGCATGCAGACGGGGGCGGAGGCGGCGTCGAACTTGTAGAGGACGGGGCGGTCGATGTCGTCGGGGAGCTGGTTGATGGTGCGGTCGATGCGGTCGCGGATGTCGTTGGCGGCGGCGTCGATGTCGATGTCCCACTCGAAGGAGACGCGGACGGTGGAGCGCCCCTCGGAGGAGGAGGAGCGGATTTCCTTGACGCCCTGGACGGAGGAGATGCTCTCCTCGATGGGGCGTGTGAGAAGCTCCTCAACCTCCTCCGGGGAGGCGTCCTCGTACTCGGACATGATGGTGAGCGCGGGGAAGGTGATGTCCGGCATCATGTCGACGGGCAGCTTGAGCAGCGCGACGGTTCCCATGATGATGACGATCAGGGAGACCATGATGACGAAGATGGGACGTCGGATGGCGAAGGAGGCTACTGACATGGGCGGCGGCTGGGGAGGGTGGGGGAGGGAGGAGGGGAGGGCGGCGGCGTGACGGCGCGATGGCGTGACGTGTCGTGCGTGTCGTCAGGGCGCGGCGGAGGGTGCGGGCGCGGGTGTGGCGGCGGCGTCGGGGGTCTTCCAGGCTCCCTGTTCGGGGAGTCGGATGGCGGCGCCGTCCTTGAGGAGGTGGTTTCCCATGGTGACGATGCGTCCGTCGGCGAGGCGTCGGCGGTCTTCGGGGGTGCTGGCGATGGCCTCGACGAGGGTTCCGCTGCGGATGCCGACGGTGACGGGGACGAAGGCGGCGGTCATGGTGCCGTCGGGCTGGTTCTGGCTGACGAAGACGCCGGTGCGGTCGTCGCGGGTGACGATGGCGTCCTCCTTGAGGATGATGGCGTCGGTGCGGGTGGCGAAGACGATGTCGATGCGGGCGAACGCGCCTGGGTGGAGCCGTCCGTCGGCGTTGTCGATTTCGATTTCGAAGCGTCCCTGCCTGGAGGCGTCGTCGATGACGGGGGCCTTGCGGATGATGGTTCCGGTGAAGGCGTTTTCGGGGGAGCGCGGGTTGCCGTCCTGTGAGACCTGGACGAAGACGTCGGCCTGCTGTCCGACGGAGAGTCTGGCGAAGTCTCGCTCGACGGCGGTGACGGCGACCTTGAGCCGTGCGCTGTCGATGATGGCCATGATGGGTGCGTTGACGGCGAGGAGTGCGCCGGGGTCGACGAGTCGTTCGGCGACGAAGCGGGTGGGCGAGCCCTCGTCCTTGCGCCATTCGGCTCGGATGATGGTGTAGCTGTGCCGTTCGCGGGCGGCGTCGAGGACGGCCTCCTGCTTGCGGACCTGCTCGCGGGCGATGACGACGCGCTTGTCGGCGATGGTCTTGGCGGTCTTGGCGTTGGCGACCTTGGCCTGGGCGTTGACGAGGTCGGTCTTGGCGATGGTGACGCTGGTCTGTGCGATCTTGAGGTTGGAGCGCGCGATGTCGACCTTGGACTGGGCGACGTCGCGGTCGTTCTCGGCCATCTCGACCTCCGTTTCGGCGATGGCGAGGCTGTTGCGGGCGGTGGCGAGCTTGGCGGCGGCGACCTTGACGTTGGCGGACTGGACGTCGAAGTTGGCCTGGGCGGCGTCGAGCTCGGCCTGCGAGGAGGTCTCGTCGCGGAGTCCCTTCTGCTCGCGCTCGAGGTTCTGCCGTGCGAGGTTGAGCTGGGCCTCGGCGCCGGCGAGGTTGGCCTGCTCGCTGGCGATGGTGTTGCGGGCGGTGGTGACGTCGTTCTGGGCGTTCTTGATCTTGACGAGGGTGCTCTTGAGCTGGACGAGCTCGGACTGGACGTTGACCTCGGCGTTCTCGACGCTGACCTCGGCGGCCTCGATCTGCGCCTTGGCGGACTCGACGCCGGCCTCCTCGGAGCGGATCTCGACGATGGCCTTCTCGACCTCGGCGACGGCGCTGTCGACCTCGGCCTGGGCGACCAGCAGCGCGGCCTGCTGCTCCTGGACCGCCAGCAGTTGCTCGCGGTCGTCCAGCCGGGCGACCACATCGCCGTGGGACACCTTGTCGCCGAGCTTGAAGTTGACCTCGGTGACGCGGCCGGCGACCTTGGGCGAGACGGTGAAGGTGCTGTCGGCCTCCAGCGAGCCGGTGAACGAGCCGACGTCGCGGATGGTGCCGACCGTCGCGCGCTCCAGCAGCACCGTGATGGGCGCCGAGGCGCGCTTCGTCTCGGCCTCCCCGCGGGACAGCACCTCGACAAGGCGGAGGACAATCAGCAGCGCCAGGACGACGGCGCAGACGACGGCAATCAGCGTGAAGACCTTTTTCATGGGCTCCTTGGTCGGGAAAGTCTGGAACGTGGGTATGGTTTTTCCTAGGGGGCAGGGGTAATCTAGCCCGTTTGTCCATTTCTGTCAAGTCTGGGAGGGCGGTCGGCCATCGGCCGAAGGTTCCCTGTCTGGCAGGAATTGTCAAGTGTGCATACAGCAATTAACGCATGAGGCGGTATATTATTGTCGCCTTTGGGGCGGAGAAGGCGTGGTGAAGTGTGGCGATTGAGTTAGGGTTCTGTCAAAGGGGAGTGTCCCGGTAGTGTTTGGCTTTAATGGATTAGGCCGTGTGTTCCGTCCCCGCAGCGGCGCGGTGGCGTTTTTCCTCAGCATTCTGATCTGGGGGATTGGCGTGGGGAGCTTCATGGCGGCGCTGAACAACTTTCTGTACGAGGTTCACGGCGTGGGTCAGCAGGCGCGTGGTCTGCTGGAGTTCTTCCGTGAGATGCCGGGCGTGTTTCTGGTGGTGTCGCTGGCGCTGCTGCATCGTGTGAGCGACTGGCGCATCATGCGGATTGGGACGCTGATCTCGCTGGTTGGGGTGACGGCGCTGTGCTTTCCGGTGGGGAGCATGGCGCTGGTGACGCTTTTTGTGGTGACGTGGAGTCTGGGCGAGCATCTGGTGATGCCGGTGCGGAGCGCGATTGCGATGCAGGTGGCCCGCGAGGGGCAGGCTGGCGCGTCGCTGGGCGTGATGAGCGGTGTCTCGAACGGCGGCTGCGTGCTGGGGAGCCTGCTGGTGGCGGGCATCTTCCTCGTGGGCGAGCGCTGGTTCGAGGTGCGCGACCGCCAGGTGCTGTACAACGTGGTGTGGGGGCTGATTGCCTGCCTGATGGCGGTGAGCGTGGCGGTGACGTTCACGCGGAACGCGCCGTCCGGCGTGTCGCGCCGTCCGGCGATGTATTTCTCGCGCCTGTACGGGCGCTTCTATCTGCTGGAGCTCTTCTACGGCGCCCGCAAGCAGATCTTCCTGACGTTCGCGCCGTATGTGCTCATCGCGCTGTACGGGTTCTCGACGGCGCAGGTGGCGCTGCTGCTGGGCGTCAGCGCGACGCTGAACATCGCGACGGGGCCGCTGCTGGGGCGTCTGTGCGACCGTGTGGGCTATCGGCTGGTGATGATCTACGACACGGTGGTGCTGCTGGGCGTCTGTCTGCTGTACGGGTTCGCTCACCTCTGGTTCCCGCCGTCGGTCGCGGTGGCGGTCGTGGCGGTGAACTTCCTGCTGGACGGCATCATCAGCCAGACGACGATGGCGGGGACGCTGTATGTGCGGGCGCTGGGCGGGACGCATGACGAGGTGACCTCGACGCTGTCGACGGGCATCTCCATCAACCACGTCATCTCCATCTTCGCGGCGTGGGCCGGCGGCTGGGTGTGGCAGGCGTTCGGCGTGGAGTGGCTGTTCGTGTTCGCCGGCGTGATGTGCGTGGCCAACTCGCTGTGCGCCATGACGATACCGCGAGTGCCCGCGCATCCGGCGGGGGAGGTGACGGCATGAGACGGCGCGGACGCGTCTGGCTGGCCGTGGTCGCCGCGGCCCTGGCGCTGCCGCTGTGCGGGGCGCTGGGCGTCTGGCTGTGGCTCCGCCATCTGCGGGACGCCTGGACGGAAGCGTCGCCGTCGCCGGTGACGGTGGCGGAGACCAGCGTTCAGGAGCGCCGTCGGCTGGCGCCGCGGTATCGTCGGCTGCAGGAGGCGGCGCGTGCGGGGCGCGCCGCGGAGGTGTCGTTCGGCTCGGAGGAGCTGGATGCGCTGATCGCGTCGGCGGAGGAGCTTTCGGGGCTTCGTGGAAAGGTGTCGCTGTCGCTGGACGGGGAGACGGTGGTGGCTCGGGTGTCGCTGCCGCTGTCGGAGGTCCCGCTGGCGTCGGGGCGCTATCTGAACGGCGAGTTCCGGCTGCGGGTGTCGGTGTCGTCGGGCCATCCGGAGGTGGAGGTCCTGGAGGGGCGGACGTCGGGCGGCACGCCGTATCCGGCGTGGATGGTGCGGCGGGTGAACGCGGCGCTGTCGCGTCCGGAGGCCAGGGAGCGTCTGGCCCGCGCCCTGCGCGGACGTGTGGAGGCGCTCGAGGTGTCGGATGGTCGGGTGACGGTGCGGACGCGGTGAGCGCCCGTGGCCGGCGCGGCGGCGGCAAAGGTTTGGTGTCTGTTTGCGTTGCTTTAAATGGGAGTCATGCCATACTATGGATAGGTCGGTCGAGAGCTATGAGCTGCTGGATTCGGGATATGGTCGGAAGCTGGAGCGGTTTGGGGAGGTGACGCTGGACCGTCCGTGCTCACAGGCCGTATGGCGCCCGCGCCTTCCGGAGTCGTCGTGGCGTGGGGCGGACGGGGTGTTTCACCGCGAGTCGCGGAACGGGACGTGGGAGCTGCGGCGTCGGCTGCCGGAGCGCTGGCACTGCCTGGTGGGCGGTGTGCGGCTGATGCTCCAGCTGACGGACTTCGGCCATGTGGGCGTGTTCCCCGAGCATGAGCTGGGCTGGCGGTGGCTGCGCGGACGCGCGGCCAAGGCGGGACGGCCGCTGTCGGTGCTCAATCTGTTTGCGTACTCGGGCGGGGCGACGATGGCGCTGGCGCAGGCGGGCTGCGAGGTGTGCCACCTGGACGCCTCGCGCAAAATGGTCGACTGGGCGCGCCGGAACGCCGCCCTCAATGGCCTGGAGCAGGCGCCCATCCGCTGGATCGTCGACGATGTGACGAAATTCCTGCAGCGCGAGCAGCGACGCGGACGACGCTACGACGGCATCCTGCTCGACCCTCCCAGCTTCGGACGGGGCACGAACCAGGAGCTGTTCAAGATCGAGGCGCAGTTGCTGGAGCTGCTCGACCTGTGCGGACAGGTGCTCGCCGACGACCCCGACTTCCTCTTCGTCTCGTGCCATACGCCCGGCTACACGCCGCTCGTGCTCCGGCATCTGCTGGAGCAGAGCCGCGCAGGCGGACTCATCGAGACCGGCGAGATGCGCATCGCCGGACAGGAGGGCGGCGCGCTCGACATCCCCAGCGGCAGCTACGCCGCCTGGTGCCGGGGATAGCTTGTCTCGATTGAGTCGATTGAGTCGATTGAGTCGATTGAGTCGATTGAGTCGATTGA
>CALZPA010000073.1 GCA_945827525.1 uncultured Lentisphaeria bacterium | reverse complement strand
GTCACTTGACGATGGTGACGAGTGAGAGCGTGCCGGTTCGGTCGACGGCGAGGACGGCCAGCTGGCGTCCCTGCGCCCGTGCGGGGATGGCGATGGTGGCGTTGCCCTGCTCGTTGAGCTGTGGGGTGGTGACATGGCGGAGAACGGCGAGCTTGCCCTCGCAGTAGAGGGAGCCGGCCTCGCGGACGGAGAAGCTGCCACGGAGGGCGTCGTTGGCCTGGGCGGCGGCGAACTGCCGGAGGAGACAGAGTGGGTCGGAGGTCGCGGGGGCGGGGTTTGGCCGCTGGACGATGGCGAGGAGCTGGATGTCCCGGAGCGTCTCGGGCCTCTGGTCGGGGAGGAGCTCGTAGACGCGGAGGGCGACGGTCTGTTCGGGGAGTCTGGCGGCCTGGATGCGGAGCCTGGCGTCCTTGAGGGTGAAGGAGGCGCCGGGCAGCGCCGCGGGGCTGGCGGAGAATCTGGCGTCGAGGGCGCGGGAGGCCTCGAGGAAGGTGTAGGCGAGTGGAGACAGGAGGAGTCCCTGCTGGCGCTCGTCGGCGTGCCAGAGCCAGGTGGTCTGGTTCATGACGTTGGCGGCGGCGTAGGCGTAGGCGGCGGCGAGGGCCTGTTCGGCCTGGGCGGCGAGGTCGGGGGGGAGCTGGGGGCGGCAGAGGGCGAGCAGATGGGCGGCGGCGGCGGAGCAGCGCAGGTCGAACGCCACATTGTCGCGGGAGGCGGCGAGGAGGTCGTCGCCCTGGAAGGCGTACTTGTTCCAGCCGGCGAGGGTGCCGCCGTCGCGCCGCTGGGCGGCGAGGAGGGACTTGGCCAGCTCGACGGCACGCGGGAGGGCGCGCTTGCCGACGGCCTGCCAATCGGTTTCCACAATGTCCTCGCCGGGATGGGCCAGGGAGGTGGGGGCGAAGCACTGGGAGGCGACCAGATAGGTGACCATGAGGTTGCCGCGTCCGGCGGCGGGCCAGAGTCCGGTCCTGGGGTCCTGGGCGGCGGCGAGGCGCTCGGCGAGGAGCTCGTCCCAGCGCGGCTCAAAGTCGATGGTGAGGCCCAGGGGGCGGGCAACGTTGTGCATGTAGAGGAGGGAGGGGATGGCGTGGGTCCAGTGGAGCCAGTCGTCCTTGGCGCGGTCGAGGTAGCGGTCGAGGTTGCGGCGGAAGGCGAGGGTCTCGAACTGGGCGTTGCCGTTCATGAAGTTCCAGGCGAGTCCCCGGCGCTGGGGGAGCCCGAGGAGGAAGTGCATGGGCAGCTCGTCGTAGTCGGGGTTGGGGGCGAAGGTGCCCAGCCTGGGGTCGGCCCAGTCCGGGGGAAGCGGCCCCAGGAGCGCCTGCGCCTCGGCGCTGCCGAGGAACGAGTAGGAGGGCGTGCAGAACCAGGCGCTGCCGCTCGTCGGGTTGGCGAGCTCGACGAAGAGGCCGCCGCCGGGGCCGGTCTCCACGGTGGACAGCCCCATCGGAATCTGGAGCTCCACATGATAGCAGAACCAGGGGAAGGTGCCGCGGGTGCGGAAGACGCCGTCGGCGCGGGCGGCGACGGCGCCGCTGCCGTCGCGCAGCACCAGGGACATCCGGGGGGCGCTCTCCCACAGGGGGCCGCCCTCGCCCGTGCCCTCGCCGCTGAGCCAGACGAACACGCGCAGCCAGCTGCCGACGTTCGGCGCCAGCTCAGGCAGGCTCAGGAGCGGACGCTCGGGCGTCACCGTCGTGCCGCCGGGCAGGCAGAGCGAGTACAGGTCGCTGTGCTTGACCAGCGTCCGGACACGGACGTCGGAGAGCAGCTTGCGCTGGTCGCGCGACAGCAGCGGCTCCCAGCTCAGGGGCTGCGCCGCCTCGTCGGACAGGCCGTGCATGAAGTGGCGCCAGCGCCCGCTGCCGTCCGCGCCAAACAGGAGACGCTCCTGTCCCAGCCAGAGATGCTCGACGCGCTGGTCGCCGACCATCACCTCGCGCCGCGACGCCCCGGACTCCGCACCCGTCTCCACCTCGGACTGCGCGGACAGATGGAGGCAGGACAGCGACAGCAGCAGGCCAGCGGCCAACGGGAGGGTTCTACGACTCAACAGCATATCGGTTCCTTGGGAGAGAGGTGATGGTCAGGCATGGACGGACGCCTCGGACGCGGGATGCGTCCACGGCGCGGCGGCACACGCATATTCTACCATTTTTCGGACGAAAAGGCAAGTCGCGGACGGCGAAAGCGCGGCGTTTTCGGCCGTCGGCGCGTCCCATGCCGCCTCACAGCAGGGGGGAGAGGTCGGCCCAGGCGTCCGACAGCAGCAGGGGCAGGTCGTCGGCCACGAGGGAGCGCGAGGCGGTTCGGCGGAGCTCCGCCGCGAGGCCATGGAGATAGACGCCGAGCCGGGCCGCGTCCCAGGGTGCCATGCCCGTGGCCAGCAGGCCGCCGATGGCGCCGGCGAGCACGTCGCCCGAGCCGGCAGTCGCCAGCGACACGTCGCCGCTGGTGTTGACGCTGAGGCGACCGCCGGGCATGGCGACGAGGGTGTGGCGTCCCTTGAGCACGACGGTGCAGGCGGCCCGCTCGGCCAGCGCCTCGGCCTGCTCGGCGCGGGGCGCCTCCTGCTGGGCGCCCAGGCCGAAGCCCTGCAGGAGCGCCCGCATCTCGCCCGGATGGGGGGTGAGGACGACGGCGGAGGACGCGCCGTCGAGGGTGTCCGGATGGGCGGCCAGCAGCCGCAGGCCATCGGCGTCGACGACGACGGGCCGTCCCGAGCGGACGACGGAGCTGAGGACGTCGATGTCGGCGGAGGAGCTGGTGCCGGGGCCGTAGACGATGGCGGTGGCGCGCTGCTGGATGTAGCTGTCGATGATGCCGCACATCCAGCGGGCGAAGTGCTTGGCGTCCTGGTCGCCGATGCGGTGCTGGATGAGTGCGGAGAGCCCCTCGCGCCGTCCGGTGACGCCGCCGGGCATCATGAGGGTGACGAGTCCGGAGCCGATGCGGAGGGCGGCGGTGGCGCAGAGGTCGCCGGCGCCGGTGTAGTCGGCGGAGTTGCAGAGGCAGAGGGTGTGGCCGAAGGTGTTCTTGTGCCCGTCGATGGGGCGCGGCGCGGCGAGTCCGAGGGCGTCTCGGCGGGCGAACGCCTCCATGCGTCCGCCGGCGACGGCGCCCTCCTGGGCGGGTGTGAGGCCGATGGGGACGACGCGCAGCGTGCCGCAGAGGGCGGGGCCGTCGGCGAGGAAGAGGCCGGCCTTGGGCAGTCCGGCGGCGAGGGTCCAGTGGGCATGGAGGGCGCCCTCCCCACGGCCGGTGTCGGCGTCGAGGCCCGAGGGGACGTCGAGGGCGAAGACGGGGAGTCCCGAGGCGGACGCGGCGGCGATGAGCTCCCGGACGGCGCCGGCGGGCGCGCCCTTGGCGCCGATGCCCAGCAGGGCGTCGATGATGACGTCGCCCTCGACCAGCAGCCCGGGCGGCAGGACGCCGTCGGGGACGATGTGGACGGGGCAGTAGACGGCGAGGCGCTGGGCGTGGCGACGGGCGTCGTCGCCGAGAAGGTCGAGCTTGCAGACGCTGCAGACGGCGACGCGCTCGCCGGCCTCGTGGAGGCAGCGGGCGACGACCCAGCCGTCGCCGCCGTTGTTGCCCTTGCCGGCGAGCACGACGAAGCGGCGGCGATGCCGTGCGGGGAACGCCCCGGCGATGCGGAGGATCTCGTGTGCGCTGGCCTCGCCGGCCCGTCCCATGAGGTCATAGCCGGACAGGCCGCCCGCGATGGCGGCGGCCTCCAGGGTGCGCATCTCGGCGGTGGAGACGATCTTCATGGCGCGGTCACTCCCCTCTCCTGCCCAGGAGCTGCTCGCAGATGTCCTCGACGATGTCGCGCTCATAGAGGGCGTCGAGCCATTCGCGGGGGATGGCGTCCACGCCGAGCGAGGCGCCGAGGAGATTGCCGGTGATGGCGCCGGTGGAGTCGCTGTCGCCGCTGATGTTGACGGCGGCGAGGACGGCGGCTCGGAAGTCGTGGGGGAAGCGCATGGCGCAGTAGGCGGCGATGGCGAGGGCCTCCTCGGCCACCCAGCCGGAGCCGAGGAGATCCAGGGCCTGCCCGACGGGGACGGCGGCGTCCTCGGACAGCCGGACGGCCTGGGTCAGGGACTCGGTCACCTCCTCGTGGCGCGGCTCCGAGGCGAGCCGGGCGAGGGCGCGCTCGGCGGACTCGCGGACGGAGGCGCCCTCGCGGATGCAGGCCACCATCATGGCGGTGGCGGCGCCGGCCAGGATGCCGCTCGGATGGCCATGCGTCAGGGCGGAGAGGGCGGAGCCGAGGCGGAACGCCTGGTCAGGGGGATAGAGGAGCCCCACGGGCGACATGCGCATGACGGTGCCGCAGCCCTTGCTGTCGTTGATGGGGTGCGTGGCGTCCAGGATGACGTCGCGGCGGAGGCAGAGGGAGCGGATGCAGGTGCTGCCGGGGGCGCGCTGCTCCTGGAGCTTGCCCTCATGGATGAGGAGCCCCTCCTCCAGACGCTCGTGGGGCACGGTCTTCGGCGCGTAGATGCCCTGGGTGCGCAGCCAGCGCTCATAGGCGTAGTAGACCTCCTCGACGGGGTCGGTCGCCTTGGCCCGGGCCAGCAGCAGCCCCTCCGCCGTGAACAGCGTCATCTGCGTGTCATCCGTGATGTACCCGCAGTCGTCCATCTCGGTGTAGCCCGTGACGCCGTCCGGGCCATAGAGCTGGCGGATATGGGACAGGGCCATGAACTCGACGGGCGCGCCCAGCGCGTCGCCCACCGCACCGCCCAGAAGACAGCCGCGAACCTGCGAAGAACTTTCCATCGTCATTCCCTTGACCTTGACCTTGACCTTAGCCTTAGCCTTGACAGCCGGCGGGGGCGCGTCGCCGCGCGCCCGCCGGCAAACCTGCCGCCGTCCGTCCCCGGCGCCTCCGCGCCGGAGGATGGGGGAGACGGGCGGGCGGCCCTCATATGCAACGAAAAGAAAGCGCACCTCCGCCTGCGCGTGGGGGCTCAGGCCAGGTGCGCTTGGCCGCACGGCGTGGCCGTGCGGCTAGGCGGGCGTCAGTCCTCCTCGGCCGCGAGGGCCTCGGCGACCTCGTCGCTCAGCTCCATGTCGTGGTAGACCTCCTGGGCGTCGTCGTAGTCCTCGAGGACGTCGAGGAACTTCTGGACGGACTGGGCGACCTTGAGGTCGTTGACCTCGGTCATGTTCTCGGGGACGAGCGCGATGCTGGACTCGGTGGGGGTGATGCCGGCGGCCTCGAGGATGCCGAAGATGTCCTTGAACGCCTCGGCGGGCGCGGTGATCTCGGCGACGTCCTCCTCGACGGAGATGTCCTCGACGTCGGCTCCGCCCTCGAGGAGGAGGTTGAACAGCTTCTCCTCGTCGGCGTTCTCGCCCTCGATGACGAAGCGGGCCTTGCGGTGGAACTTCCAGCTGACGGCGCCGGTGGTCGCCATGTTGCAGTTGTACTTGTTGAAGAAGTTGCGGATGTCGGCGGCGGTGCGGTTGCGGTTGTCGGAGAGGCAGTTGACGATGACGGCGACTCCGCCGGCGGCGTAGCCCTCGTAGCTGAGGGACTCCATCTGGGAGCCCTCGCCCCCGCCGCAGCCCTTCTTGATGGCGCGCTCGATGTTGTCGTTGGGCATGTTGCAGGCCTTGGCGGCGGCGATGGCCGAGCGGAGGCGGGCGTTCAGGTCGGGGTCGGGGCCGCCGTCCTTGGCTGCCATGATGATTTCCTTGCTGACGCGGGAGAAAATCTTGCCGCGCTTGGCGTCGGCCGCGCCCTTCTTGTGCTTAATCGTGGACCATTTGTTGTGGCCTGACATACTGCTGCTCCCTTGGGTTCTCGTCGTGATAAAAAATTCCGCCCCTATGCGGCCGGCCGGCCGCGGTGGTGAGGGGCCCGTGTTGGGTGAGTGGCCTTTAACATAAGCCACAGGGCCCTTTTTTCCAGCGGGGGCGGGGAATATTTTGCGGTTCAGGCGTTGGTGAGGACCATGAAGTCGCGGTGGACGGCCTCCTCGCAGGGGGGCTGGCGTCCGGGCGTCCGGCGGAGGTCGGCTCCGGGGC
This sequence comes from uncultured Lentisphaeria bacterium, assembly GCA_945827525.1. Taxonomy (GTDB): domain Bacteria; phylum Verrucomicrobiota; class Lentisphaeria; order Oligosphaerales; family Oligosphaeraceae; genus CAAGGB01. Next base: position 8,633 of record CALZPA010000073.1, on the reverse strand, counting down.
CTCCGCAGACGAGTGAGAGCTCGGCGGTGCTGTAGTTGACGACGCCTCGGGCGATCTCCTGGCGGTCGACGTTGAGGATGCGGACGGTGTCGCCACGGCGGAAGACGCCGCGCATGCCGAGGATGCCCTGTGGCAGGAGGCTGCGCCCGGCCTGGAGCAGGGCGATCTCGGCGCCGCGGTCGACGATGAGCTCGCCCTGCGGCTCGGAGAAGAAGGCGAGGTAGCGCTGCTTGGCGTGCATCCGCCCCTTGCGCGAGGGCACGAACACGGTGCCCACGTCCTCGCCGGCGAACAGGGACTGCAGGACGCCGAAGTCGCGGCCGTCCGCGATCCACAGCGCCTCGCCGGAGCGCGAGACCATCGCGGCCGCCCGCAGCTTGGTGACCATGCCGCCGACGGAGAAGCCGTTGCCGTCCGTGCCCTGGGCCATGGCCAGGAACTCGGCGTCCATCTCCCGGACGACGCTGATGCGGCGCCCGAGCTCGCCGGTCTGGGGGTCGCGCTCGCTCATGCCGTCGACGGTGGTGAGGAGGACGGTGAGGTCGGCGCGGCACATGCTGGAGACGAGGGCGGCCAGCGTGTCGTTGTCGCCGACCTTGATCTCGTCGACGCAGACCGAGTCGTTCTCGTTGATGACGGGGAGGGCGCCGGCGCGGAGGATGGCCTCCAGGCAGCTGGAGACGCTGTCGTGGCGCTCCTGGTCATGCATGTCGGCGGCGGTGATGAGGAGCTGGGCGCAGTGGAAGCCGAGGCGCGAGCTGGCGGTCTCGTAGAGGTTCATGAGCTCGCACTGGCCGACGGCGGCGTGCGCCTGGAGGGCGGGCATCCGCCGCGGGCGGCGCCGCGTCTGCAGCAGGACCATGCCGGCCGCCACCGCGCCGGACGAGACCAGGATGACCTCGAGCCCGCGTCGGCGCAGCCGGTCGGCCTCGCCGACCACCTGCGCGATGCGCTCGGCGGCCGTGGCGCCCGGCATGTCCATGAGCAGGCGCGAGCCTATCTTCACCACCACCCGGCGCACACCGGAGAGTATCTCCGCGCGCGCCCCCCTGTCCTCGTAGTCGTACTGCATCCTGTCCTTCACCTGAAGTTGCGTTCGGTTCGGCCCGCCGTCAGGGCGCCCTGCCCCGCGCGGCGCGCGGCCCAGCGGATAATCTAGCCCCGCCACGCCGCCGCGTCAATCCGGCGCGACGCCCTTTTGCCGCCGGCGGGATTGCGGAAACGTTCTTGAGGCACTATAATATGTTATCCACATTGGCAGGACACATCCCGACAGCACGTGACAGGGATGCGCTGCTCCACGCTCCATCCATCCATTTTTCCCATCATGTCCCAGAACGCCACCGCACAGCTAGGCACCGAGCCCGTCGGGCGCCTGCTCCTCCGCCTCTCCTGGCCCGCCGTCGTCTCGACGGTCATCAACATGCTCTACAACCTGGTCGACCGCGTGTACATCGGCAACGGGGTCGGCTCCGACGCGCTGGCGGGCCTGGCGCTGACGATGCCCTACATGATCATCACGGCCGCGTTCGGGATGATGGGTGGCATCGGCACGTCCTCGGTCATCTCGATCCTGCTGGGCGAGCGGCGCCGCGAGGAGGCGGAGACGGCGCTGGGGCAGCTGGTCACGCTGTGCCTAGCCTCGGTGGTGACGATCCAGCTGGTCGCGCTCGCCTGGCTGGACGAGACGCTCGTCTGGTTCGGCGGCAACGCCACGACCATCCCGTATGCGCGTGACTACCTGCGCATCATCCTCTGCGGGAGCGTCTTCCAGCACCTCAGCTTCAGCCTGGCCGCCCAGCTCCGCGCCGAGGGCAACGCCCGCAAGTGCATGTACACCATCCTGATTGGCGCCGTCAGCAACATCCTGCTCGACCCGCTCTTCATCTTCGTCTTCAGGCTGGGCATCGCCGGCGCCGCCTGGGCGACCATCCTCTCGATGATGATCAGCTCCAGCTACGTCCTGTGGCACTTCATCCGGGGGCTGGGGACGCTCCGGCTGCACTGGCGGAACCTCGCCCCGCGCCCCCGACTGCTGGCGCGCATCGTCTCCATCGGGCTGTCGCCGGCCTGCGTCCAGATCGCGGCCGGCGCCATCAACATCGCCGCCAACCACTGCTTCAACGCCTACTCGCCGACGCTCGCGGAGGCCAACGAGGGCATCGCCTGCTGGAGCATCGTCCTCTCCGTGAACTTCATCTTCATCACGCCCGTCTTCGGCCTGGCGCAGGGCATGCAGCCCATCGTCGGCTACAACCTCGGGGCACGGAACTGGGCGCGCGTCCGCCAGACCTACAAGACCGCCCTGCTCAGCGGCATCGCCCTCTGCTGCGCCGGGGCCGCCATCATCGGCACCTGCGCGCCCTGGCTCGTCCTCTGCTTCAACCAGTCGCCGCAGATCGTCGAAACCGGCACGCGGGCGCTGCGCATCATCATCACGGTCTTCCCGCTCATCGCCATCGACATCCTGACCTTCAACTACTTCCAGGCGACTGGCCGCGCGTGGGTCTCCATCTGCCTCAGCCTGCTGCGCCAGGTCATCTTCTTCCTCCCGACGCTCGTCGTCCTCTCGCACCTCACCGGCATCCGCAACATCTGGTGGAGCATCCCCATCTCGGACACCGCCGCCCTCCTCTGCTCCTCGACCATCGCCGCCGTCACCCTCGCCCGGCTCGCCAGGCGGGAGCGCGCTCAGGACTGCGGCAGCGGCAACACCATCCCGTCGTAGGCGAACGACGCCCAGCGCGGCAGCCGGGCGCCGTCGCCCGCATGGCTCACCTCGTGCGACAGGTGCGTCAGCACGACCCGGCGCGCGCCCACACGCTCCGCCACCGCCAGGCTCTCGCCTATCGAGAGGTGCGTCGGATGCGCGCGCCAGCGCAGCGCGTCGATGACCAGCAGCTCCACGCCCGACAGCAGCCGCAGCGAGGTCTCCGGGACGGCGCTGCAGTCCGTCAGGTAGGCCATCATCCCGACGCGGTATCCGGTCGCGCCCCAGCGCCCATGGCGCAGGGGCACCGGCTGGACGGACAGGCCGGCGACCTCGAAGGGCGCCTCGTCCACCTCATGCAGCTCCAGCCTCGGGACGCCCCAGCCGAACGCCGCCATGTTGTCCGCGAAGATGTAGGGGAACTGCCGCCGCACCTGGGCGGCGTCCGCCGCGCTGGCGTAGACGGGCAGGGGGCGATGGGTGCGGTGGGTGAAGGCGCGCACGTCGTCGAGGCCGTTGAGGTGGTCGGCGTGGGTGTGGGTGATCAGCAGCGCGTCCGCCGCGGCGATGCCCTGGGCCAGGCACTGCTGGCGGAGGTCGGGCCCCGCGTCGATGAGGACGGAGACGCCCGGGCCACGCAGCCAGGCCGCCGCCCGCGTGCGGCGGTCATGCGGGTCCGCCGAGCGGCAGACCGCGCAGTCGCATCCGACCATGGGGACGCCAAAGCTCGTCCCGCTTCCCAAAATCACCAGCTCCAACGCCATCGCGACACCACACTCCAAGACCAGACGGACATCCAGGACCACGCCGCGCCACACGCGGGCGCGGCATCCGGATACTGTACTGCCGACTGCCCCAAACGTCCACGAAAAGCGGGGGCCCGTCTTGCGATTTTCAGTTGCGAGGGCATTTTATAGAATGTACGACTGACCTGTCATCCCGGAGGCCGACCCGCCCTATGCAAACCACCCCACCCCGCGCCGCCAACGGCGGCACCTCGGCGGTGTTCTTCATCGCCGTCACGCTTCTGTTCGCTCTGGCGCTCTTCTCGTTCACGCCCGCCGACATCACCTCCTTCAGCACCGACCTCCAGGGACGGCACTACCCCGCGAATCTGCTGGGGCTGCTGGGGGCGCGATGCATCTGGACGCTGCTCCTGACCCTCGGGCTCGGCGTCCACGCGCTGTTCGGGCTGCTGTGCGTCTGCACCGTGCGGCGCCTCTTCAGCCACGGCACGCTCCGCCCGCTCTCCTGGGAGTACTTCCCCGCCCTCGGGCTCTTTACCGTCTGCGCCTCCCTGCTCGCGGCGACCTGGCACGACCACTTCGCCGCTACCGCCGCCGAACTCAACCTCGCCACCCTCGCCGGCGGCGTCCTCGGCGACGCATTCTGCGGCCCCAGCGGCTGCCTCCTCTACATCCTCAGCCGCCCCGGCATCTCCCTCCTCATGGGCGTCATCATGCTCGCCATGCTCTACTACGTCTACTGGCATGACTGGCATCCCCTCGTCTGCGCCCTCCGCAGCGAGCGCCAGGCCGCACGGGAACGCGGCGACCACCAGGACGGCGACGGCGCCGGGGCGCCCGCGGCGCCCCGGCCGCAGCCGGCGCCCGCCCCACGCGCCGCCGCCATCCAGCCGGAGCTGCCGCTCCAGTTCGGGACGGCGGCCGAGGAGGCACCCCCCCGGCCCGCCGCGCCGGCGCGGAAGCCGTCCCCCGCGCCGTCCCCCAGGCCCGCGCCGTCCGCGTCCGCCGCGCCGGCGGACGCGGGCTCCTATGTCCTGCCCCCGACCGACCTGCTGGAGACGCGCGTCTCCGACGAGCAGAGCGCGGCCTCCGCCAAGGAGATCCAGCTCAACCGCCAGAAGCTGCAGAGCGTCCTGGACGCGTTCAACATCGAGGGCACCGTGGTGGACGCCGTCCACGGCCCGCAGGTCACGCTGTTCAAGATCAAGGTGGAACCGCACGTCCGCGTCGAGCGCATCACCAGCCTGGAGCACAACATCTGCATGGACCTCGCCTCCACCCGCATCCGCATCCTAACCCCCATCCCCAACGAGTCGCTCATCGGCATCGAGGTCCCCAACACCGTCCTCCAGAGCGTCTCCATCCGCGGCATGATGGAGGAGAAGCAGTGGCAGACCTGCACCCAGCAGCTCCCCCTCCTCCTCGGCAAGAACATCTCCGGACGCACCATCTGCATCGACCTCGCGCGCGCCCCGCACCTCCTCATCGCCGGCGCCACCGGCACCGGAAAGTCCGTCTGCATGAACATGGTCATCGTCTCCCTCCTCTACAAGCACACGCCCGAGACGCTCCGACTCATCATGGTCGACCCCAAGAAGGTCGAATTCTCCATCTACCGCCGACTCCCGCACCTCCTCGTCCCCGTCATCACCGACAACTCCAAGGTCTCTCTCGCCCTCAAGTGGGCCTGCAACGAGATGACGCGACGCTACCAGATGCTCAGCGCCGTCAACGCCCGCGACATCGCCACCTACAACCAGAACCGCGACCGGAACCCCGACTTCGCCGACCCCGACGGCAACCCGCTCCCGCCCACCCTCCCCTACATCGTCATCATCATCGACGAGCTCGCCGACATCATGCTCACCTCCAAGGCCGAGGTCGAGGACTCCATCGCCCGACTCGCCGCGCTCGCGCGCGCCGTCGGCATCCATGTCATCATCGCCACCCAACGACCCGACACCAAGGTCATCACCGGCACCATCAAGAACAACTTCCCCGCGCGCATCTCCTTCCAGGTCCCCTCGCACATCGACTCCCAGACCATCATCGGACAGAAGGGCGCCGAACGCCTCCTCGGACGCGGCGACATGCTCTACAAGCCCTCCGGCGGCGAGCTCGAGCGCATCCAGGGCGGCATGGCCTCCGACGAGGAGCGCAACGCCGTCGTCGAATTCATCACCGCGCACTCCCCCGCGCCCCAGTTCGACGAGTCCGTCCTCCGGGACGAGAACGGCAACGCCGACCTCGACGACGACGACCCCACCGCGCCCAGAGCCGCTGCCGGCGCTCAGACGCCGCCGGACGGCCCCTCCCTCTTCGAACGCGCCGTCGACATCATCCTCCACGACCGGAAGGCCTCCATCAGCTACCTCCAGCGACGTCTCGGCATCGGCTACAACAAGTCCGCCTCCCTCGTCGAGGAACTCGAGCGCGAGGGCATCATCGGACCCAAGGTCGGCACCGGCAACGCCGAAATCCTCATCACCGAGGAGGAATGGCGGCAGCGACAGGCCGGTGCCGCACCCCGCACCCCGCCACGCGACGGCGACGCCGCAGACGACGACAGCGACGGCGGCGCCCCCTCCCTCCCCTCCTCCGAAAGCCCCACGCCTCCTCCCGACACCACCTCCACCCACGCCTGAGTGCCCAATATGTCCGCCATACACAACCGAGCCGACGCCCAGCCCAACCCCAAGCTCCCGCTCTCCTGGGACAACCCAAACGCGCCCGACACGCCCCCCGCGACCACGGCCGACGACACCCCGTCCCCGCGCGAGCCGGAACTCGCCCCCGCGACCGCAGAGGCGCCCGATGCGCCGTCCCCCCAGGAGCTTGCCCCCACGGCAGTTGACGCGCCCACCCCACAGGAGCCGGCGCGCGCCACCGTGACGCCTGACGAGACGCCTGAACAGCCCCAGGAACGGCAGCCCGACGGCAGCGGCGGCCAGCCGCAGGCCAACCTGCCCGAGCCCCAGAGCGAAACGGCCCCCCTGCCCGAGCAGCCCGCAGCCGACCAGGCGGACGCCCCCCCCTCCGACTCTGAGACGCGCCCGGAGGAGCCCGCCGAGATCGTCAGCTACCGTCCGCCGGCGGAGACGGTCTCGAAGACGCTGCAGCGCATCCGCGCCGAGGCCGGCGTCCCCATCTCCGAGGTCAGCCACAAGACCCACATCTCCGCCACCTTCATCTCCGACCTCGAGGCCGCCAACTTCGCCGCGCTCCCCGACCTCGACCAGTGCCTCGACAAAATCCGACAGCTCTGCACCGAATACGGCGCCGACACCGACGCCCTCCTGGAGAAATTCCGTCAGGAATACGCGGAATTCCTCAAGGACAGCCAGCAGGAGCCGGAGCACGCCGGCGTCATGGGGCGCAGACCGAACGCCGGCGTCATCCGCTCACCCGGCCTCTCAACCTCCCCGCAGCGCATGGCCAGCCTCCCCAGCCTCATCCTGCTGGGCGTCATCCTGCTCCTCGCCGCCATCCTGCTCTATGCGTTCTTCGCCTACCAGTCGCGCCGGCTCCCCCCGCGCACCGACACCGACTTCACCCAGTTCGTGCCCATGCACCGCCCACAGGTCATCCTCCTCGACGAGCAGCGCTAGCCATGCCCGCCCTGCCTACGGGGCGGCGTCACGGCGGCGGACGAGGGAGGCGACCAGCGCGAACAGGGGCACCAGCAGCAGGAAGAGCACCGGCCCCACCAGGAACACATACTGCACGCCCAGCGCCATCGACACCATCCCGCTCAGCATCGGCCCGACCACGAACCCCATCGAGCGGAACGTCACCGCGCATCCGAACACGACGCCCCGATGCTCGGCCACCGTGCTCTTCGACAGCCAGACATTCACCACCGGCTCCAGACCCGCCACGCACGAGATCATCAGGAAGCGCAGCGGCAGCATCATCAGCACCGCCGGAGCCACATTCTCGCTGAACGTGTGCCCAAACAGCGTGAACGCGCCCAGCAGACGCTCCCAGTCACGCAACTGCGGCGGCAGCAGACCGATCGCCAGCATCATCAGACACGCGCCGCAGGCCGCCGCATACGCCACCCGCTGCGGCCGGAACCTGTCCAGCAGACGCCCGATGAAGAAGCCCGACAGCATCGCGCCAATGCTCGCCACGCCGGCGACACGCCCCGTCCACACCTCCTTCCCCGGCACCGACGGCCCGCCATTCAGAAACTCGATGTACAGCGGGAACTGCGAGTTGTCGAACACGCGCGACATCGCCACCAGAAAGACCGCCGCATACAGCGGCAGGCACGGACGCACATACTCCAGAAACGCGAACAGCCGCCGACGTCCGCCCTCCACCGCCTGGCGAACCTTCGTCCGATGCTCCTCGCGCGCCAGCAGCAGCACCAGAACCCCCGAGGCCGCCAGCAGGCACGCGCCTATCGAGAACGTCACCCGATACCCGTACTGCTCCGCCAGCACCCCGCCGATGAACTGACCCGCGACATCCCCGGAGAACACGCCCGCGCTCAGCAGCCCCAGCGCAATCCCCTGACGCCCCGACGGCGTGCAGCCCGCCACCAGCGTCATCGCCGCCGTGATCGTCCCCGAGAACAGCCCCTGAAAGCCTCGGTAGACCAGAAAGCACTCGATGTTCGGCGCATACCCCATCAGCGCAATCATCACCGCCGCACCCAAATTCGCGCGGATCAGCATCGGCTTGCGCCCAAAGCGATCCGCCACCACCCCCCAGACCGGCGCAATCACCGCCATCATGAACGACGCGCACGCCACCGACAGCGCCGCATACAGCTTCACCTGGTTATCCAGCTCCGCCGCCGGCACCTGCGCCCGCTCCAGCAACTGCCGGATGTAGAACGGCCCAAACGGCAGCGACAGCGCAAACCCGATCATCGACACAAACTGCGAGAACCAGACGACCGCCAGGTTCGTCCGCCAATATGGCTTGCCGTCCTCCAGGGTTGCCATCCCCTCTTCGCCCTTCATCGCCACCAAACTCCCAAACCGCACTCACCAACAGACCCACGCAGGAGCCTCAGACTCGCCAGAGCCTGCCCTCCATGCCTTCAAACAGATGTTTCAAGCCTATTAACCTAGCCCGCTTCCCTCATCTTGCAAGCGCCTCCCCGACGCAAAACTCACACGCCTCCCTTTACCTTTGCCCTTGGCCAGCTATCTTTAGGGGGACAT
>CALZPA010000072.1 GCA_945827525.1 uncultured Lentisphaeria bacterium | reverse complement strand
AGGACGCCGTCGGTACATCCCGCGCTTCCGCGCGGAGAACTTCCAGCCCAATCGCCTGTGTCTTCTACTGCCTCGCTTCGCTCGGCGGATTATTTCGTTTCTCTCGTCACTTCAGTCGACAGAAAAATAATCAATTGAGTGCGTGGTAGATTTCCCACCAGAGGTCGGCCTGGACGAGTTCGACGGGGCGGTTGGCGTCGACGACTCGGACGCGTCCCGGATGCTTGCGGGCGATGTCCAGGAAGCCCTCGCGCACACAACTGTGGAAGGTGTGTCCGGCCGACTCGAAGCGGTCGTCGACCTGCTGGCCCTGATAGCGTCCGGAAAGGCGTCGGATACCGTCCTCGACCGACAAGTCGAGGACAATGGTGAGGTCGGGGAAGCGTCCGCAGACGGCGAAGGCGTTCATGTCGTCGATGACATTGAGGTCAAGGCCTCGGGCGTAGCCCTGGTAGGCGGTGGTGGAGTCGATGAAGCGGTCGCAGAGGACGATGCCGCCGCGCTTGAGGACGGGGAGGATGACCTTTCGGACGTGCTGGACTCGTGCGGCGCTGAAGAGGAGGAGCTCGGCCTCGGGGAGGATGTCCTCGTCGCGGAAGGTGAGGAGGAGGTGGCGGACGGCCTCGCCGAGCGGCGTGCCGCCGGGTTCGCGGGTGGTGACGACCTCATATTCCTGTTCGCGGAGGCGATCGGCGATGAGCTGCATCTGGGTGGTCTTGCCGGAGCCCTCGGGACCCTCGAAGGTGATGAACAGTCCGTTCTCGTAGGTTTGCTTCGCCATGGTGGTGGTTCTGGTCAGAGCTTGCGGTTTTCGAGGAGCTGGCGTCGTATCCAGCCGTTGTCGAGGGGGTCGTGGATGTCCTGCATCCACTGGTGGAGTCGTCGGCGGAGTCGTGCGAGTGTCTCGCGGCAGTCGGGGCTGGCGGCGAGGTTATGGAGTTCGGCGGGGTCTTCGGTGAGGTGGTAGAGTTCGTCCTCGGCGGTGGCGTTCCAGACGTACTTCCATTCGCGGTCGCGGATCATGCGCTGGCTGTAGAGTCCGAACTGGTTGCCCATGTACATGGCCAGCACGTCCTGTCGGCCGTTGGCGGAGCCGTCCAGGAGGGGGAGGAGGCTCTCGCCCTGGAACGTTTCGGGGACGGGCTGTCCGGCGACCTCGCAGAGTGTGCGGGCCAGGTCAAGCGTGTGGATGACCATGGCGTCGGAGACCGAGGCTGGTGCGATGACGCCGGGCCAGCGCATCAGCAGCGGCACGCGGACGACATCGTCGTACATGACATAGTGCTTGTCGAGCATGCCATGGGCGCCGCAGAGGTCGCCGTGGTCGCAGGTGTAGATGACGAGCGTGCTCTGGGCGAGTCCCAGCTCGTCGAGGGTGTCCAGGACGCGTCCGACCTGTGCGTCGAGGAGGGAGATGTCTCCGAGATAGCGGGCGACGAGCGGCGCCCACTGTTCCCAGGTCCAGCCGTCGATGCCCCAGGAGCGCAACTGCTGGGCCTGAATGTACGGCTTGCCGGCGAACGTGTCACCGAAGCTGGGCCAGGGTGGGATGTCCGAGGGCTGGTACATGCTCGCGTAGGGTTCGGGGACGACATTCGGCAGATGCGGTTCGCTGGGATCCCAGCGGATCAGGAATGGCGCCGAGCCGGCGGCGGCCTCACGCAGCGCCCGTATCGTCTGGTCGGCGCCCCAGTGGAGGCGGCTCTGCTCCGGCGTGATGGCCTCATCGTAGCCGAAGAACGGCAGGCCGCCCGGACGCGGCGGCAGTCCCTGCGCCGCGCGCCAGGCGCCATAGGCGCTCTCTGGCGTCACCTGCCGGAAGCCGTAGTCCTGCGGGGAGCGGGCCTTGCCGCCCAGCCACTTGCCGATGAACGTGAGGTCATAGCCCGCCTCTCGCAGCACCTGTGGGAACGCGGGCAGGTCGGCGGGGGCGGGGCGGGGCGCCTCCGTGTCGGCGTTGGCGATGCTCAGGTGCCGGCATGGCCAGCAGCCATGCAGCAGGCTGTTCCGCGCCGGCACGCAGATGGGCGACGAGGTGTACGCCTGCCGGAAGTCGATGCCCTCACGCGCCAGCGCGTCCAGATGGGGTGTCCGCAGCAGCGGATGGCCATGAAGGCCCAGGCAGTCGCGGCGATGCTGGTCGGCGACGATCATCAGGATGTTCGGTCGCTGCGGTAACGGGGTTGACGATGGCATGATGGCATCCATTCTTTGCTGCAAACACACACTTTCGGGCTCGGCGGAGCGACTAGCGGCGGCCACGCCAGAAGGAGCCGCCGCCATGTCGCGACGAGCGCATGCCGTAGTCCTGGTACTTGACGCCGTCGTGGGGGAGTTCGTCCAGGAAGCGGCTGGGGGCGGACGGCTCCTCGCCGCTCCAGGTGTAGCGTGACTCCGCATGGAGCAGCGTCAGCTCCTCGCGGGCGCGGGTGATGCCGACGTAGAAGAGCCGTCGTTCCTCCTCGATGCCGCTGTCGTCGCCGAGGGAGTTCTTGTGGGGGAGGAGTCCCTCCTCGACGCCGGTGATGAAGACGTAGGGGAATTCGAGTCCCTTGGAGCTATGGAGCGTCATGAGTGTGATGCGGTCGGCGTCAGGGTCATGGCCGTCCACATCGGCGACGAGCGCGACCTCCTCGAGAAAGTCGGCGAGGGTGGCGTCGGGCTGGTTGTCGCCGAACTGCGCGGCCTTGCTGATGAGTTCCTCGAGGTTGGCGATGCGGTCATCGCCGTCGACCTCCTTGGCGTAGATTTCCTCCAGGCGCGAGAATTCGTAGATGTCCCGGACGGCCTGTTCGAGTGGCTGGTGTGGGATGGCTCGGAGTTGTGCGGCCCATTCGGCGAGTCGCTGCACGCGGGGCACGCCACGGATGCCCAGCGACTTGAAGTTTCCGGTGGCGAGGAAGTCGAGGATGGGCTGTCCGGCGATGGCGGCGGCCTCGGCGAGGGTGGCGAGCGTCTTCGGGCCCACCTTCAGGTCGGTCAGGCCCGCCGCGCGCGCCAGGGACAGTTGGTCGCCGGGGTTGACGCTGAGCCGCAGGAACGCCAGCAGATCCCTGATTTCCTGCCGGTCGTAGAAGCGGACGCCGCCGAGCAGCTGGTAGGGGATGCTGTCCTGGATGAGGGCGTCCTCCAGGGGGCGCGACTGGCTGTTGGTGCGGTAGAAGACGGCGATGTCGCGCAGGGCGACGCCGTCCGCGCGGAGCTGGCGGAGGCGGTGCGTGAGGTAGAAGCCCTCGTAGGCGCCGCTGGGGACACGGACGACGCGCACGGGGAAGCCCGTGCTGTTCTCCGTGAAGAGGCGTTTCTCCAGTCGGTTGGCGTTGTTGCTGATGACCTCGTTTGCGGCGTCGAGGATGGCCTGTGTCGAGCGGTAGTTCTGCTCCAGCTTGACGACCCGGGCGTTGGGGAAGTCGTGGGTGAAGTTCATGATGTTGGAGTAGTCGGCGCCTCGCCAGGAGTAGATGCTCTGGTCTGGGTCGCCGGTGACGTGGACGTTCTCCTCGGGGCCGGTGAGCAGTCGCATCAGCTCGTACTGGAGGTGGTTGGTGTCCTGGTACTCGTCGATGAGGAGATAGCGGTAGCGTCGCTGATAGGCGGCGCGGACGTCGGGGAAATCCTCCAGGATGCGTGCCATGAGCAGCAGCAGGTCATCGAAGTCCACGGCGTTGCATTCGCGCAGCTTGCGCTCGTAGTGGGCGGCGACGCGTGGCAGTGCCTCGTCCGCGCCGTGTTCGGCCGCATACTGTTCGGGCGTCACCCGTGCGGACTTGGCGGCGCTGATGAGTGAGAGGACGGTTCGCGGCGCCAGCTTGGCGGGGAATTCCTCGGCGTGGTCCTTGAGGATTTGCTTGACGATGGCCTGCTGTTCGCCGTCGTCGTAGATGGTGAAGTCGCTGGTTCGGCCGTCGCGGAGGAAGCCGATGTCCTGTCGGAGGAAGCGTGCGCAGCAGCTGTGGAAGGTGCCGATGGAGCGTGGCGGCTCGCTGCCGGTCAGGGCGGCGATGCGCTCGCGCATTTCGCGTGCCGCCTTGTTTGTGAAGGTCATCGCCAGGATTTGGCTGGGCCAGACGCCATGGGACAGGAGCCAGGCGATGCGTCGCGTCACCACCCGTGTCTTCCCCGAGCCCGCACCGGCGACCACCAGCATCGGACCGTCCTGGTGCGTCACCGCCTCCAACTGCGACGGCGTCAGATCTGACAGAATGCTCTCAAGTGAATTCATAGGCTCGGGGAAGGGGGCGGAGGACAGGACGGCGGACGCTGACCGGGCGGTCAGCCGGACAATCGGGCAAGCGGTCAATATAGCATCATCGGCAGGGTAGGGCAATGCGCCGCAGGCTGTTCAGTGCGTCGCCGTCGCGCCGTCGAAGCGGGTTCGGATGACCTGCCAGCGCAGGGCGGTGCGGGCGGCCAGCCAGGCGTCGAGGGCGGAGCCGTCCGAGGGCAGCGCGGAGAGTTCGGCAATCTCGGCGTCGGTGCAGCGGAAGAGGACGGGTCGGGCGTCGTCGCCGAAGCGTCGGGCGAGCTGGCTCTGGGCGCGTCGGAGCTGGCGGCAGGCGTGGGTCTGGCGCAGGGCGAAGCCGGCGAAGACCGCGACGAGCAGCAGCCAGAAGGGCCACAGCGGCAGCCAGGCCAGCGCAAAGGTCCGGACGACCTGCGCGAGGAGGAGCAACAGCGCGACGCCCAGGAACGCGAACGAGTCGGTCGGGCGGTAGAACGTGCCGCCGGCGGCGCGTCGGAACGCGCTGGCGCTGGTCTGGTAGGCGAGCGTTTCCTCGAAGCGTCGCGACTCGAGTGCCAGGTGGGCGACATGGCACAGCTCGTGCGCCAGCAGCTCGTCGCGGCTGTAGATGAGCCAGCGGTCGCGGTGGCGGAAGCTGCGGCGGATGATGAAGAGGGTGAAGAAGTCGGGGTACTGGTAGATGGCGGCTCCGCCGAAGAGGAAGCTGCAGGAGGGGTCGAGGTAGAAGCCGGGCACCCAGCGGATGGCGAAGCGGTACAGCGCCTGGGTGCGTGGGGCGATGGCCTCGAAGCGGCTGGGCGCGATGCGGTCGTCGCGCTGGAGGCGCAGCTCCTCGAACGCATATTCGCCTTTGGCGGCGAGGGCGTCCTCGACCTCGTCGGTGTTGCGGAGGAGGGTGCGGAGTCGCTGTGCGAAGGTGTGGGCGTCCTCGTCGGCGCCGAGGAGGAAGCCGTTGGCGTCGAGGGTGGCGAGGGTCGGGAGGTCGCCCTGTTCGGCCTGGCGGAGCGTCTGTTCGGCCAGGAGTGTCCGGAGGGGGGTGTCGTCGTGGCGGGTGGACAAGGGCTAGTCCTCCAGCATCTTGGCGACGTCGGGTGTCTTCTTCTCGGCCTCGGGGACTTCGAAGAACGTCTTGGGGCCGCCGAGGGAGTCGCTGTACAGGCTGCCGGGGAACTGCCGGATGGCGGTGTTGAATTCCTTGACGGCGCGGTTGTATTCGCTGCGTGCGCGTGCGAGTCGGTTTTCCATGCCGGAGATTTCGTCCATGAGTCCGACCATGACCTTGTCGCCGCGGACATCGGGGTTGTTTTCGCTGAAGACGAAGAGTCGTCCGATGGCGCCGCTGATTTCGTTGGCGGCGTTCATGCGCTCCTCTCGGGTGAGTCCGCCGCCGGCGAGGCGAGCGCGCGCGTCCATGATTTTGTCGAAGATGGCCTGTTCGTGCTTGAGCGTCTTCTTGGCGGCGGCGACGAGCGCGGGCAGCTTGTCGTTGCGGCTCTTGAGCATGTTGTCGATTTCGGCCCACTTCTCGTTGATGGTCTCCTCCTTGGCGATGAGACCATTCTTGACGCAGCCGGTGGCGGTCAGGAGCATGAGGGCGAGTGCGGCGAGGCAGAGCAGGTTACGGCGCATGGGTGGGGTCTCCAGTCGTGTTTTGTTTTGGGGGCTAGCAGCGTCCGTCGCGGAGGAGCTGCTCGAAGTAGGCGATGGTCTTCTTGAGTCCTTCGCGGAGGGGGATGGTTGGCTCCCAGCCGAGGACTTTCTTGGCCAGGGAGATGTCGGGTCGGCGCTGGCGCGGGTCGTCCTGGGGCAGTGGCTGGAAGACCAGCTTCGACTTGGAGCCGGTCAGGTCGATGACCTGCTCGGCCAGTTCGCGGATGGTGAATTCGCCGGGGTTGCCGACGTTGATGGGGCCGGTCACCTCGTCGGAGGTGTTCATGAGGCGTATCATGCCTTCGATGAGGTCGTCGACATAGCAGAACGAGCGTGTCTGGTTGCCGTCGCCGTAGAGGGTGATGTCCTGGCCCTTGAGCGCCTGGACGATGAAGTTGGAGACGACGCGCCCGTCGTTGGGGTGCATCCGCGGACCGTAGGTGTTGAAGATGCGGATGACCTTGATTTTGACCTGGTACTGGCGCCAGTAGTCGAAGAAGAGGGTTTCGGCGCAGCGCTTGCCCTCGTCGTAGCAGGAGCGGATGCCGTTGCAGTTGACGTGTCCCCAGTAGGACTCCACCTGCGGATGCACCTCGGGGTCGCCGTACACCTCGCTTGTGGACGCCTGCAGGATTTTCGCCTTGACGCGCTTCGCGAGTCCCAGCAGGTTGATGGCGCCATGGACGCTCGTCTTGGTCGTCTGGACGGGGTCGAACTGATAGTGGACGGGGGAGGCCGGGCAGGCCAGGTTGTAGATCTCGTCCACCTCGACGTACAGGGGGAACGTGACGTCGTGACGCATCACCTCGAGGTTCGGGTGGTTCAGCAGGTGGCGGATGTTGTCCTTGCAGCCGGTGAAGAAGTTGTCGACGACGAGGACATCGTGTCCCGCCGCGAGCATTCGCTCGGTGAGATGCGAGCCGAGGAAGCCGGCACCGCCGGTGATGAGGACGCGCTTGCGCATGGCGTAGTTGTTCATGTCACGGACCTTCGGTGTGAGTGGGGATGGGGGTTCTGCTGGTGAAAGAATATACAGCAGACAAAACGTTCCTGCCACCGCAAATAATGGCTCAAACGTCCGTCGGATGTCACTTTTTGTGCGCCCAGCCCTTTCTGCCGCGCCGCGCCAGCGGCGCCTGTCCCGACGGCGCCCCCGCCGTCGGGCAAAGAAGCCCAGTCCACACCAGTCGCCAAGGGCGCAGGAAATAAATCAGCTCATATGTCTATGGCTGTTGTGTGCGTGTGTCTGGCGGCCCAGACGAGGGCGGCCAGCGCCGCGCTGACGAGGCTGACGAGCGCGGTGAGATGCTGGAGCGTCGTCCCCGCATAGCGTATCCGCAGCCGACACGGCTCCGGCGGCACGCGCACCGTCAGGAAGCCGGCGGCGGAGCGTCCGACGGGGCAGCGGGTGCCGTCGGGGGCGACGGCCTCGTAGCCCAGGTAGGCGACGCGCGGCAGCTCCAGCGTGCCGGCGCCGCCCGATGTCCGCAGCGTCAGGACGCCGCCCGCGTCCGTCTCGATGACGGCGCCGTCCGTCGTCCCTGCCAGCGTCACGGCACCCAGGGGCAGGCGTCGGCGCACCGCGTCTTCCGAGAGGACGGCCGGCAGATAGTGGAGCGTCCCTGCCTCGGGGCTGTCCAGGCGGGCGGCCTCCTGGACGCGCCACGTCGTCCGGCGCGCGTTCTGGGCGACGTTTGACAGCCAGATGACGCCGCAGGCGACGGCGAGCCACGGCAGCCAGCGCCGCTGGCGCCGCCAGTCCGACCCCACCATCTCCGCCAGCGTCACGCCGCCCGCGACGGACAGCAGCGCCGTCCCCAGCAGCAGGAACCGCCATGGGAACTGGAACGACGCCAGGAACGAGCGCTGCACGGTCGGCGCCGACCAGGGGAAGAGCGTCGTCGCCAGTGCCGTCAGGGCGAGTCCGGTCAGGAGCAGCGGGTCGCGGGGACGGCGGAGGAGTCCCAGTGCCGTGACGGCGACCAGCGGGAGTCCCAGTCCCGGCGGCATCCAGACGTGGCCGTCGCCGGTCGGGCGCGTGTCCAGCCAGGAGCCGATGAGCAGCCGGAGCGGCGGCATGGCGCGCCAGCCCAGGTCGCGCGGTCCCAGCGTGCCAATCACGAACGGCTGGTCGAGCATCTGCTCCAGCAGCGGCGCCACATAGCAGGCCGTCCAGAGCAGCGTCAGCAGCGCGGCCAGCGCCAGGGCGCCCAGCCGGCGCGGCTCGCTCCAGAGTCTTCGCCACGACAGCGCCGTCAGCAGCGCCAGCGCCAGACAGAGCTGGACGGCGGTCAGGTTGTGCGCCAGCAGCACGCCGGAGACGCCGACCGCCAGC
Source organism: uncultured Lentisphaeria bacterium (assembly GCA_945827525.1). Classification (GTDB taxonomy): domain Bacteria; phylum Verrucomicrobiota; class Lentisphaeria; order Oligosphaerales; family Oligosphaeraceae; genus CAAGGB01. The sequence goes on along the minus strand of CALZPA010000072.1, from coordinate 6,499 downwards.
AGCGGGAAGCGGCGCCACTCGCCGCGCACACACTCGTGCCAGCCCAGCAGCGCCAGCGGCACAAACGGGAACGCCAGCGTCTCGCCCAGCGCAAAGCGGTTCAGCATATCCGTCGCCAGATAGCTGCTCCAGCCATACAGCAGCCCCGCCGCCAGTCCGCCGAAGGGCGAGCGCGACAGCCGCCACACGCACCAGAACGCGCCCGCGCCCGAGCTCAGCGACACCGCCAGCAGCAGCCCCTTCACCAACGGCACCAGCGGCAGACCCAGCGCCCGCAGCAGCGCCGTCGGATACAGCAGCAGGTCGCTGTAGAAAAGCCCCAGCGCATAGCCCGCGCCGCCCAGCACGTCGGTGTCCACCGGACGCGCCACGGCCCCCAGGCGGAAACCCTCCGCCAGCCATTCGAGGCGATGCAGGTGGAAGTAGATGTCGTCGCCGGGCACCAGTCCCGGCGACAGCAGCCAGGACATCCCACCCGTCAGCAGCAGAAGAAGCAGCAGCAGGTGGAACGCGAAGCGTCCATGGAGGGCGTGCTGGAGGTCCAGTTGGCGCTGGAGCGCGCGGAGCAGGGGCATGGCAACTCGAAAACGACAGGGAAAAAATGACGGTGCGGACATGGTTTTTGCCATAGTCTACCATTGAAAAAACGCCATGTCAATAGTAATGTATAAATATCATTGTTCCCGGCAACGGGTGCGATGTCCTCATCAGCAGACTGGCATCCGGTCTGCGGGACGAGGGGCGCGACATACTGCCTTCCCAGACCTCAGCGACGCCCCGACCCGCCCTCACGCCGACTGCCGTCTGCCGTGGCTCTGTGACCCCGACCGCTCCCCTCCCAGACCGGACGGACGAACGGACACGCCTGACACCAGAGAAACCAGGATTGACTCCCCAGGAACCCTGCCTCCCACCACTCCGTCGCCGCGCTCCCGCGCCGTGACGGACTCCAGCAACCCGCCGCGCCACCCACACGGCGACTGTCCTGTCAACCATGCCCGAGAAGGCTCTCAGCAAACAGCAGCTCCGCGAACAGGCCAGGCAACGACTGGCCGCCCTGCCCGACCAGCGCTCCCGCGCTGACGGCGCCATCGTCAACCAGCTCGTCATGCTCTGCGCCTCGCTTGGCGCCGACGCGGCGCTGGCCGCCTTCATGGCCATCCGCGGCGAACCGGACATCTCCGCGCTGTTGCGTCGGCGGCTGGACTCGGGACGGCATATCCTGCTTCCGCGATACGCCGCCGACCTCGGCGGCTATGAGATGGTCCGCATCCAGTCCCTGGAGACCGACCTGACGCCGGGACGCTACCGCATCCCGGAGCCCATCCACTCCCTGCCAGGCCTCCGACCGCCCTTCCTCTGCCCCTCACAGCCTTGGCTCTGGCTGGTGCCCGCTCTGGCGTTCGATGTTCACGGACATCGACTCGGACGCGGCGCCGGCTTCTATGACCGGCTGCTCCACGGCGCGGACGGCGTGAAGATTGGCGTCGGCTATGATTGCCAGTTGGCCGACAGCCTCCCTTGCGAAGCCCATGACATCCCCATGGACTACATCGTCACCGAGTCACGCATCCTCCACTGCGACTGACCACTGGCACTCACGCCCGGAAAACCCTCTCCGGGAAAAGGATACGCTGACTCCATGCACCACCTCATCATGTCCCCCTCCCTGCAGACGCTTGCCGTCGCCGGCGCCGCCGACAACGGCCTCGTCCCCCTCGCCATCACCGCCGGCGTCGCGTTCGCCGCCGGCGCCGTCATCTTCGGCGCCATCTTCCGCAAGAAGGCCCGCCACGACAGCGACCTCGTCGCCAAGGCGCAGGCCGAGGCCGACCAAATCCGCAAGGCCGCCCAGGAAAAGGCCAACCAGCTCGTCAAGGAAGGCGAAATGGCCCGCGAAAAGGCCACCCTCGACGCCGAACGCATCCGCAACAAGGTCGCCGAGGAACGCATCACCGCCAAGGAGAAATTCGACAACGAGGTCTCCGAACGCCGCCGCGAACTCCAGAAGGCCGAGAACCGCCTCACCGCCAAGGAGGACAACGTCGACAAGAAGACCGAACAGCTCGAGCAGAAGGTCCTCGACCTCGAAGTCCGCGACCGCGAGCTCAAGGGACGCGAGGACGCCCTCCGCAAAGACCAGGAGGTCTTCGCGCAGCGGACCCAGCAGCAGCTCGCCGAACTCGAGAAGATCGCCGGCCTGTCGCAGGACGAGGCCCGCGAACAGCTGCTCTCACGACTCGAGGAGCAGCTCGAGGCCGAACGCGGCACCATCATCCGGCGCTTCCAGGAGGAAAACCGGCAGAAGCTCCAGGAGGACGCGCAGGAAATCATGGTCCACGCCATGCAGCGCTACTCCGGCGACTGCGCCTACGAGCGCACAACCTCCACCATCCCCCTCCCCAACGAGGACATGAAGGGACGCATCATCGGACGAGAGGGACGCAATATCCGCACCATCGAGGCCGCCACCGGCGTCAATGTCCTCATCGACGACACCCCCGAGGCCGTCGTCATCTCCTGCTTCGACCCCGTCCGGCGCGAAATCGCCCGCATCACCATGGAGCGCCTCGTCTCCGACGGACGCATCCACCCCGCGCGCGTCGAGGAAATCGTCAACAAGGTCAAGAAGGAGGTCGAGAACGAAATCGCCAAGGCCGGCCAGGAGACTGTCCAGCAGCTCGGCATCACCCGCCTCCGCCCCAACATCGTCAATCTCCTCGGACGCCTCAAGTACCGCTACAGCTTCTCCCAGAACGTCCTCATGCACTCCATCGAGGTCGCCAACATGATGGGCGCCATCGCCGCCTCCATCGGCCTCGACGAGCGCAAGGCGCGCCGCGCCGGACTCCTCCACGACATCGGCAAGGCCGTTGACCACGAGGTCGAGGGCTCCCACGCCATCATCGGGGCCGAGCTCCTCAAGCGCGCCGGCGAGGACGACGAGATCGTCAACGCCGTCGCCGCCCACCACGAGGACGTCGAGAAGACCAGCCTGCTGGCCATCCTCGTCCAGATCTGCGACACGCTGTCGGCCAGCCGCCCGGGCGCCCGCTCCGAGACCACCGAGCTTTACCTGAAGCGCCTCGAGCAGCTCGAGGCCATCGGCAACGCCTTCGACGGCGTCGAGCAGTGCTTCGCCATCCAGGCGGGACGCGAGCTGCGCGTCATCGTCAAGCCCGAGAAGGTCTCCGAGGACCGCGCCACCATCCTGGCCCGCGAAATGGCCGAGCGCATCGAGAAGGAAATGCGCTATCCCGGACAGATCCGCGTCTCCGTCATCCGCGAGACACGTGCCATCGACTACGCCAAGTAACGCACCCAATATGCTCAGCTTCATCCTCCTCGGACAGTCCAACATGGCGGGTCGCGGCGACTTCGGCCAAGTCCCCGAAATCCGCCACGACCGCATCAAGATGATGCGCAACGGGCGCTGGCAGCCCATGTCGGAGCCCATCTGCCCCGACCGCACCGTCTTCGGCGACTGGCACTCTGGCACCTGCCTGGCCGCCTCCTTCGCCCTCGACTTCGTCACCGACCATCCCACCGAGACCATCGGACTCGTCCCCTGCGCCGACGGCGGAACCAACCTCCACCACGACTGGCAGCCCGGCGGACTCCTCTTCGACAACGCCGTCTTCCAGACCAAACAGGCACAGCGGACCTCCACCGTCGCCGGCATCCTCTGGCATCAGGGCGAGTCCGACTGCGACTCCCCCGCGCACGCCGCACAGTACCGCCAGAACTTCGACCTCATCGTCGGCGCCTTCCTCCGCGCCACCAACCTCGAGGGCATCCCCATCGTCATCGGCGAACTCGGACACCACCTCGCCCGAACCCTCCGCATGGGCCCCTACATGCCCACCCTCTACCAGCAGCTCAACCAGACCCTCCACCGCATCGCCGACGAAACCCCCAACATCGCCATCGCCACCGCCGAGGGACTCACCGCCAAAGCCGACGAGCTCCATTTCGACTCGCCATCCCTCCGTGAGCTCGGACACCGCTACTACCGCGCCTACACCACCATCGCCTCCCACCGCTAGCCCCCACACACAATCCAGAACCAGGAGAAAGCACCATGACGAAGCGTACCCTGCTGACCGCCGCCACCGCACTCTCCCTGCTCGCGCTCTGCGGTTGCCAAACCCCCGCCAACGGCCCCGCCACAGCCCAACGCCAGCCCTCCCCAGAGGAACTCGACGCCATGCGCCAGACCTGCCAGTTCCTCAAGGAGGCCGGACACTACTTCATCGCCACCACCGACCACGACCAGCCTCGAGTCCGACCCTTCGGCACCGTCAACCTCTTCGAGAACCGACTCTACATCCAGACCGGACGACGCAAAAACGTCGCCAGACAGCTCCTCGCCAACGGCAAAGTCGAACTCTGTGCCCTCAAGGGAGACCGCTGGATACGCATCTCCGGCATCCTCGTCGACGACAACCGACGCGAACCCAAACAGGCCATGCTCGACGCCTACCCCAACCTCAAGGCCATGTACTCCCCCGACGACGACAACACCATGGTCCTCTTCTTCAGACCCGGCTCCGTCACCGTCACCATCCACTCCTTCAAGGACAAGCCCGTCACCCTTAACTTCTGACCCGCCACCGTCCCACCCACGCACACTCCTGGCAGACCTCTCCGCACTCCATCAGTGCGCTAGACTTTCTGGCCTCTTGTGTGCGTGATGTGGACCAGGAGCTAGCCCCTCACCGCGAAGAGCCTATTCTTTACTACGGTGCCTTCTGCGGACTCCTCTTTTTTGCCGGCAAAAGGGGAACCGGACTTGTCGTGTTTTGGTCTAAGTTGTCAGCCGCAGGGGACATTCTTCCTCGCGGTGAGCTCCCCCATACAGGCCAGACAAACACAAGGAGGTGAACCATGAGCCACAGCAGTCCATCCGTCTTCAAGCTCGCCATCTTCGATGCCAAGCCCTACGACCGCCAGTTCCTCGAGGCCGCCAACGCCCCTCACGGACTCTCCCTGACCTTCTTCGAGGAGAAGCTGAAGGCCAGCACCGCTAGCCTCAGCCAGGGCTTCGACGCTGTCTGCGCCTTCGTCAATGACGACCTCGACGCCGACGTGATGGCCACTCTCCACGCCAACGGCGTCCGACTCGTCGCCATGCGCTGCGCCGGCTACAACAACGTCAACATGAAGGCGGCCTGCGACCTCGGCATCACCGTCGTCCGCGTCCCCGAGTACTCCCCCTACGCCGTCGCCGAATACGCGCTGGGGCTGCTGCTCACGCTGAACCGCAAAATCCACCGCGCCTACAACCGCGTCCGGGAGGGCAACTTCGCCATCAGCGGACTCATGGGCTTCGACCTGCGCGGCAAGACCATGGGCATCATCGGCACCGGACGCATCGGACGGACGTTCGCCGAGCTCCTCCAGGGCTTCGGGATGCGTCTTCTCGCCCACGACCCCTTCCCCAGCCCCGACGCCGCACGGCTCGGACTCGCCTATGTCCCCCTCGAGACGCTCCTCCGCGAAAGCGACGTCATCTCCCTCCACTGCCCCCTCACTCCCGAAAACACCCATCTGCTCCGGCACGACACCATCGCCCTCCTCAAGGACGGCGCCATCCTCATCAACACCAGCCGAGGAAAGCTCATCGACACCGCCGCCCTCATTGACGGACTCAAGTCCGGCAAGGTCGGCGCCGCCGGACTCGACGTCTACGAAGAGGAGACCGACTACTTCTTCGAGGACCGTTCCGACAACCCCATCCAGGACGACGCGCTTGCCCGGCTCATGACCTTCCCCAACGTCATCATCTCCTCCCACCAGGCGTTCTTCACCCGCGAGGCCGAGACGAACATCGCCCAGACCACTCTGGCCAGCGTCGCCGACTTCCGCGACGGCAAGACGCCGCAGCTCGCCATCTGCGAGCATTGCGCCGGCGCCAGACCCTGCCCCGGCAAAACCGCCGGCCAGCGCTGCCGCTCCTAGCCGCCAGTACATTTCCCCTTCCCGACGAGTCCCCCCGGACGGCTTCAACCGTCCGGGGGGACTCGTCATCTCCGCCCTTTCGGGCGGCGCCTTCCTGTCGCCTCGCTCGACGGAATGCAGCCTCTGAAGCTCATACAATGAAGTCCGCGAAATTCTCCCGGGAAACGACTTCAAAGGAAGCGTCGGAGTAGCTTTGAAACCAGAGGCTTGGAGCCGAAGGGCGTACCTTGCCATACTTGATCTCATAACCGTGGAGACGCCCCTCGCGTTCCTCCACAAAGTCAATTTCCTGCCGCTCATAAGTGCGCCAGAAGTAGTTATTGGACAGAATGCGGTCATACTCCTGCTTTTTGAGGCGCTCCGAAACAATGAAATTCTCCCACAAGGCTCCAGTCTCATTCCCGCTCCGGACTGACAGCGGGTTGAAGTTGTTCACGATGGCATTCAGAATGCCGTTGTCGCGAAAATAGTAGCGGCTGGTCTTAGTCACCTCACTGCGAAGATTGCGGGAAAAGCCAGGTATCCGGAAGATGACAAA
>CALZPA010000071.1 GCA_945827525.1 uncultured Lentisphaeria bacterium | reverse complement strand
CCCTCGCCGTCGGGCGAAAATCGACAAACACCGCGCCGGCGGCGCCATCAGAGAGCCGGCGGAACGCCGGCGAAGATTTGCTGGAGCGCGGGAATGGTTCCCGCCGGCTGCCAGGCCGCCATGCCGGCCGTCCAGGCGAGCGTCTCGGGCGTCAACTGACGAGTCAGCGCCAACTGCTGCAACGTCTGAAGATTGTAGGGTCCCTGCTGCTGGCCATTGACGGCCAGATGATAGACCACCTGCGGGGGCGGAGGGGGCGGTGGCGGCGCCATCTGGGGCTGCATCTGCTGCCCCAGCATGCCGCCGAGCTGTCCGCCGGCCATCATGCCGAAGACGGCGCCATTGCCACTCTCGTTCTGCGCGGCGGCCAACATGGCATCGGCGGCCCTCTTCTGGGAGTAGGCTCCCATCATGCCGTTCAGAGCGCCCAACGCGCCTCGCTGGTCTATCGCCTGGTTGACCTCATCGGGCAGATTGATGCTGGCCACCGCAAACGACACGAGCTCGAACCCCAGCGCCCCGAACCGCGCCTCCAGGTTCTTCAGCATCCGTGCGCCTATCTCGTTGTACTGGCTGGCGAGGTCAAGGGCCGGTATCTGCAGCTCGCCGAGCGAGTCCGACAGCTCGGAGACGATCTGCGTCTCGAACTGCGGCTCGACCTCCTCGCACCGGAACTCGCTGCGCGCGCCAACCAGACGCTCCAGCAGATGATGCCGCGTCCCCACACGGTACGAGTAGTTGCCGAAGCCGCGGATGCGCAGCACACCGAAGTCGCGGTCGCGCATCATCACCGGCTGAGGCGTACCCCACCGACAATCCAACTGCACCGTCGTCCGCACAAAGTACACCTCCGCCTTGTGCCAGGACACGAACCCCGTCGGCAACGACAGCATCGTCGTCAGAATGGGTAGGTTCGCCGTCGTCAGACGATGCGTGCCCGGCCCCAGTATGTCGGCCACCTGACCCTCATTCACAAAGATGGCCATCTGCCCCGGACGGACCACCAGACGCGCCCCGTTCTTGATCTCGTTGTCTTGACGCTCAAAGCGATGCACCAGCACCCTGGGCGTCTCCTCCGGCCACTCGACGATGTCGATGAGCTGTCTGCGCAGAAAATTCATGAATCCCATGCCTGCCACCTGCTATCTTTCTGTGTCTTTCTGTGTCTTCTGTGGACAAAAGCTAGGCTCCCCCCACAAATAGGCTGATTCTGTCTTATGTGGACGCTAAAGGAACTGCCGCACGAGCGCCTGGCCGCTGTCCGAGAGGAACAGCCAGCCAATAGCCGCCACCAGCGCGACCAGCGATAGGATGAACGCCGACAGCTTGACCACACTCCACGGACGCTCCCCATGCGCCTCACCCGTCCGCCCATTCACCCTAAACGCATAGTCCTTCTTCCCATAGCGGTAGACGCTCTGCCAGCATGGCACCAGCAGCAGCTTGTAGCTCAGGTTGTAGTACGATGTCGACATCGTTCTCACCTCCTGTGTGTCACCGCCAATGTCGCGCCGAACCGCCTCCCGTATCTGGGGCTGCGCCTCCAACTGCGCACTCCCCAGCCCCTCCCGCAGCGGCACGTCATAGCTCACCTCCGTGAAGCCGCGAACCAGCTCCTTCTCGTAGTTCACCGCCTGCGCAATCCCCCACGGGCGCAGCTCCGACTCCACCGACGACGGCAGACGCGACGTCGCGCTCACCATGAGGTCGTCGAAGGACAGATGCACCGTGCCGCTGACCCACGTCCAGCGCGTCTTGCGCTCCCGGTACGTCTCGGTCTTCCCGTTCACCTCGCGCGTCCGCGTCACATAGTAGTAGTCGCCGCGACGCCCCTCATACTCCGTGCGGACGCTGAAGTCGAACGTCCACAGCGGATGGTAGACGCCCCCCAGCGGCTCGCTCAGCCCCACGCGACGCATCCTGCTCGGCAGAAACCAGCGTTCCTTGAGCCACTTCGCGAACTGCGCCGCCGCCGCCTCGCGCGTCACCGCGAACGGCACCATGCCATGCGGCCGTATCGAGCGACGGCTGTAGGACGAGGCCACCAGCGGCGTCTTGCAGAACGCGCAGAAGCCCGACAGGACGTTCGTCGGCAGCCGCGTCTTGCCGCCGCAGCTCTCGCACGTCATCTCCAGCGTCTCGTTGCGCTCGTTCAGCTTGTCACCCTGCTTCAGACAGTGCAGCAGGTCGTACTCGCAGACATCGTCGCGGGCGCCGTCGTGGGCCTCGAACAGCCGCTTGCAGCCGGCGCAGCGCAGCTTCCCCGACGCGGGGTCAAAGGCCAGCGACGCGCCACAGCTGGGGCAGCTGCTGGACAGACGCTCCGGTTCCGCCGCCATGCCGTCCCCTTCCTCAGCGCGCATCCTGCGCCAGGGCGTTCCGACGCCAGCGCCAGTACGCAGCCGCCAGATGGACGATGCGGCAGGACGAGGCCGTGGGCAGCGGCGGCTCGGTCAGCGACTTGCGCAGCAGCGCCACCATCGCCTCGGAGAAGGGACGCCCCGGCACATAGAGCTGCGCCAGCAGCGTCTCGCCCGCCCCGCAGAGCCAGCGGCTGTTGCCGCCGTTCAGAGCCACCGCCCGCGCCGCGCCCATCTCCGCCGGCGCCTCCATCGCCTGGCGGATGCGCGCCCGACGCGCCGCGTCCGGCTCCTCCGCCAGCAGCAGCTCCTGGCACGACTGCATCTGCAGCAGCGTGTACTCCGGCATCAGCGAACGCAGCTTCCGCGACACGTCCGGGTCGGCCAACTGGAGCGCACTGTCCAGCGACTCGTCGATGAACCCGTCGTAGAGCGCCTTCCACTGGCTGTCCCCCGTGGACACCCAGGCGGCCAGATAGATCATCGGCAGACGCCCCATCTCATGCGGATGGCAATCCCACATCCGCTGGATGCCGCGCGTGTCGCGGCTGCCGTCCGCACGCAGGAAGTCGTAGTCGTTCTCCGGCGTGCAGTTCGTCCTCATGCGCGTCGCGATGGCCGCCAGCAGCCGCCCAATCTCCTCGCGCTCGGACGCGCCCGACAGCGGACTGCGCCAGTACCGCCACAGTCCATGCACCATATGCGTCACCTGGTCGCGAGACGACAGCACACAGATGCTCCTGCCATCCTCCTCGCACAGCCCGCGCGCCACGAAGCCCGGTATGCCATGCGCCGTCACCAGCCCGCGCAGACCCTCGTAGACCGTCCGTGCCCGCGCCGCCAGCGAAGCGTCGCCCGTCACCGCGTGCCAGTCCACCAGCATCGACAGCGCCACGCCGCCCACGATGGCCGTGTCCTCCATCCCGACGCCATAGCCGTCGCCCCGCTCCGGATACAGCAGCCCCTTCCGGAACGTCGCCGCCGGCGACACCAGCGACGGCGCACACGAGTAGATGAGCCTCGTGCGCGCCCCCATATAGCCCCGCTCCACTCGCCCATACGCCAGGCGGCACAAATCGTCCAGGTTCGTCCCGCCCCACAGCGGCGCCATCGTCCCCATCCCATGACCCATGCTGCTGCTCATCGCTCCTCTGCTCCTCTCTCCTGCTTGGTTTGGCTCATGAACTCCCGTCGTCGCACGCAGCCGCGTCAGCGCTCCAGCGTCAGTAGCAGACCCGCGCCGCCCGGCAGCGACACGCGCCCGTCGGCGGCCAGACGCGCCGCCGGCAGATCGGAGAACTGCCCGGTCACGCGCCAGCCGTCCGCCAGCGTCAGCGCCTCGTCCATCGGCTCCGGCGTGTTGTTGACCAGCACACAGGCCAGACGGCCATCCGCAAACGGATGCTCCGTCACAATCAGCTTCCGGTTGCCCGAGTCGACGACGCGGCGCTTCGGCACCAGCAGCTCGTACAGCCGGTGCGCCTCGCCCTCGAACAGCCCCGTCTTCGCCAGGCAGATGCGCTCCAGCGGGAACCCCAGCGTGATGACGCGACCCGCCCCATAGCGGTGCTCGAAGCACTGGCCGGAGCCGCTGCCGTCCGTCGCCAGCACCCGCGCTCCCTCCAGCTCGAACTCGTACCGCACCGACAGCGGCACCTCGAACGAGAACCCCTCGAACGCGATGCGCTCGGTGCGCCCCCAGGCGCGACGCCCCACAATGCCGACGCCCGTCACGTCCTCCAGATGCGTCAGATACGTGTCCTCCAGCCCCAGATACAGCGTCGCCCCCGCCCGGACCGCCGCCAGCAGACGCTCCCACGCCGTCGTCGTCAGATAGTCGCGGGCCGCCGCCGACGGCATCAGGTAGATGTCCGAGGGCGGCAGCTCCTGCGTCGTCGCGCGGAAACGGAGGTTGACGCCCGCCTGACGGGCCAGTATCCAGGCGCCGTAGGCCTGGTCAAAGTCACTGATGAGGCAGACGGCGTCGGTGCGGACGGGCGGCAGCGCCTCGAACGGGAGCGTGCGGAGGAACGCGGTGAAGCCGCGCAGGGTGTCGGCGATGGGCATGTTGCGGCGGTCGGAGGTCATGATGCCATGCTCGAGTCCCGGCTCGCGCCAGTCGTAGGGGGCCATGTCGAACGACTCCTGGTCGAAGGCGCACCACCAGAGCATCGCCCGGCAGTTGTCACGCCACTGGTTCCAGAGCATCGCCCGCGCCGTCTCGCCCAGCAGCCTCTTGCTGGTGGCGATGGGACGCCACAGCCCCGTCTCCTCCACAAAGCTCGGCTTGCCGCCGATGTCCTCGGCCACCCGGTTCCTGGCCACGCAGAACATCAGCTGCCGCAGGTGCGAGAATTCCTCCAGCGACGCATTCGACCACATTCCGTACGGGTGGACGGTCAGGTAGTCCGACAGCTCGCCCTGATCCTCCAGCATCCAGCCCCTGCCCGGCGCCTGGCTGTTCCAGACGATGCCGTCCACGCTGATGCCGATGACGGGACGCGTCGGGTCGGCCGCCCGGATGGCGCCGTGTATCCACTTCGTCCACACCCAGCAGCCCTCGCGCGTCGGCGCGCCGCCCAGCAGATTCGCCTCGTTGCCCGACTCCCACGCCCAGATGGCCGCATGACGGCGCATCCGCGTCACAAAGCCGCGAAGGAACCGCTCCTCCCACATCAGCGCCAGCGGGTCATGGTAGAGGTCAACGCCCGTCAGCGCCTGCGGCACAAACAGGCCAAACGTCATCTGACCCGTCAGCATCGCCACAATCAGCTTTAGGCCATACCGCTCCGCCAGCTCGCAGAACTCGTCAAAGTGACCCAGCATCTCCTCGCTCAGCCCACACTGGCCCTCCGGCGTGTCCGGCAGGTGCGCGTCACCCAGGCGTATCTCCTTCTGCTGGCCGCCCGCCTTCGCCGGCGTCCTGAACATCGTGATTGGCTGGAAGTCGTCCCAGCGCGTGAAGCACCGCACCAGCGTGCAGCCATTCGCCGCCAGCGCCGCAAAGTCGCGCTCCACCGCCGCCGCGTCCCAGCGACGCCACATCTCCATCGCGTTCGTCGAGCACCAGTAGTTCACGCCCGTCAGTAGCTGTCCGTCCCGTAGCTGCATCGTCCGCCTTAGGCTCCTCTGCTTCCTTTCTTATCTTCGCGCTCCGGGAGGCATCCCCCACGAGCCATCTCATTCACGGCTAATAAAATGACGTGCCTTTCGCCGTTTTCAAGCGAAAAGTGCAAAAAAAAATCAGCCTCACTGCCGGAAAGGCGGCGAGGCTGACGGGCGGCGTTCGGCTCACGCCGCGGAGACGCCCCTCACTTGTTGTCCCAGGCGTTCTTCTCGGAGCCGTAGGCATGGCCGTCGGGACAGCCGCCGAGGAAGTCCTTGACGTTCAGGGACGCGGCATGCCCGTCCAGGTACTGCACGTTGATCTGGGTGCCATGCCGGGCGACGGGACGCCGGAGCTGATCGGCGCCCTCGGTGGTCACGGTGTAGGCGCTCGTCTTCTCGCCGGACAGTCCCGACGGGGCCGTCCACTGCCAGTCCGTGTTGCACTTGGCGTAGCTGTTCCAGTTCAGCGGGTTCTGGTCGCTGCCAGCCGTGCCCTTGCACTCGATGGTGTCCACGAAGTACGCCGAGCCCGAGGGCGTCGGGCAGACCGCCGACAGCACACGCGCCGTCTGCCAGCCGCTGTAGTTGCCGTTGCAGCCGTAGCTGCCGGCCTGGCGCGAATTCTTGATCGTATAGGTGCTGGACGGGCAATCGCGCATCTTGTCGTCGCCATAGTACGCCTTGGTGAGGTGGGTGTACCAGCGGCTCCACGGCGCACTGCCGCAGCCGCACGGGAACGTCCCGTTGTACTCGTCCATGTACATCGCCAGCCCCAGCCCCAACTGCTTCACATTCGACAGGCAGCTGATGCCACGCGCCTTCTCGCGCGCCTTCGACAGCGCCGGCAGCAGCATCGCCGCCAGAATCGCGATGATGGCAATCACGACGAGCAGCTCAATCAGCGTGAAACGACACCAGAAACGGCAATGGGAAAGATGTCTGCTCATGATTTCAGTCTCCTTCTTGGGGGTGATTTGCTTCGGGGTAGGTTCGAAGGGCCACGCGCTCACTTGTTGTCCCAGTAGTTCTTGGCGTTGCCGTAGGCGTGGCCGTCCGGCAGACCGCCGAGGAAGTCCCCGATGTTGCGGGACTCGACATGGCCGTCGACGCAGCCGACGTTGACCTGGCCGTTGTGGCGCCCGATGGCGCGGCGGAGGTAGTCGCCGCTCGCATTGGAGTAGCGTCCGTAGGAGGCGGAGGCGAGGGCGCCTGGCGGCATCCACTGCCAATGGCAGACGTTGTTGGCAACCCAGCTCCGCGGATTCATGTCCGCCGCCGTGGTCGCCGTGATCTCCGCCGCGTCGACGAAATAGCAGGTGCTGGAGGGGGTCGGGACGGCGGAGATGGCGCTCGCGCCCGTTTCCCAGCCGCTGAGGTTGGTCTGGCAGGGATACGAGCCCGCGTTGCCGCCCGAGGTTCCCTTGAGGTTGCTGACCTTGACGAAGGTGTCGGCGGGGCAGCAGCGCACCTTCTTGTCGCCGTAGTACTGGTCGGTGAACAAACCGTCCCACATGACGCGGTTGCCGTCAGAGGCGGTCTCCTTGGCGATGCCCGGCATGAACGTCTCCTTGTTGTCGTCCAGATACATGCGCAGACCGAGCTGCATCTGCTTCAGGTTCGAGGCGCAGCTGATCGCCCGCGCCTTCTCGCGCGCCTTCGACAGCGCCGGCAGCAGCATCGCCGCCAGGATCGCGATGATGGCAATCACGACGAGCAGCTCAATCAGCGTGAAGCGGCTTCGGGAAGAATGCGGGAAATGGCTGGCTCTCATAGGCTCGGTCTCCTTGAATGTGGGGAATGTGGGGCTAGGCGTCAGACGCACGGGAATCACTGGACGGCATGACGCGGCGGCCCCCCTCCGGAGGTGACGCCAGCAGCTCACGCTCACGCACACCTCCGAAGGCCATGTTCGCACACACTCTCTCGACCGCACGTCTGTCCGTTGCGTATTATACCAAACTTCGCCGCAAAAAACAAGCCCCAGGAGGCATTACTCCCACAAATTCGCCACGGCAGTGTAAAATTCCCTTCCAGGCATTACATTTTAGCGTCCTGGGGCGTCTCGCCGATGGTCGGCCACGTCCCCATCCATTCCCATCCCCATCCAAATCAGGAGAGACTGCACCATGTCTGACAAGCTGCGCGTCGGCATCATCGGCCTTGGCCGGGCCGGAAACAAGATGCACTTCGGCGAAATCGGCAAGTACGCCGACGAATACGAGATCGTCGCCGGATGCGACTGGGACCCCGAACGCCGCGAGGCCGCCGCCAAGGCACGCCCCGGCATCCGACTCTTCGACAGCGTCGAGGCCATCGTCAACGCCCCCGACATCGATATGCTCACCATCGCCACCCGCTCGCCCGACCACGTCAACCACGCCATCCGCGCCCTCGAGACCGGACACTACGTCGTCTGCGAAAAGCCCATCGCCGTCACCCTCTGGGACGCCCTCCGACTCCAGGAGGCCGGCAAGCGCTTCCCCGGAAAGCTCTTCATCCGACACAACCGCCGCTTCGAGACCGCCTTCTCCCACATCCGTGACATCATCGCCTCCGGCAAGCTCGGCAACGTCTTCGAAATCAAGCTGCGCCGACACAGCTACCAGTGGCGACCCGACTGGCAGACCATCCTCGCCTGCGGCGGCGGACAGCTCCTCAACTGGGGACCACACCTCATCGACCACGCCCTCCAGTTCCTCGAGGCACCCGTCGAGTCCGTCTGGAGCGACCTCAAGCTCGTCGCCGCCCTCGGAGACGCCGAAGACCACCTCAAAGTCCTCATCCGCGGAACCAACGGACGCCTCGTCGACATCGAGATCTCCGGCGGCGTCGCCATCCCCGAACCCGTCTACTGCATCCACGGCTCCCTCGGAACACTCGTCTGCCGCGACGAGAAGACCATCGAACTCAAGTACTACGACGGCGCCGAACGCCCCACCACTCCCTCCTCCGACGCCAACCCGCCCCTCGAGGGCGGCTTCGGCGCCGCCTCACAGCCCAACTGGATCACCGAGACCATCCCCGTCAAGTCCCCCGTCGGCGACACCCCCGACAAGACCTGGGACTACATCTACAAGGCCATCCGAGGCATCCAGCCCTACCCCGTCACCATCGAGCAGGCCGTCGAGGTCGTCCGCGTCACCGACATCATCAAGGCCCAGTCCCGCATCCAGGACGTCCGTCACTGAACAGCTCCCCGCCTGACGGCGGACTGACACTCCCCCTACACACAAAAAAATGGCGGCGGCCCCCGCACGACAGGTCATCGTGCGGGAGCCGCCGCCGTTTGGCTCCTTCCGTCATCCACCCCGTCAGCGGCGGACGCCGGCGGCGAGGTGGAGAGGCGGTCGGTCAGGCGGCCATCATCACTTCTGGTGATAGACCGTGTGGAGGAGGTGGTGGGCCTTCTCGGAGCCAGGCTCGCCGAAGTACTCGGCGTACAGCTTCTGGATGTCGGGGTTGTTGTGGGACATGCGGAGCGTCTTGCTCTCGTCCTCGGTGTAGATGCCCTTCATGCGCTTCTCGAGCAGGTCGGTGTGGCCGTGGAGGTACGGCTGGCCGCCGCCGTTGATGCAGCCGCCGGGGCAGGCCATGATCTCGATGGCCTGGAAGCGGTTCGGATCCTCGCGGACCATCTCCAGCACCTTGCGGGCGTTGCCCAGGCCGCTGCAGACCGCCGCGTTGATGACGACGCCGGGAGCGAGCTCCACCTTCGCCTCCTTGATGCCGTCAAGGCCGCGGACGGCGCGGAAGTTGATGGCGTCGCCCTCGAGGTCCTTGCCGTTCAGCAGGCTGGCGCAGGTGCGCAGCGCCGCCTCAAGCACGCCGCCGGTCACGCCGAAGATGTCGGCCGCGCCCGTCGACTCGCCCAGCGGGCTGTCGTAGGCCTCGTTCTCCATGTTGGCCAGGTTGACGCCGGCCTCGCGGAACATCTTGCACAGCTCGCGAGTCGTCACCACATAGTCCACGTCGCGGACGCCGTTCGGCGCGAACTCGGGGCGGGCCGCCTCGTACTTCTTCGCCTGGCACGGCATGATGGACACGACAATCAGATCCTCCGGCTTCACGCCGATCTTCTCCGCGTAGTAGCTCTTCGCCACCGCGCCGAACATCTGCTGCGGGGACTTGCAGCTCGACGGAATGTGCAGCAGATCCGGGAAGTTGTGCTCGATGAAGTTGATCCAGCCCGGGCAGCAGGACGTCAGGATCGGCAGATCCTTGCCGGACTTGACGCGCTCCAGCAGCTCGTGACCCTCCTCCATGATCGTCAGGTCGGCGGAGAAGTTCGTGTCGAACACCTTGTCGAAGCCCAGGGCGCGCAGGCCAGCCACCAGCTTGCCGGTCACCGGCACGCCAGGCTCAAACCCAAACTCCTGGCCCACCGCGACGCGCACGGCCGGAGCCGTCTGCACGATGACCGTCTTCGTCGGGTCGTTCAGAGCCGCCCAGACCTTCTTCACGTAGCTGATGCCCGTGATGGCGCCGACCGGGCACACATTCACGCACTGGCCGCAGAACGTGCAGCTCGTGTCCGCCAGCGGGATCATGCCCGCCGTGCCGACCTTCGCGCCGAAGCCGCGGCCATAGCCCGTCAGCACGCCAACCGTCTGCACCTTGTTGCACACCGTCTCGCAGCGACGGCACATGATGCACTTCGACAGGTCGCGCAGAATCGCCTCGCTCGAGTCGTCCACCTCAAACTTGTTCGAGGCGCCCTTGAACTCGATCTCGCGGATGCCGAACTCGGCCGCCAGCTTCTGCAGCTCGCAGTCCTGGTTCTTCGGGCAGACCAGGCAGTCCTGCGGATGGTCGGACAGCAGCAGCTCCAGAACCGTCCGGCGCGCGTTGATGGCGCGCTGGCTGTTCGTGAAGACCTCGATGCCGTTGCTGTTGATCGGCGTCGCGCAGGCCGGAACCAGAATGCGGCGCGGACCGCGGATGCCCGTCGCCTCCACCACGCAGATGCGGCAGGAGGCCGGCTTGTTGCTGACGCCGCAGCCCAGATTCGCGCAGTAGCACAGCGTCGGAATGTTGATGTTCAGCTTGCTGGCGGCCTCAAGGATGGTGGACCCAGCCGGCACTTCGACCGTTTTACCGTTGATTGTAATCGTAACGTTGCTCATGGTTTCTCACCCACTCAGTCCTTGACAATGGCTTTCTTCGGGCAGCCGTCGACGCAGGCGCCGCACTTGATGCACTTCTTGCTGTCAATCACGTGCTTCTGCTTGATTTCACCGCTGATGGCCCCGACCGGGCAGTTGCGCTTGCACTTGGTGCAGCCGATGCAGTCGTCCGTGATGCGCAGCGTCACCAGCTTGCGGCAGGTGCCGGCCGGGCACTTCTTGTCGCGGACATGGGCGATGTACTCGTCCTTGAAGTAGCGCAGCGTGCTCAGGATGGGGTTCGGCGCCGTCTGGCCCAGACCACACAGAGCCGTGTCGCGGATGGTGTTCGCCAGCTTCTCCAGCTCGACCAGCATCTCCTCCGTGCCGTTGCCGATGCAGATCTGCTCCAGC
This sequence comes from uncultured Lentisphaeria bacterium, assembly GCA_945827525.1. Lineage (GTDB taxonomy): Bacteria > Verrucomicrobiota > Lentisphaeria > Oligosphaerales > Oligosphaeraceae > CAAGGB01. The sequence goes on along the minus strand of CALZPA010000071.1, from coordinate 3,807 downwards.
ATCTCCAGCATCCGGCGCGTGCCGATGCGGCACGGCGTGCACTTGCCGCAGGACTCGTCCTTCGTGAAGCCCAGGTAGAACTTCGCCATGGCCGGCATGCAGTCGCGGTCGGACAGCACGATCATGCCGCCGGAACCCATCATCGAGCCAATCTTGGACAGGTTCATGTAGTCAATCGGCGTGTCCAGGTTCTCCTTCGTGATGCACCCGCCGGACGGACCGCCCGTCTGGACCGCCTTGAACTCGCGGCCGCCGCTGATGCCGCCGCCAATCTCGTAGATGATCTCGCGCAGCGTCGTGCCCATCGGGACCTCGACCAGACCGACGTTGTTGATCTGGCCGGCCAGCGCGAACACCTTCGTGCCCGAGTTGCCGCTCAGCGTCTTCACGAAGTTGCCGTTCTCGTCCAGCTGCGGCTGCCAGTTGCCGATGCCAGCATACCACTTCGCGCCCTTCCGGATGATCTCCGGAATCGACGCATACGTCTCGACGTTGTTCACGTTCGTCGAGCAGCCCCAGTAGCCGCCGCCGACGTTCGCCGGGAACGGCGGCTTCGTCGTCGGCTCGCCGCGCATGCCCTCCATCGAGTGAATCAGAGCCGTCTCCTCGCCGCACACAAACGCGCCGGCGCCCAGCTTGATGTCGATGTCAAACGAGAAGTCGCTGCCCATGATGTGCTCGCCAAGAAGACCCAGCTCGCGGGCCTCGTTGATCGCAATCTGCAGACGGTTCACCGCCAGCGGATACTCCGCGCGGATGTACACCAGACCGCGCTGCGCGCCAATCGCGTACGCGCCGATCGCCATCGCCTCGACGATCGAGTTCGGGTCGCCCTCCATGATGGAGCGGTCCATGAACGCGCCGGGGTCGCCCTCGTCCGCGTTGCAGACGATGTACTTCTCGTCCGCCTGGACGCCCGCCGCGATCTTCCACTTCAGACCGGTCGGGAAGCCCGCGCCGCCGCGGCCGCAGATGCCGGAGTTCAGAACCTCCTGAACCACCTCCGACGGCTTCATCTCGAACAGGCACTTCGCCAGCGCTTGATATCCCTCCGCCGCGATGTACTCGCTGATGTCCTCGGGGTCAATCAGACCGCAGTTCCGCAGCGCGATGCGCTGCTGCTTCGCGTAGAACGACATCTTCACATAGTCGTGGATGCGCTCCTTCAGCATCGGGTCCACATACAGCAGACGGTCCACAAGCTCCTTGCCCACGATGTGCTTCTCGACGATCTCGCGGGCGTCGTCCGGGGTCACCTGGACATAGAACACGTTGTCGGGCATGACCTTCACGATCGGGCCCTGGGCGCAGAAGCCAAAGCAGCCAGTCTGGACGACCTTCACGTCGTTCTCCAGACCGGCTTCCTTGATGTACTTGCGGAGGTTGTCCATCAGCTCCGCCGAGTTGGAGGCGTGGCAGCCCGTGCCGCCGCAGCACAGCAGCTCCTTCTTCTGGGACTTGATGTCATGCGCGCTCAGGCAACGCAGCGCGAGCTTGCCCTTGCAGGCGTTGTAGGCGGACAGCAGAGCTTCCTTGTCTTTAATTCTTTCCATGGCTCAACCCATCGTCTTGTATTCGTTGATAATTGCAACAGCCTTCGCCGGGGTGACCTTGCCGTACACCTTGCCGTTGACCATCATGACCGGGGCCAGACCGCACGCGCCCACGCAGCGGAGGGCCGACAGCGAGAACAGACCGTCAGCCGTCGGCTGCGTGTCCGCCTTGATGCCCAGAACCCGCTCCAGCTCCTCAAGGACCTTCTCCGACCCCTTCACGTAGCAGGCCGTGCCCAGGCAGATGTCAATCACATACTTGCCCTTCGGCTCCGTCGTGAAGTAGTTGTAGAAGCTGACCACGCCGGAGACGTCCGCCTCCGTCAGAAACAGCTTCTCCGCAACGTGAAGCTGAACCTCGCGGGGCAGGTACCCGAAGATATGCTGGGCACGATGCAGCACCTGAATCAGATGGCCGCGGCGGCGGGCGTCCTTGGCGTCGATGCCAAGGCCTGCAATGAAGGCATCCAATTCGGCGAACTTCGCCTTGGCACCCTCAGACAACTTGTTGCAACACATGTCTTTACCTTGTCTTTTGTTGAGTTGGAACCTCAGCCGTCTCTCACAACGGCACTACACACACAGAAAGAAAAATGTAAAACGTCGGACAGAGCACAGAAGCCGCTGCCGCGCCCTCCACACACACATGGAAAGCCCACGGCAGGGCCAGCGCCATGCCGACGGGCGGACAGCAGAAAGCCCGTTAACATAGCACTTAAACTTCCGTTCGTCAATGGCGCACCGCATCAATCCCCGACGGGCGCGTCACCTCAAAGTAGTCCAGATACGTCGACCCGCGCCTCTCCGGACGCTCCGCCGCATACAGGTCGTCGAACCAGCACACGAACTCGCGGCTCGCCGAACGGTACCCACGCGCCAGGTACGGCGAACCCTGCAGCCGCCGGTACGTCACCCCGTCCTCCGAATACCCAATCGGACGATGCGGCCCAACCACCCGAATGTCCCACGGCCCCTCGTCCGGCAGCGGCAGCACCACCCGCAGCGGCGGCGCGCCCTCCTCCGGCGACGCGCGGTCCGCCTTCACCGGCGGACTCTGCACCACCATCCCGCACCCCGACCACTTCTTCTCCGCGTCCTTGTCCGTCGTCCAGAAATTCCACGTCACCGGCGTCATGCGGTCCTTCCGCAGGGCCTCCTTGTTGACGATGACCTCCTCCGCCTCCAGGCGGAAGCGTGCCGGCGCCGGCTCGCCCGCCAGCAGCAGCGCCCCGACCCACCCGCACAGTCCAGACCACACCAGGCCTCTCGTCGCCAAACTCATGGTTTCCTGACCTCCTGTTGCTCCTTATCCAGCCTCAGTCTCCGGAGCTGCGCCGGAATGTTGGCGAACACGGCATGGAAGCCGTAGCCTCCCTCCGTCAGCTCGCGCACCGCCTCCTCCGCCCCCCAGCCCTGCACTCCCATCCGGTACAGCGCACACACCAGCCCCGTCCGGTCCGAGCCATGCAGACAATGCACCAGCAACGGGTAGTTCGCGGCGTCACACACCACCGACAGCGCCTTCCGCGCCTCGCGGTCCGAAATCGCGAACGCCAGCAGCGGCAGCTCAATCAGACGCAGCGACGTCCCCGCAAGCAGACGCTCGTCCGTGTGCAGCGACCGCAGACACAGAACCGTCCGTATCCCCAGACGCTCCAGCTCGCGGAACCCCTCCGCCGTCGGCTGTCCAGACCGGTACACGTCCGCCGACAGACGATGCAGATTCGGCACCCCGCGCACCCGCAGCGGCGTCGCCCACCCCGACGGACGCTCCCCCGCCATCACCGAAACCGCCGCCACCACGGCCAACGCCACTACCCGGACTGTCCTTGCTCGCATCGTCGTCTTGCCTCCTGCTGATGCCTTAATCTAGACCCGACAACGGCCATTTGCAATCGCTGCCAGGAGCCGTCCGACGCCCGCGGGCCTCTCGCTGCCCAGGTTGATTTCCAGCCCCGGCAGGCTAACTTAAACAAAAGGACTGATGCGGGAACGGTCGCCAAGACCACACGCCACGCCGCGAGGCGACAACAGCGCCCCAACCACCGGCCCCAAGCCCGCCGCGCGGAGAGAGAGGCTCCGGCGACGCCCGCGCCGCGAAGCGGCGCCTGTCCCGACGGCGCCCCCGCCGTCGGGCGGAAGCCCCAACCACCGGGCAGGAGGCTCTCCGCGCGGCGCTAGGGAGGCACTGACGCTGCAGCGCCTTTTGCGCCTTTTGTGTCTTTTGTGGATCAAATTCCGACGTGCGCCTTTT
>CALZPA010000070.1 GCA_945827525.1 uncultured Lentisphaeria bacterium | reverse complement strand
ATGTTCGTGACTCCTGTTGGGTGTGCTCTCGGGTAGGGGCGGTCGCCCCGTGGCTGGCGGGCGTGACGCCGCTCGTCAGGCGGAGTGGGCTGTCTGTCGTCCCCGGGGCTGGCATTCGTGACGCCGTTCGTCAGGCGTGTGGGCTGTCTGTCGCCCGGGGCTGGCGGGCGTGACGCCGCTCGTCAGGCGTGTGGGCTGTCTGTCGCCCGGGGCTGGCGGGCGTGACGCCGTTCGTCAGGCGGGGTGGGCGGGCTGTCGTCCCCGGGGCTGGCGGCTGTGACGCCGTTTGTCAGACGGAGAAGCGGACGAAGCAGCAGTCGCCGTCCTGCATGATGTAGTCCTTGCCTTCGATGCGGAGCTTGCCGGCCTCCTTGGCGGCGTTCCAGGAGCCGTGCTGCATGAGGTCGTCGTAGGACTCGACCTCCATGCGGATGAAGCCGCGCTGCATGTCGGTGTGGATTTTGCCGGCGGCCTCGGGTGCGGTGGAGCCTCGGGTGACGGTCCAGGCCCGTGTCTCGTCGGGTCCGGTGGTGAAGAAGGTGAGGTAGTCGAGGAGGCTGTATCCGGTGTGGATGACGCGCTGGAGTCCGGACTCGGAGACGCCGAGGTCCTGGAGGAAGACTTCGGCCTCCTCGGGGTCGAGTTCCTGGAGTTCCTCCTCGAGCTTGGCGCAGACGGGGACGACCTGCATATGGTGCTGGGCGGCGGCGTCGATGAGGCGCTTGGAGGGGTCGTCCTGCCCGAAGGCGGCGAAGTGCTTTTCGTCGGTGTTGGCGCAGACGAAGGCTGGGGTGAGGGTGAGGAGCTGCATCTGGCGGGCGATGGGCGCGAGGACGGGGTCGGCGCGGTCGTAGTCGGGGAGTCTGCCCTGCTGGAGCTGGTCGATGAAGTCGAGGGCGAGTTGGAGTTCGGCCTTGGTTTCGGGGTCTCCGCCGCAGCGGGTCTGCTTCTTGGCCTTGTCGACGCGCTTCTGGAGCCATTCGATGTCGGCGAGCATGAGTTCGGTGAGGATGAGGTCGAGGTCGGCGGCGGGGTTGGCGGAGTCCTGGTGTCGGATGATGTCGCGGTCGTCGAAGAGGCGGACGACGTGCGCGACGGCGTCGACGCTGCGGATGTGTCCGAGGAACTGGTTGCCGAGTCCCTCGCCCTGGGAGGCGCCCTTGACGAGTCCGGCGATGTCGATGAACTTCATGGTGGTGGGGACGACCTTGGCGGAGTGCTCGAGTTTGGCGAGCTGTTCGAGCCGCGGGTCGGGGACGCCGACGATGCCGGTGTTGGGTTCAATGGTGCAGAAGGGGAAGTTGGCGGCCTGGGCGCCGCCCTTGCAGAGTGCGTTGAAGAGGGTGGATTTGCCGACGTTGGGCAGTCCGACGAAGCCGCATGCGAAACCCATGGTGAGAAGCCTTTGGTTATGGGGTGGTTCTTATGGTTTGTCTGGTTAGGTTTTGGAGGATGGAGCGGGGTGTGGCGTCAGTCGGCGAAGTTGGAGCGGATGAGGTCGTCGAGGGTGTCGCCGAGGAGTACGTGCCGCCAGCCGTTGAGGAGTCGGCTGTCGCCGGGCCACTCGTGCCGTTCGGCGGCGTGGACGAGGTGCTCGAAGTCGCGTCGGGCGCCGATGAGCTCGGGGGCGATGGCTCGCGGCTCGGTGCGTTTGGCGACGAGCTTGCGGAGTCGTTCGACGCGTGAGCGGACGAGGTTGCGGTCCATGACTTGGAAGTCGCGCGGTTCGGCGTGGGCGCGGGCGGGCATGGCGAGTCCGCGTTGGATGGCGGTGATGATGTAGGGGCCGAAGCGTTCGGCGGTCTTGGGCCAGAGATGCGCGTCGTGGACGAGATCGCCGTTGGACTTGGGGTGCCGCTGGGCGCAGAGGAGGAGCTGCTCGTCGCGGAGCATGCGGTTACGGGCGAGGTTGTGCGTGCGGCCGTGCTGTTCGCGCCAGGTGGCGAGCTCGATGGCGATGTTGAGGTCGGTGCCCTCGATGGTCTGGATGTTGGAGACGCGCTTCCAGGCGTCCTCGACGGGTGGCTCGGCGTAGAATTCGGGGTCTTCGTAGACGAGCATCTCCTCGTGGAACCAGTCGGTGTTGCCGTGCTGTGCGATGCGCTGGAGGAGCGCGTGGTGGAGTTCGGGCATGTAGTCGACGTCGCCGGTGGCGTAGTCGAGCTGGGCTGGGGTCAGGGGGCGCTGGAGCCAGTCGGTTCGGGTCTCGGTCTTGGGGAGGGTGACGCCGAGCATGGCGGTCAGCAGGCGGTTGAGGGACATGGTGAGGCCCAGGCCGCAGAAGGCGGCGGCGTAGCGCGTGTCGACGATGCGTCGGGGTAGGGCGCCGCACCAGCGGCGGAGGATGGGCAGGTCGGAGCCGGCCTCATGGAGGACCTTGACGACGTCGCCGTTCTCCAGGAGGGCGCGCAGGGGGGCGGTGTCGGTGATGGCGAGGACGTCGACGATGGCGTTGCGGTCGTGGTCCCAGGCCATCTGGAGCAGTCCGAGGGCGGGATAGTAGGTGCTGGTCCAGACGAATTCGGTGTCGACGCCGATGACGCCGTGGCGTTGCGCCTCGTCGCACCAGTTGGCGAAGTCGCGGTCGTTGTCAATCCAGTTCATGGCTGTGGGGGAGGGGGAGTGGTGGTGGGTGTGGTGGGGGCCGCGGGCCGGACGAGGTAGAGGGCGTCGCCGGCGCGGACGCGCTCGGGGACGGCGAAGGTGGCGGTGAGGGCGGTGCGGTGTCCGTCGTGGGTCTCCTCGAGCCGGACACCCTGTGCCTGGAGTCGGACGGAGCCGGTGGTGGGGCCGATGATGACGGCGGTGTCGCCGTCGCGGAGGGGGCCGTTGTGGAGGGCGGCAAGTGCGATGCCGCTGCGGGCGTAGTAGTTGAGGATGCGTCCGAGGTAGGAGCGTTTCTCGGTGGCGGCGGAGTTCTGGACGGGTGTGAAGTCGGCGATGGGGCGTCCGAAGTAGAAGCCGTCGGAGAACTGGCGGTTGAAGACGCGCCGGCAGCGTTCGGCGAGGTCGCGCTTGAGGTCGTCGTCGAGCTGTCCGCGCGTCCAGGCGTCGATGCCCTCGCGGTAGGCGCGGATGACGGTGTCGACGTAGTCGGCGGGTCGGTTTCGGCCCTCGATCTTGAGGGAGACGGGGCGGGCCTCGAGGAGCTGGTCGAGGAAGGGGAGGGTGCAGAGGTCGCGGGCGGAGAAGACATGGCTGTCTCCGGGGAAGACCTCGAAGTCGGCGGGGCCGTCCTGGCAGATGACGCGGAAGGGTCGTCGGCAGGTCTGCCGGCAGAGTCCGCGGTTGCCGGAGGAGCCCTCGCTGAGCTGGGAGAGGAAGCAGCGTCCGGAGATGGAGACGCACATGGCGCCGTGGGCGAAGACCTCGACGCCGATGCCGGCGCGGCGTCCGATGGCGCGGACGTCGGCGAGGGTGCATTCGCGGGCGAGGACGACGCGCTCGGCGCCCAGGTCGCGGTAGAAGCGGGCGGCGGCGGTGCTGGCGACGGAGGCCTGGGTCGAGATGTGGATGGGGATGCCTCGTTCGCGGCAGCCCGCGATGACGGCGGGGTCCCAGCAGATGACGGCGTCGGCGACGCCGGCGAGTCGGTCGAGGAGGCGGAGCATGACGCGCTGCTCGCCGTCGTAGACGATGGTGTTGACGGCGACGTAGAGGCGCGCCTGCCGCGAGTGGCACTGGTCGGCGGCGCGGCGCAGGGCGGAGAGGGTGAAGTTGCCGGCGGCGCCGCGCATGGAGAACGACTTGGCGCCGACGTAGGCGGCGTCGCAGCCGGCCTTGAGGGCGGCGGTCAGGGCGGCGGCGTCCCCGGCGGGCGCCAGCAGCTCGGGGGCGCGGCGGCGCCGCCGCGCCGTCGTGCGCGCCGTCGGTGGCTGGGTGTCCGCGTTGGGGATGGGGGAGGGCATGGCTTCGCTTCCGGTGGTTTCGGGTGATGGGGCTCGTCAACAGGAAACTATACAATAAAAGTCAGTTATTTCTAGTGTGTCCGGGCGATTTTTCGCGGACGGCACAAAAAGGTGCGCGGGGCATTGGGAAAATGTGGCTGGACGATGTAAGTTACGTGGTCAGGTCTGTCTGCGGGGCGCGGGCGCGTCTCTCCCCGGGGGCGGAGCTTTCCCCTTGTTCCTTTTGTTCTGTTCGTGATCTTCTGTTCTTTCGGGGTCTGGTGTTTCTTGCAATCGGGGGCATGGTTCGGCGGATGTTCAGGTATCGGTGGCTGTTGGTGTGGGTGGCGCTGTCGGTGGCGTCGTCGCCGCTGTGGGGCGGCGGGGTGCGCCGTGGGCGGATTGTGGGATCGGACGGGGTGACGCGCGACGGGACCATCATCACGGTGACGAGCTTCCAGTTGCCGGACCCGACGCGTGTGGACGCGCATTCGCGGGCGCAGGTGGCCGTCATGAACGAGTTTCTGCGCCGCTTTCCGGAGCTCTTCGAGCGGAAGTACCGCCGCCGGTACGAGTCGGACCCGTCGCGGTACGGTCGGCACGACTGGTCGAACGTGCGCTGTGAGCTGGTGCGCGGCAGCGGCATCGTCGCGCCGGGGGAGGGCTTTGACTCGGGGCCGCTGATGGCCATCGCCGGCGGCGTGTCGCCGGACATCATCTATGTGAATTTCCGTCAGTCGGACACGTACATCCGCGAGGGCTTCCTGTATCCGCTGGACAAGCCCGAGGACGGGTACTTCACGGGTCTGGACGACGAGGAGCGGTCGTTCATCTACAACGAGAAGGTGATGCCGGTGGTGAGGCGGAGGGGCGCGGACGGGCAGGAGCACGTCTGGGCCATCCCGAACGGCGGCCTGCTGGGCAAGGTCTTCCTGTACCGGAAGGATCTGCTGGCGCGGAACGGCCTGCCGGAGCCGGACAGCGACTGGACGTGGGAGGATCTGCTCCGCTACTGCCGCCGCCTCACGAACCCGAAGGAGGGCATCTACGGCATCGCGCTGGGCAAGGGCCTCTCCGAGAGCTGGTTCTGGGTCACGTTCCTCTGGTCAGCCGGCGGCGAGGTCATGGCCTACGACGACGCCACCGACTCCTGGCGCGCCTGCTTCGACACGGACGAGGCGGTCACCGCCCTGGACTTCTATCTGCGCCTGACCGCCGAGCACTGGCGGGACGAGGACGGGCGCGACCGCCACGGCTACGCCATGAAGGAGGCCGGCACCGGCAAGAAGTGGGACGACGGACAGATCGCGTTCTACCCCGCCTACATCGACGAGCGGCTCTTCCAGACCATCAACCCCGACCTGGTCGGCATGGTGCCCGTGCCGCGCGGCTATCCGGACGCCCGCGGCGTCCGGCATCGCGGCGGCGAGCTCAACTCCCGGATGCAGGGCATCTTCTCCGGCTGCACCAACCCCGTCGTCCGCGACGCGGCGTGGGAGTATCTGCGCTTCTGCGAGTCGCCGGACGGCGTCGCCATCTACACGCGGGTGATGGTCGAGGGCGGCCTGGGGCAGTACCTGAACCCCGCCTATCTGGAGCGCTTCGGCTACGGCGACCTGGTGCGTCTGGCACCGCCGGGCTGGCGGGAGACGTTCGAGGTCGCCATCGAGACCGGACGCCCCGAGCCCTACGGGCGCAACTGCCAGCTCGTCTACCACCAGATGACCAAGCCCATGAACGTCGCCGACGAGATGGCCGTGCGCGGCGAGCTGCCGCTCAGCGACGCCGCCGAGCGCGACGAGGCGGAGGCGCGCCTGGCGCGCGGCGAGCGCGTGCCGGCGCTGGAGCTGCGCCGGAAGGCGCTGCAGGCCGCGCTGGCGCATGGCGTCCGTGAGACGAACGAGCGGATGATCGGCATTCTGCCGCCGGAGACGCTGCGTCTGAGGCGGCTGGCGGCGGCGGGTGTCCTGGGCGCGATTGTGGTGGCGTTCGCGCTGGTGTTCCGGAAGATCGCGCGGGTGTTCACGCCGGAGCGCATCGAGGGGATGGAGGAGGTGCGCTGGGGTTTCCGGCGCTACCGTGCGGCGTATCTGCTGCTGCTGCCGGCGCTGCTGTCCATCCTGGTGTGGAAGTACGTGCCGCTGGCCATCGGCTCGGCGATGGCGCTGCAGGACTACCGCCTGGTCGGCGAGTCGAGCTGGGTCTGGCTGGACAACTTCGCCAACCTGCTGTGGGACGGCGAGTGGTGGGCCTCCGTCTGGAACTCCATCCGCTACTGCTTCCTGGTCGTGGCGCTGACGTTCCTGCCGCCCGTCATCCTGGCGGTGCTGCTGCAGGAGATACCCGTCGGGCGGATGTTCTTCCGGACGGTGTTCTACCTGCCGGCGGTCATCACCGGCCTGGTCGTCATCTACCTGTGGCGCTCGTTCTACTCGAACGACGAGTCGGGGGTGCTGAACGCGATCATGCTGCGGCTGCCGTCGCTGACGTATGTGGCGCTGGCGCTGCTGGCGCTGGCCATCATGCTGTTCTTCGCGAAGCGGCTGCTGCTGCACGGCAACATCCTGGCGGGGCTGGCCTGCCTCGCGACGGGCGTCGCGCTCGGGCTGTTCTTCCTTCGCTTCGCCTGGCCCATCCTGACGGACGCGGACCGCGACCCGCTGCCGGAGGCGCTGGCCCGCTGGCGGCTCGCCTGGTGCGTCCTGGCGGGTGCGTCCGCGCTGGCGCTGGCGTGGCGCACGTCCCGCGCGTGGACGCGCCGTCGGCGCGTCCTGGCGGTGGTGCTGGGGCTGGCGGCGCTGGCGCTGGCCGCGGGCGCCGTCGCGCCGTCGCTGTCGGAGCCGTGCGCGCGCGTGCTGGCGCGGCTGTTCCTGCCGATGCGGAATCCGTATCTGTGGCTGGACGACACGGAGACGGCCATGCTCTGCTGCGTGCTGCCGATGGTCTGGGCCGGCATGGGGCCGGGCTGCCTCATCTACCTCGCCGCGCTCAAGGGCATCGCCGACGACTTCTACGAGGCCGCCGACATCGATGGGGCCACCTTCATCGACAAGCTGCTCTTCGTGGTCATCCCGATGCTGAAGCCGCTGCTCATCATCCAGTTCGTGGGGGTTTTCATCGGCTCGTGGGCCTCGTCGTCGTTCATCCTGGCGATGACGGGCGGCGCGAAGGCGACGGAGGTCGCCGACCTCCACATCTTCTACCGCGCCTACCTGTACCTGAAGTTCGGCTCGGCGACCGCCATGGCCTGGATGCTCGGCTTCCTGCTCATCGGCTTCACCGTCTACCAGCTGCAGATCCTCTCCCGGCTCGAATTCAAGGCCAACACCGCGAAGAGGGGCGCATGAACGCCTTTGGCATGATATAGTAACGCGCGATGGCCGGGGCTTTCCGGCGGCGCCTGAAACAGACGCGCGACACACGGGTCACAAACATAATACATACGCACGCACCACCATGAACTTCAAGCGCAGAATAGCCTATGGCGAGACGGGCTTCCAGATGGGCCCGATGCTGGACATCATCTTCATCCTCCTCATCCAGTTCATGGTCGCCACCATGTTCGCCAACAGCGAGGACTGGTTCAACGTCAACGTCCCCGTCGCCGCCAACGGCAAGGAGAGCCAGGAGCTCTTCTCGGAGATCGTCCTCAACCTGCGCACCGACGGCACGCTGCTGCTCTACAAGGGCTTCAGCGACGAGGCCGGCGGCTCCAGCGCGGGCGAGACGCTCGTCACGCCCGCCGACTGGCTGCCCTCCGGAGGCGGCGCCCGTCCCGGCGGACTCGTCCGCCTCCAGTCCAAGCTCCAGTTCTTCAACCAGCACAACCCGCACCTGAAGGTGATTATCCGGGCAGACGAGCAGGCCGCCCACGGCAAGGTCGTCGGCGTCCTCGACGTCTGCGCCGGACTCGGCATCCGCAACGTCGCGTTCGCCACCCAGAAGCCCCGCCAGTGAGCGCGGCGTATCACCTTCACCCCCATCCCACACGAACACCCACGCATCCAGCCATCAGCATGACCCCACAGCAGGAGAACAGCCACGTGACCAAGACGAGGAAGGCAGACAGACGGCTCCTGGCCGCGCTCGCGGCCGCGCTCACGCTCGCCGCCGCCCCGCTGGACGCCCAGCAGAAGGCCGAGGACTTCAGCCGCCCCGTGGACCGCTACGCCTACGCGCAGGGACTCAAGAGCGCCAAGATCTACGACTACGCCGAGAAGGCGTTCCGCGAATTCCTGCGTCTCCATCCCGACCACGAGCTCGCCGCCTCCGCCTGGTCGAACGTCATCGACTGCCAGCGCCGTCGCGGCGACGACGCCGGCATGGTCGAGAGCATCCGCGAGTTCCGCCGTCGCTGGCCCGGCCATGCCAACCTGGACGTCTTCACGTTCTGGGAGGGCGAGGCGCAGCTGCGGCAGAACCGCCACGCCGAGGCGGCGGCCTGCTTCGAGCCGCTGCTCAAGGCCAAGGACGCCACCCTCGCCGAGAACAGCGCCTTCTGGCTGGCGCGGTGCCTCTTCCGCGGCGACCAGGCCGCCGTCGAGCGCGCCTACGGCCTCTACCGCACCCTCGCCGCCAGGCCTCTCGACCCGAAGGCGCCCCTGCGGGAGGTCGCCGTCTGCGAACTCGCCCGCGAGGAGCATCGCCGCCGCCGCTACGACGAGGCCATCCGGCTCTACTCCGCCCTGGCCGACTACGCCCAGGGGCGTCCCGCCCTCCGCGAGGAGGCGCTCTACGAGCTGGGCGAGATCCGCTTCGCCCAGGGCGAGTTCCAGCAGGCGCGCGCCGCCTACGACCGCTTTCTGGCCGCGTTCCCGAAGGGGCGCTGGGCCGGCGAGGTGCGCCGTCGCCGCGCCGAGGCCGTCTACCAGCTGCGCCAGTTCGACGAGGCGCTGCGCCTCGTCCTCGAATGGCGCAGCATGAATCCCGGCGTCGAGGACACCGAGATGGACTATCTCCATGGCCGCTGCCTCTATATGCTCGGCGAGTACGGTACCGCCTGGCAGCATCTGGAGATGGTCGTCCGGAAGGAGGGCGCCCCCGCCGACATGCGCCGGACGGCCCTCGTCTTCGGCATCCACTGCCTGCTGGAGGACAGCCGCAAGGAGTCCTGGGAACGCGGGCTGGAATGGTGCCGACGCTACCGCGAGGGCTTCCGGGACGCGCTCAACGAGAGCCGCGTCGAGGAGTTCGCGGGGCGGCTGCTGGAGAACCTTGGCCGCCATGAGGAGGCGCTGGCCGCCTACGCGGCGACGCTGCGGCTGCTGCCGGAGACGGAGACCGCCCGCCGCAACGCGCTGCGGCTGCGCCAGGCGGACTGCCTGCGGAAGCTGTCGCGGTGGAGCGAGTCGGCGGCCATCCTGCGCGGCCTGTCGGACGAGCCGTCGCTGTCGGAGCATCGGGTGCGTCATCTGCTGTGGGCGGCGGAGCTGGAGCTGAAGGCGGACGCGGGCAGTCCGCAGGCCGAGCGCGACTGCCGTGCGCTGCTGGCCATCGGCGGGCTGCCGCCGGCCGAGCAGGCCGTCTGCCACGAGCGTCTGCTGTCCATCTACACCGAGCGGAAGGATCATGCGCGCGCCCAGGTGGAGGTGGAGGCGCTTCTGCCCTTCCGGCAGGGCGACGAGCGCGAGGCCTATCTGTTCCGGGACGCCTGGCTGCTGGCCGAGATGAAGCGTCCCGCCGAGGCGCTGGCCCGGCTGGATGAGGCGCTGGCCCAGGGCGCGCCCAAGGATAGGGACGCGCGGCGTGAGACCGACATGCGCCTGCTGGCGCTGTCGCTGCTGCTGGAGCGCCAGCAGGCTGGCGACCGCGAGGCGTCCGGGCGCGCCGTCGCGCAGTTCCGGCGTCTCATGGCGCTGCCGTCCGAGATGACCGCGAAGGCGCTCACGCCGGCCATCCTCTACCAGATGGCCCAGCTCGTCGCCGAGGACTACGCGCGGACGCATGAGCCCGCCGACCGCCGTCTGCTGGAGGAGACGTATGGCAGGGCGGTGTCCGGCGGCCTGACGGACGCGGCCTCGCTCTTCGCCGCCTACCGGCTGGCGCACCTGTACATGGAGCGCGCCGACGGGCGCTTCAGCCAGGCCGAGACGCTGCTCCGCCGCCTGACCGCGGCCCTGCAGAAGATCCTGTCGCAGGAGCCTCCCGACCAGGAGCTGCTGCGACAGCTCGGCCAGCCGGAGCATCTGCTCCGCGAGGCCCTCTCCCTGCAGGCGCTCTGCGCCTTCGAGCTCGGGCATGACACCGACGCCATGTCGGCGGCCGAGCAGGTCATCGCCCGAGGCGCGAACTACTCCGCCGCCAAGCGCTGTCTGCTCATCCAGGCGCGCATCTTCTACGAGCGCAAGCCGCAGTTGCTGGAGCGGGCCCTGGAGAAGCTGGCGCAGTACCAGTATGTGCTCAGCGCCGACCGGAACCCGCCCGAGGAGGAGGAGGAGGCCATGGTCCTCATGGTCAAGGTGCTCCGCGACCTCCAGCGGACGGACAGCGCCCTCGAGGCCTATCGGCAGCTCAAGGTCCGCTACCCCGAGCGGGCCGCCCGTGAGCCCTGGGCCAAGGAGATGGACGCGCGGCTCCACTGAAGGACGCGACGGGGGCGGCGCGCGCGAAAAAACGCCGTGCCGCCCTGCAACCGGAGCATTTGGCGCGTGTCTAGTGGAAATGTGGCGGACAGTCATTATATTGCGTTTTCAGCAGGTCTGCATCGGCCGTCTCCAGGTGGGGGGCGTGTCCGTGAGGCAGCGGAACAACCAACATTCCTGGCGCTAAAGGCAGGTAGACTATGGCAACGGCGAAGATACAGGTCCTATCCGATGGCAGCATGCGCGGCCAGTCCTTCGAGCTGACCAAGGAGACGATGTCCCTTGGGCGCTCCGAGAGCTGTGACATCTGCATCCCAGACTCCACCATCAGCGGACACCATTGCACGCTCATTACCTCCGGCGGCGACGGCGAGCCCCGCCGCACCATCCTCCGGGACGAGGGCAGCACCAATGGCACCCGCTACAACTACGAGAAGCTCGAGCCCGAGGTCGAGGTCGAACTCCACGACGGCGACATCTTCCAGGCAGGCGGCATCGAGCTGGTCTACCACAGCGGCGAGGCCTCCTACGCCGAGGCCTCCCGCGTCGGCTCCGTCATCAACCTCGAGGAGACGGGCGCCGCCGAGCGCTCCACCTCCGTCATGAAGAACATGGGCACCCGCACCGGCGTCCGGAAGAAGGGCGGCGCGGACATCCGCGACAGCCACGCCCAGAAGACCGTGATGATGGCCATCATCGCCATCCTCGCGCTGGGTGCGCTGGGCGCCATCGGCTATCTGCTGCTGACCATGTTCGGCGGCAAGTGAGGCTCGTCGCGGCAGCCACCCGACTCTGACCATTCCCCCATTACGCAAGAGAGCAAACGCAAGACATGTCTGAGAAAGATTCCCCGAAGGGAAAGGATAGTGCCTCGGCCTTTGGCGGCGCCATGCCGCGCACGCTACGGATGCTGGCATTCTGGGTCGTGCTGCTGGCAGGCGCCCTCCTTTTCATGAGCGTCTACTATGGCGACGGCGCCCAGCGCGAGCGCAGCGACCTTCCCCAGTCCGAGTTCGAGGTCAGCCTCCGTGAGGGGCGTGTCCTTAGCGCCGTCATCGAGGAGCAGGCCGGCGGCGGCATCGTCCGCATCGTCGGCAAGTATGTGCCGCAGGAGCACGCGGCGGCGGCGAAGACGAAGCTCACGCCCGAGATGCTCCGCGGCTTCCAGAGCTCCGTCGTCTACACCGAGCGCCTGGACCAGCTCATCAGCCAGCAGTGCCCTGACGTCCAGGTCAAGGTCTCGAACGGCTTCTGGAGCCAGCTGTGGGTGTCCCTGCTGCCGCTGCTGGTCATGCTGGGCATCCTGGTCTTCTTCTCGCGGCGGATGTTCCGCAGCAGCGGCGGCAGCATGATGTCGTTCGGCAAGAGCCGGGCGCGCATGGTCATGCCCGGCCCCAACAAGGTGACGCTCAAGGACGTCGCCGGCATCGAGGAGGCCAAGAGCGAGATGCAGGAGATCGTCGACTACCTCAAGGACCCGCAGAAGTTCCGCCGCCTGGGCGGCAAGATACCGCGCGGCGTCCTGATGGTCGGCCCGCCCGGCACGGGCAAGACGCTCTTGGCCCGCGCCATCGCCGGCGAGGCCGAGGTGCCCTTCTTCTCCGTCAGCGGCTCCGACTTCGACGAGATGTTCGTCGGCGTCGGCACCAGCCGTGTCCGCGACATGTTCGAGGAGGGCAAGAAGCACGCGCCCTGCCTCATCTTCATCGACGAGCTCGACGCCATCGGACGCTCGCGCTACGGCCTCGACGCCGGCGCCCACGCCCACGAGCAGACGCTCAACGCGCTGCTCGTCGAGATGGACGGCTTCGAGGCCAACTCCGGCGTCATCGTCCTGGCGGCCACGAACCGCCCCGATGTCCTCGACAAGGCGCTGCTGCGCCCAGGACGCTTCGACCGGCAGATCACCATCGACCTGCCCGACCTGCGCGGTCGCCTCGGCATCCTCCAGATACACGCCAACAAGATTTGCATCGACCCGAAGGTGGATCTGCGCGTCGTCGCCCGAGGCACCGCCGGCTTCAGCGGAGCCGACCTGGCCAACCTCATCAATGAGGCCGCGCTGCTCGCCACCCGCACCGGCAAGGATCAGGTCGGGCTGGCCGAGCTGGAGGAGGCGCGCGACAAGGTGTGCTGGGGCAAGGAGCGACGCAGCCGCCGCATCAGCGACAACGAGCGTCGCCTCATCGCCTTCCACGAGGCAGGCCACGCCCTCGTCAACATGCTCTGCGACCACACCAAGCCGCTCCACAAGATTACCATCATCCCCAGGGGCATCGCCTATCTCGGGGCCACCATGCAGTTGCCCGAGCAGGACCGCTACACCATCGCCTACTCCGAGCTCCTCGATGACCTCGCCGTCAGCATGGGCGGACGCGTCGCCGAGAGCCTCGTCTTCCACGAGGTCTCCAGCGGCGCCGCCGGCGACATCCGCGCCGCCACCAGCACCGCGCGGCGCATGGTCTGCAGCTACGGCATGAGCAGCCTCGGCCCCCTCGACTACGCCAACTCCAACGGCACCTCCTTCCTCGGACACAACCTTGCCAACGGCGAGGCCAATGCCCCCGAGACCGTCCGTGAGGTCGACCTCGCCATCCGCAAGCTCGTCCAGGAGGCCGAGGAGCGCGTCCGCGCCCTCCTCAGCGACAACCTCGATAAGCTCACCCTGCTCGCCGAGACGCTTCTGGAGCGCGAGACCATGAACGCCGAGGACGTCTACGCCCTCCTCGGCATGGAAATGCCCCCCTCACAGGCCAATCCCGATGACCTCGAGGACCCCCGCGAACAGAAGCAGGACAGCGAACCCACCCAGAATGGCGGCGACGGCGACGGCACGTCCGCCGCCAGCGCACCCGCCGGCGAGGCCGCGTCGGCTCCTGCCGACGCACCGCCGACGCAGGCCTGACCTGGCGCAGCCTCATACAACAACGCCTTTTCCCGTCGCCCTCAGGCGCCTCATCCAACGTTGGGTGAGGCGCCTGAGGTTTTTTTGTCTGCTCGATAGTCACACTCATGGCCATATGAATGGCTTGGGACATGGGCTTGCGAGTGCCAGGTGCGGAAGAGGTGGCATAGGTCCTTTCTGATGGTACTCATTTGACAAAAAGGAATTCAGATGTAGAATTTATGGAGTACATCGTTGAAAAACATAAGAATTTATGGAGTGTAATGTAGGAATGACTTATATTCCAAGAGCATTGGAAGCAGAGTTGCGTCATCGTCTGTTTGGCGGCAAGGCACTGGTCATCTATGGTCCGCGCCAAAGCGGGAAGACCACGATGCTTCGTCATCTGATTGCCGACTGGGGCGGTGAGTATCTTTGGCTGAATGGTGACAGTCCCGATGTGAGGGCGCGTTTGACAGGAATCACGACGGCCGGATGGCGTCTACTGCTGGGGAAAAGTCGTCTGGTCGTGGTCGACGAGGCACAGCACATTGAAGGCATAGGCATGGCTTTGAAGTTGGTGACAGATGAATTGCCCGACGTTCAGGTCATAGCCACGGGCTCATCAGCGTTTGAGCTGATGAACCAGATGTCTGAGCCGCTGACAGGGCGGAAGTTCGAGTATCGTCTGCTTCCCCTGTCTTTTGGTGAGCTGGTTGCGGCAAGAGGCGTACTGGGGGAGGTGGAGGAACGTGAGCGGCGGCTGCTCTTTGGTTCCTATCCCGATGTGATTGCTCATCCAGGTGATGAGCCCTTTCGGCTTTCTGAGATAGCTGGTAGCTATCTGTTCAAGGATCTGTATGCTTTGGATGGTCTGAGGAAAACCAGTTGCCTTGATCGTCTAGTACGTGCTCTGGCCTTTCAGATTGGTTCTGAGGTCAGCCTATCAGAACTGGCGTCCCTTTCTCGCATGGATGTCAGGACCGTGGATCGCTATCTTGATTTACTGGCAAAATGCTATGTCATTTATCCACTTGGTGCATTCAGTAGAAATTTGCGTAATGAAATCAAAAAAGGCATCAAGATATATTTCTATGATTTGGGCATACGCAACGCCGTCATTGGCAACTTTTCTCCCCTTGGCTCGCGGACAGATTCGGGACATATGTGGGAGAACTATCTCATCATGGAAAGAGTCAAGCGCAATGTGAATCGTCCGTTTGCGCCGCATCCTTTCTTCTGGCGGACGAGCGCGCCAGAGAATCATGAAATAGACTACTTGGAGGAGGAGAATGGCAAGCTGTCTGCGTGGGAGATCAATCTGAATGAGGCCACCAAGGCAAAGATCCCCAAGACGTTCCTAGGTGCCTATCCAGAAGCTGCCACGAGCATTGTCACACCAGGAAACTACGACAGCTTCTTGCTCTGATTCATGGTTTCTGTCCACAAAAAACACAAAATACGCAAAAAACACAAAATACGCAAAATACGCAAAATAAGTAAAAGAGCAGGGGCGC
>CALZPA010000069.1 GCA_945827525.1 uncultured Lentisphaeria bacterium | reverse complement strand
AACTTCCTGTCCAGTGGGGGCTTCCTCGCTTCCGCGCGGAGAACTTCCTGTCCAGTGGGGGCTTCCTCGCTTCCGCGCGGAGAACTTCCTGTCCAGTGGGGGCTTCCTCGCTTCCGCGCGGAGAACTTCCTGTCCAGCGGGGGCTTCCTCGCTTCCGCGCGGAGAACTTCCAGCCCCATCGCCGACGCGGGGAGAACTTCCAGCCCCGGCGCGAGCTCGCTTCAGAACTGATGGAGGAAGCGGACGTCGTTGTCGTAGAGGAGCCGGAGGTCGTTGATGCCGTAGCGGATCATGGCGAGTCGCTCGATGCCCATGCCGAAGGCGAAGCCGGAGACCTCGTCGGGGTTGTAGTTGACGTTGCGGAGGACATCGGGGTTGACGACGCCGGCGCCGCCGATCTCGATCCAGCCGGAGCCCTTGCAGATGCGGCAGCCAGCGCCGCCGCAGGCCATGCAGGAGGCGTCCGCCTCGACGCTGGGCTCGGTGAAGGGGAAGTGGTGGGGGCGGAAGCGGATTTTGGTCTTGTCGCCGAACATCTCGCGGGCGAAGGTGGCGAGAGTTCCCTTGAGGTCGGCGAGGGAGACGCACGTGTCGACATAGAGACCCTCGATCTGGTGGAAGGACATGCCGTGGGTGGCGTCGGGGGTGTCGCGGCGGTAGCAGCGTCCGGGGCAGATGATGCGGACGGGCGGCTTCTGGGACATCATGGTCCGGATCTGGACGTCGGAGGTCTGGGAGCGGAGGAGGAGGGTGGCGGGGTCGAGATAGTCGCAGTGCTCGAGGTCGAAGTAGAACTGGTCCTCGGGGGAGCGCGAGGGGTGGTCGGCGGGGGCGTTGAGGGCGTCGAAGTTGTCCCAGACGGTGTCGATGTCGGGGCCGTCGGCGACGATGAAGCCCATGCGGCGGAAGATGGCGACGGCGGCGTCCATGACGAGGGAGACGGGGTGCTTGTGTCCGAGTCGGCGCTGGCGTCCGGGAAGGGTGACGTCGAGGGCGCTGTGGGCCTCGGCCTCGCCCTTGAGGCGGCTGGCGGTGGCCTCGAAGGCGTCCTGGAATTCCTTCTTGACGGCGTTGAGGGTCTTGCCGACGGCGGGTCGGTCGGCGGGGGGGACGGAGCCGAGGCGTGACATCATGGCGGGCAGCAGCCCCTTGCGGCTGAGGTACTTGATGCGCGCGGCCTCCAGCGCCGCCTCGTCCGCGGCCTTAGCCAGCTCGTCCTTGGCCTGGGCCAGAGCGGCCATCAGTTCGTTTTCAAGTTCTGTCATGGTGGGGTGCCTTTAGTTGAGTGGGAATAGATGGGTCAGGTCGATGTCCGAGGTGATGGTCAGCGGCTCGGGCCGCGTGGGATGGGGCGTCGTGAGCGAGTGGTGCTGGAGGGCGATGGCTCCGGGCGGGCCGGCGGGGGGGCCGCCGTAGCGCGTGTCGCCGAGCAGGGGGCAGCCGCGCAGCGCGAACTGGGCGCGTATCTGGTGGTAGCGTCCCGTCTCCAGGCCGATGTCCACGAGGGCGCGGCCGCCTGGCAGCGTCCGCAGCACGCGGTAGGCGAGGCGGCACTCGCGGGCGCCGGGCTCGCCGGGCGAGGCGGCGCGGGCGCGGAAGTCGTCGTGGACGAGCCAGTCGGTGAGTTCGCCGTCGTGGTCGCGGGGGGTTGCGGCGAGGATGGCGCGGTAGCGCTTGACGCAGCCGTGGCCGCGCATGGCGGCGTTCAGGCGCGAGAGGGCCTTGCTGGTGCGGGCGAACAGGACGACGCCGCAGGCGGGCCGGTCGAGGCGGTGGACGGCCTCCAGGAAGACGTTGCCGGGCTTGGCGAACATCTGCCGGAGCAGTTCCTTGCCCTGTCGCTCGAGGGAGTCGGCGGTCTGTCCGGAGGGCTGCGTCAGCAGCCCGCACGGCTTGTCCAGGGCCAGCACATGGTTGTCCACATACAGCGGCCGCATCGCTCGTGTCGCCTCCGCGCTCAGTTCTGGAGATCCTCGACGAAGGCCTTGTGGAGGGCCTTCTGGGCGATCTCGAAGTTCTCGCGGGCGATGATGAACTGCATGTTCACCTGTCGGGTGGACTGGACGAGCGAGAGGACGTTGACCTTGGCCTTGTGGAGGGCGTCGGCCGCCTTGGAGAGGAAGCCGGGGATGGACATGTTGGTGCCGATGACGGCGACGATGGCGACGGGGAAGGTATGGATCTGGGCGTTGGGGAGTGCGGCCTCGATGCGCTTGACGCAGTCGGGGAGGTGGCGGTTCTTCTGGGGGACGAAGTGGGTGATGGTGTTGGCGTTGGTGGTCTTGGCGATGTAACTGATGCCCATGTCGACCATGTGCTGCATGAGCTTGAGGTCATAGCCGACGGTGCCGACCATCTCGGAGTCCATGACCTCGATGGCCATGACGTCGCAGCGTCCGCAGATCATCTCGACGTGGGGGTTGGGGGCGATGTAGTCGCAGGAGATGAGGGTGCCTGGGTGCTTGGGCTCGAAGGCGTTCTTGACGCGGATGGGGATGCCGCACATCTCCATTTCCTTGGAGGCCTTGGAGTGGATGGCCTCCATGTCGAGGTCGGAGAGCTGGTCGGCGATGTCGAAGTTGGTGGCGCCGATGACCTTGACCTTGTCGACGCCGATGATCTTGGGGTCGCCGGTGCAGAGGTGGTACTCCTTGTGGATGATGCCCTCGCGGGCCTTGGTCATGACGGCGATCTTGGAGAAGGTGATTTCGCTGTAGCCGCGGTCGAAGCGGGTCATGATGCCCTCGTCGTACTTGCAGTAGCCGGTGATGATGGGCATGCAGGTGGCGAAGTCCATGTCCTTGAAGGCGCGGGCGATGGCCTCCTCGAAGGTGGGCTGGACGTCCTGGTCCTGCCTCCAGCCGGTGAGGTCGACGAAGACGGCGTTGACGCCGTGGCGGCGGAGGATCTCGGTGGAGTTGAACGCGGAGTGCGCCTCGCCGACGGCGGAGAGCAGCTCGCGGGTGGGCGGCAGGTAGGACTTGGCGTTGAAGTGGCCGTAGGCGCGGATGCGCATCAGGTCGTTGAGGCAGTCGCGGATGCCGTCGATGCGCTGGTTGACGAAGCGGTCGGCGACGGCCTGGTCGAGGCCGATGGCCTCGAACGAGCGGTTGAAGCGGATCATCTCCTGCCGGACGCGCTCGAGGGCCTCCTGCCAGGACTCGTCTCCGGCGGCGAACTTGCCGTAGACGCCGGGCTCGCCGTTCTTCTTGTTCTCGAGGAGGAGGTTGGTGATGCCGCCGTAGGCCGAGACGATGAAGAGGCGGTTGTAGAGTTCGGACGGGGAGCGGTCCCCGATGATGACGTTGTTCAGCACCTCGCCGAAGCGGCTCATGGAGGTGCCGCCGATCTTTTCAACGGTATGGTTATTCAGCATGTCGTTCCTGATGTCTGTGACGGAATGGTGGCTCCGCGCACGCGGCGCGCCGGTCTTGCCCGTCCCCTGCCCTCTCCGGCTGACGGGCAAATGGGAAATATAAGCCATGAAACGGGTTAATCAACCGGAGAGGGGAAGAAGGGCGTCCGGGGCTAGAGCCGTGCGAGGATGGCCTCCGCGGCGGCCTCGGGGGTTCCGTTGTTGTCGATGGTGGCGTCGGCCGTCTCGCGGTAGAGCGGCTCGCGCTCGGCGGCCATGGCGGCGACGCGCGCCAGGTCGGTGGAGAGCGGTCGGCCCTGGCCGATGGCGAGCGTCTCCAGCCGCCGGTCGAGGCGGAAGACGCGTCCGTTCTGGCGGAGGTTGAGGCGGTTCTGCTCGCGCAGGACGGCGCCGCCGCCGGTCACGATGATGCGTCCGTGCTCGCGGGCGGCCTCCGCGATGACGGCGGCCTCCAGGTCGCGGAAGCGCGCCTCGCCCTCGTCGGCGAAGATGTCGGCGATGGGCTTGCCGGCGCGTCTGACGATTTCGGCGTCGCAGTCGACGAGTTCGCGTCCAAGGCGCTGCCGGAGGAGTTCGCCGACGGTGGTCTTGCCGCAGCCGGGCATGCCGATGAGGACGACATTGAGCGTGCGGGAGCTGAGTTCGCGCCAGACGCGCTCTGTCCAGGAGGCGTCGAGCGTCTGGCCCATGAAGAGTCCGCCGGCGACTCGGGCCTGCTCGACGAGCATCCAGAGGCCGCTGGCGCAGGGGATGCCGAGGCGTTCGGCGCGCTGGATGAGGCGCGTCCGCGCCGGGTTGTAGATGACGTCGAGGACGCCGGTGCAGGACGGGAAGTCGGCGGGGTCGGCGGGCATGGCGTCCGTCTCCGGGTACATGCCGACGGGGGTTGCGTTGACGAGGATGTCGGCGTCCGTGTGGTCGGCGAGGCGGTCGTAGGTGACCGGTCCGCGTCGGGAGACGACGACGATGGCTCGGGCGCCGGCGTCGGCGGCGACGGCCTGGACGGTTCGCGTGGTGCCGCCGTTTCCGAGGATGACGACCTTGCGGCCGGCGAAGTCGATGCCGGCGCGGCGTGCCATGCCGGCGAAGCCGAAGTAGTCGGTGTTGGCGCCGTGGAGGTGTCCGTCGGCGTCGCGGACGATGGTGTTGACGCTGCCGATGGCCTGCGCCTGTGGGGTGATGTCGTCGCAGTGGGGGATGACGAGCTGCTTGTAGGGGATGGTGACGTTGAGTCCGTCGAAGTCGCCGGCCTGGAGGAAGCGCGGCACCTCGTCGGCGGGCATGGGTCGGAGCTCGTAGTCGTAGAGGTCCCAGCAGCGGTGGATGTCGGCGGAGTAGCTGTGTCCGAGGCGTTCGCCGATGAGGGCGCAGCGCTTGCGGGAGGGGGAGGTGCTCATGGCCGTGCCGTCCGTCGCCATCACAGCTCGATGTAGTTGCCGAGGAACGCGAACTGGTCGGAGGCGACGGAGAGTTCCTCGAGCAGCTCGGTGACGCCGGCGGAGCGCACGGAGGCCTCGAAGTCGAAGTAGAAGGTGAACTCGAAGTCGCTGCCGGGCAGCGGGGCGCTCTCCAGCTTGACGAGGTTGAGTCCGAGGGCGGCGAAGCGGGAGACGAAGCGCGAGAGGGAGCCGACGCGGTGGGGCAGGCGGAGCGTCACGCTGATGCGGTTGGCGCCGGGGTAGATCTCCATGTTGCGCGAGATGCAGATGAAGCGGGTGTAGTTGTTGGCGTTGTCCTGGATGTCCTCCCGGAGGATCTCGAGGCCGTAGAGTTCGGCGCACATGGGAGAGGCGATGGCGGCGACGTCGCGCCGCGGGCTTTCGGCGACCTTGCGGGCGGCGACGGCGGTGTTGTCGCCGGAGATGACGGTCACGTTCTTGAGCGAGCGGAGGAATTCGCCGCACTGTCCGACGGCCTGCTCGTGCGAGGTGATCTCGCGGATGTCCTCCAGCTTGGTGCCGGGCTTGACGAGCAGCGCGTGGCGGACATGGAGCTTGAGGGCGCGGACGATGTAGAAGCCGTACTTGGCGAGGAGGTCATTGACGGGCTTGACGGTGCCGAAGGTGCTGTTCTCGATGGGGAGGACGCCATACTGGCAAAGGCCCGCCTTCACGGCCTGGGCGACGCCCTCGAAGTTCTTGAAGCCGTTGATGGTGAGGTGGTTGAACGCCTTCTCGGCGGCCTGGTAGGCGTAGGAGCCGTCGATGCCGCAGCAGGCGACGTTGGGCATCGCGGGCAGGAAGTCCGGCGTCTTGGCGATGGCCTCGCGGATGCGGTCGCCCAGGTCGCAGTGGCGGCCCTTGTGCATCATCCGGTACTGCACGCTGCGGCTCAGGTCGAGGATGGTGTTGAACAGCATCCGCGCGTCGTTCGACATCTCCGGGCCGGCCTCCTCCGAGATGCGGCGCATGATGTCGCGCTCGCGCTCCGGCACCAGCACCGGCTTGCCCGCCGCGATCTTCTCGTTCGCGACCTCGCGCGAAATCGCCATGCGCTCCGTGAACAGCTTCAGCAACTGGTCGTCAATCTCGTCAATGCGATGCCTGCAATTCGACAAATCCATGGTTCTCTAGCTTCCTTGTGTCTTGTGCCTGACTATGTTCGGTAGGGTCTGCGATGATGAAGATGAAATGGAAAGGCTGCGTGTCGTGCGGGTGCGCCGTCCGGTCGGCCATCAGCCCTGGAGCAGGAGGTCCAGCAGGGTGATGGCGGTGACGGCCTCGACGACGGGGACGGCGCGCGGCGCGATGCACGGGTCGTGGCGCCCCTGGACGCGCAGCTCCGTCGGCTCCAGCGTCGCCAGGTCGACGGAGCGCTGCGGCTGCGCGATGGAGGCGGTCGGCTTGATGGCCACGCGGACGACCAGCGGCATCCCCGAGGTGATGCCGCCCAGGACGCCGCCATGGCGGTTCGTCACCGTCCTAACGCCGCCGTCGCGCACCTCGAACGCATCGTTGTGCTGCGAGCCGCGCAGCCGCGTCGCCGCGAAGCCCTCGCCGAACTCGATGCCGCGCACGGCGGGGATGCCGAACAGCGCGCGGGCCAGCTGGTTCTCCACGCCGTCGAACATCGGCGCGCCCAGTCCGCCGGGCAGGCCGACCGCCACGCACTCGATGACGCCGCCCACCGAGTCGCACGCCAGCCGCGCCGCCTCGATGGCCGCCCTCATCGCCTCGCCGCGCCCGTCCGCGAGGACGGGGAACTCCTTGGCCGAGACGGCGCGCAACTGCTCAGCCGTCACGGCCACCGGGTCGTAGCGGTCGTCGTCGACGTCGGCGACGGACTGGAGGTGGGCGCCGACGGTGACGCCGCGGCGCTCCAGCGCCTGGGCGCACACGGCGCCGGCGAACACCAGCGCCGCGGTGAGGCGTCCGGAGAAGTGGCCGCCGCCGGCGCGGTTCTGGAAGCCGTGGTAGCGCAGCTCGGCCGTGTAGTCGGCGTGTCCGGGACGTGGCACGACGGCGAGATTGGCGTAGTCGCCGGAGCGCGTGTCGGTGTTGCGGATCATGGCGGCCAGCGGTGCGCCGTCGGTGATGCCGTTCAGCATCCCGGCGAGGATTTCGGGCTGGTCGGCCTCGCGGCGGCGCGTGGCGTAGGCCTTGCCTCCGGGCGCGCGGCGGCGCATGAACGCCTGGACGGCCTCCAGGTCGATGGCCTCGCCGGCGGGCAGGCCGTCAACCACCACGCCGATGGCGGGGCCATGGGACTCGCCGAAGACGCTCACGCGCACCTTGTCTCCTATCATCGAACTCATCTGCTCTCGTCTCCTGATGCTTCCTGCAACCAAAAACTATCCCCAAAAACAACTCTCTCCGGCCTCAGCCGCGCCTGGACTGGCAGCGTTGCCAGTCCGACACGAACTCCGGATACGACTTGGCCACCGCGCCCGCCTCGGACACCGACACCGCCTGGCCGGCGACCACCGCCAGCAGCGCCGCCGCCATCACCAGCCGATGGTCGTTGCACACCTCGACGGGGCCGCCGCGCAGCGGGCCGCCGCCGTCGATGGCCAGGCCGTCGGGACGCTCCTCGACGGGACAGCCCGCCGTGCGAAGCATGGCCGCCATCGCCGCGACACGGTCGCACTCCTTCAGCCGCACCCGCTCCGCATGGCACAGCACCGTCCGTCCCGGCACGGCCGCCGCGAACGCCGACAGCACCGGCAGCAGATCCGGTATCTCCGACATGTCCACGGTCTGCGGGCGCAGCTCGCCCCGGCTCACCGTCACCTGACCGTCGCGCTCCTCCACCCGTGCGCCGAAGCCGCGCAGCAGCCCGACGATGCGCCGGTCCCCCTGCGCCGAGCCGTGGTCCAGCCCCGTCAGCGTCAGCGGGCCGCCCAGCGCGCCGGCGCACAGGAAGCCCGCCGCGTTCGACCAGTCGCCCTCCACCGACGCCTCGCCAGGCGACCCATACGACTGGCCGCCCGCCAGACGCCAGCCGTCCGGCAGCGCCTCCGCCGCCACGCCGAAGCGGCGCAGCGTCCGCAGCGTCATCTCGACATAGGCCGACGACTCCAGCGCCGTGCTCAGGACGATGCGCCCGCCCGCCGCCGTCAGCGGCAGCGCGAACAGCAGCCCCGTGATGTACTGGGAGCTGACGTTGCCCGGCAGCACGAACTCGCCGCCGAGCAGCCGCCCGTCCAGCGTCAGCGGCACCGCCGTCGACGACAGGCGGCAGCCGTGCGCCGCCAGCGCGCCGCACAGCTCGCCCAGCGGACGGGCCGGCAGCCGTCCGCGGCCCGTGAAGCGCGCGCCCGACACGCCGCGCGCCGCCGCCACCGGCAGCAGGAAGCGCAGCGTCGAGCCGCTCTCGCCGCAGTCGAAGTCGCCCGTCGGGCCGCAGGCGTCCGGCTCGACGCGCAGCGTCCCGTCCCCGGGCGTCACGCGGACGCCCAGCGCCGCCAGGCAGCGCATCGTCGCGCGGATGTCCTCGGAGAGTTCGCCGCGCAGCCGCAGCGTGGTCGGCGCGTCGCTCAGTCCGGCCGCCAACAGCAGCCGGTGGGCCGCCGACTTCGACGGCATCGCGGGCAGGACGCCCTGAAGCCCCGAGGGGCTGAACACCACCTCCTGCGTCATGGGCGCGCCTCCTCTCCACGGGCGAGGAACGCCATCGCCTCGGACAGCGGCAGCGGCAGCAGCCGGCAGTGGCCAATCGTCTCGGGGACGACCAGCGTCAGCCGGTCGCCGGCGCGCTTCTTGTCGCTGACGATGGCCGGCAGGATGTCCGCCAGCGGGCGCGGCGGCTCGGTGGGAAGGCCGTTCAGACGCAGCGCGGCCAGCAGCCGGTCGCGCGTCGCCGTGGTGGCCATGCCGGCGGCGACGGCCGCGCGGGCCACCACGGCCATGCCCATGGCCACCGCGTGGCCATGGGAGACGGCATAGTCCGTCACCGCCTCGATGGCGTGCCCGACCGTGTGGCCCAGGTTCAGCAGCGCCCGCTCGCCGCGCTCGCGCTCGTCACGCGAGACGACGCCCGCCTTGATGGCCACGCAGCCGCCGATGACCTCGCCCAGGCAGGACGCGCGCCAGCCGGGCGCCTCCATCCGCGCAAACAGCGCCTCGTCCCCGAGCACGCCCGTCTTGAGGGCCTCCGCCACGCCGTCGGCGAACGTCGTCTCCGGCAGCGTCGCGGTCAGCGTCGGGTCGCAGACGACGAGCGACGGCTGGTGGAACGCGCCCACCAGGTTCTTCCCCCAGGGGGCCAGATCGACGCCGGTCTTGCCGCCGACCGAGGAGTCGACCATGGCCAGCAGCGTCGTGGGCACCTGGACGAAGCGCACACCGCGCAGGAACGTCGCCGCGGCGAAGCCGGTCAGGTCGCCGGTGACGCCGCCGCCCAGCGCGATGACCACATCGCTGCGGGTGAAATGCTCCCGCGCCAGGAACGCCAGGATGTCGGCATAGGTCGCCAGCGTCTTGCTGGCCTCGCCCGCGGGGAAGCTGAAGCTGGCCGCCGCGACGCCGGCGCGCTCCAGGGAGGCGCGGAGGCGGTCGCCATAGAGGGCCTCGACGGTGGCGTCGGCGACGACGGCGACGCGCGGGCCGTGCCTCAGCCCGTCCAGCAGGGCTCCGGCCTCGTCGAGGAGGCCATCGCCGATGGCGACGCGGTAGGGCGTCCCGGTGGTGACGTCCACGTCATGTCTGTGGGTTGCGCTTGCGGTCTCGGTCATTGGTTCTTCTCCCTTTCGAGCTGGGCCAGGGCGACGGCCTCGAGCTCGTCGACGGCGGCCTTGCAGTCACGGCCCTCGGCGAGGAGGCTCTCCAGGCGCGGGCGGTCTCCCTGGGCGATGGCCTCGCGGTACTCGGCGAGCCGCGCCATGAGGCCGTCGAGCTCCTCCAGCAGCGGCTGGCGGTTGTCCAGGAACAGCTGCGACCACATCGAGGGGACGAGCGTCGCCACACGGGTCAGATCCTTGAAGCTGCCGGCGGAGAACCCCGTGTGGGACAGCGCCGTCCGACTCTTCACGAACGCGCTCGACACGATGTGCGGCAACTGGGACGTGTAGGCGATGATGCGGTCATGCTCCTCGGCCGTCGTCATGCGGATGCGCCCGAAGCCCAGCTCCAGGAACAGCCGCTTGACGCCCGCGAGCATCGGCAGATCCATGTCGTCCGGCGAGGGCGCCAGGATCATCGTGGCGCGGGCGAACAGGTTCTGCCGGGCGGCCGCGAAGCCGGACTTCTCGATGCCGGCCATCGGATGGCCGCCGACGAAGTGCCAGCCGTGCTCGGCCGCCAGTTGGCGTCCCACCTGGCAGATCTCGCGCTTGATGCCGCCGCAGTCGATGACCACCGCGCCCTTCCGGAAGGACGCCGCCCGCTCGCGCAGGCACTCGACGATGGCCTCCGGATACAGCGCGACCAGCACGACCTCGCAGTCCGCCAGGCGCTCCGGCGTCAGCTCCTCGTCCATGGCCTCGACCAGCCGTGCGCGGCGCATGACGGACTCCTGCACGTCGTAGCCGTAGACGGTGTGGTCGGTGCGCAGCTTGATGGCCTTGGCCAGCGAGCCGCCGATGAGGCCCAGCCCGAAGATGGCGATGTTCATGCCTCCACCCCCTCGGCCGACGTCAGCGCCGACCGCATCGCGCGCACCTTGCGGGCCAGGCGGTCGAACGCCTCCGGACGCAGCGACTGCGGGCCGTCGCACTTCGCGTGGGGCGGGTCGTTGTGGACCTCGATCATCAGCGCGTCGCAGCCCGCCGCCACCGCGCTCAGCGACAGCGGCTCCACCAGGCGCGACAGGCCCGCCGCGTGGCTCGGGTCAATCACCACCGGCAGATGCGACAGCTCCTTCAGCACCGGCACCGCCGACACGTCCAGCGTGTTGCGCGTGAACGTCTCGAACGTCCGGATGCCGCGCTCGCACAGCATCAGGTTCTCGTTGCCGCCGCTCATGATGTACTCCGCGCTCATCAGCAGCTCCTGGTACGTGTTCGACAGGCCGCGCTTCAGCAGGATGGGCTTCTTCACCTTGCCCAGCTGCTTGAGCATCTCGAAGTTCTGCATGTTGCGGGCGCCGACCTGGATGATGTCCACCTCGTCGAAGAGGTCGAGCTGGCTGATGTCCATGATCTCGGTGATGACGGGCATGCCCGTGGCGCGCTTGGCCTCCAGCAGCAGCCGGATGCCGTCGCCGCGTAGGCCCTGGAACGCATACGGGCTCGTGCGGGGCTTGAACGCGCCGCCGCGCAGGATGCCCGCGCCCGAGCGCTTCACCGCCTCGGCGACCGCGATGATCTGCTCCTCCGACTCGATGGAGCACGGGCCGGCGATGATCTGGAAGGCGCCGCCGCCGACCTTCACGCCGCCGCCGCAGTCAATCACGGTGTCCAGCGGATGGAATTTGCGGTTCGCCTTCTTGTAGGGCTCCTGGATGCGCTTGACGTCCTGCACGATGTCCAGCGCCTGGATGAGGTCGATGTCCACGGCGGTCGTGTCGCCGACCAGGCCCAGCACCGTCTGGCTGGCGCCCGTCGAGATGTGGATGTCAAGGCTCAGGCTCTTCAACCACTGTATCAGGTTCTCCACCTGCTTCGGGTTCGCGTTCTCCTTCAGTACGACAATCATGGCAAATGCTCCTTTTTCTTGCTTGGGTAGATAAGACTCTATGTCAACTCAACCATGGGTTTGGGACATGAAAAAAGCTCCGCAGCCGTTCTCACTGGGGTGGTTCGCTGCGGAGCTTCTCTTATCTGTCGTCTCAGGTTCGCCTGATTGCCTGTGGAACCTAGCCTTGGACAAAAGCACGCACGACCGCCCCGGTACTAAAGTACCAGACTCCATAATAGCGAAGGCTGACGGCGTAGAGGTTCTGCATGACTTTTGCTTGGGGTATTGGACCGTTTCGGTAAACGTCTCTACTATACCCCCGGACAGCGGAAAATTCAATCAGGCGCGGCGAATTTTTCTGCCTGGGACAAGCGTGGCACGCGAAAGCGGCTGTATATTAAGGAGTGTTCGGAACGTGCCCGCGCCCCGCAGCGAAGCGAAGGGGCGCCTGTCCCGGCGGCGCCCGCCATCGGGCTGAAAGACGGCTGTCGCACCAGCCGGCCGCCGCCCCTTCCGCCGAAGCCCAAGCGTAACGTATAAGGAAAAGGAACATGTGACCATGAAGAGAGAGCTGACTGTCCTCTGTCTGGCCGCGCTGACGGCGCTGGCCGAGCCGCCCCAGCTTCGCCTGGCCGGCGACTGGGAGATTGACGTGACCTGGAACGGGCAGACCACGCGCGTCGCCATCCAGCCGCCCACGCCGACCGCCGTCACCGGCGAGCGCCACGGCAGCCTGCGTCCCTACCGCGCCGACGGCGGCGGCTGGACGCGCGGCACCGCGCCCCTCGGCATCAAGGCGCAGGAATGCACCGTCCGCAACGCCCTCGTCCCCGACAGCCTCGTCGTCCGCACGGGCGATCTCGTCCTCCGGCGCGGCCGCGACTACGAGCTCACGCCCGACTGGGGGACCGTCGGGCGCCTCCCTGACGGCGAGCTGCGCGAGGGTCAGGGCGTCACGCTCGACTACACCCACCACACCAGTCGCCTCGACGCCATCGTCGCCGACGCCGACGGCCGCATCGCGGTGCGCCGGGGCAGGCCCCACGTCGCCAACCCGGAGCCCGCCCCGCTGGCCCCCGGCGACCGCCGCCTCGCCGCCGTCTGGCTCCCGCTGGGCGTCCCCAGGCTCACGGAGGCCAGCCTCATGCCCGTCCTCGAGGACCGCTACCCCGAGCCGCCCCGCACGAGCCCCACGTCCGCCGAGCGCCTCATCCCCAAGGCCCTCGCCAGGCTCAAGGCCGGCCAGCGCCTCCGCGTCCTCGCCTGGGGCGACAGCGTGACCGTCGGCACGTTCGTGCCCGACTGGCAGCGCAACCGCTGGCAGGAGCAGTTCGTCGCCCGCCTCCGCCAGCGCTTCCCCAGCGCCGACATCGAGCTCGTCACCGAGGCCTGGGGCGGACGCAACTCCTCCACCTATCTCGCCCAGCCGCCGGGAGCCGAGCACAACTACCGCGAGAAGGTCCTCGACGCCAGGCCCGACCTCATCGTCTCCGAATTCGTCAACGACGCCTGGTATGACCAGAATAAGGTTCGCGAGGTCTACGGACGCCTCCGCGACGACTTCCGCGCCATCGGCGCCGAATGGATCATCCTCACCCCCCATTACGTCCGCCCCGACTGGATGGACCTCAAGTCCGAGAGCCACATCGACGACGACCCGCGCCCCTACGTCGCCGCGCTCCGCCGCTTCGCCGCCGACAATGGCATCGCGCTGGCCGACGCCTCCCTCCGCTGGGGGCGCCTCTGGCGTCAGGGCATCCCCTACTCCACCCTCCTCCTCAACGCCATCAACCACCCCAATGCCCTCGGCATGTCCCTCTTCGCCGACGCGCTCATGGCCCTCTTCTGAACGAACCTCAACCACCCCAAGCAGACCCCCATGCCAACCTCAGCCGACACCCCCCGCCTCTCCCTCGTCGCCGCCACCGGAAACCGCCACAAGATCGCCGAGATGACCCGCATCCTCGCCCCCAGGGGCATCACGCTGCTCACCCCCGACGACTGCGGCGGCATGATTGACATCGACGAGAACGGCGACACCTTCGAGCAGAACGCCATCCTCAAGGCCACCCAGTGCGCCCGCGCCTGGAACCGCACCGTCCTCGCCGACGACTCCGGACTCGTCGTCGACGCCCTCCACGGAGAGCCCGGCGTCCGCTCCGCGCGCTACGCCGGCGAGGGCGGCAACGACGGCCGCAACCTCCGCAAGCTCCTCGACAAGATGGCCGGCGTCGCCGACCGGCGCGCCCACTTCGTCTGCGTCGTGGCCGTCGCCACCCCCGACGGCCACGTCCGCACCGCCACCGGCACCGTCAGCGGCACCCTCGCCGAGGCGCCGCGCGGCGAGGGCGGCTTCGGCTACGACCCCGCCTTCATCCCCGACGGCCACGACCGCACCTTCGGCGAGCTGCCAGCCGCCGTCAAGGACGCCATGTCCCACCGCGCCCGCGCCCTCGAGAGCGCCATCGCCAACGGCATCCTCTGAACCTTGAAGACAGGGAGACACACACCATGCGCACACTGGCCATCGTCCTGCTCTCCATCAGCGGCTCGACCATCCTCGGCGTGCTGGGGGGACTCCTCGTGCGGCAGATCCCCCACCGCCTCAACGACATCGTCATGGGCTTCGCGGCCGGCGTGATGCTGGCCGCCGCCGTCCTCGGGCTGCTCGGCCCCGCGTTCGGCGCCCGGGGCGACATCCCCCTCGCCGTCGTCGGTGCCGTCGCCGGCGCCCTGCTCATCAGCGTCCTCGACCGCATCGTCCCCCATCTCCACCGGCTGGCCGGACTCGACACCGAGGAGCACCGCCACAACAGCAGCATCAGCCGCACGCTCCTCTTCGTCTCCGCCATCGCCCTCCACAAGATTCCCGAGGGACTCGCCACGGGCGTCAGCTTCGGCACCGGCGAGCTCGGCGACGTCCTCACCGTCGCCGGCTCCATCTCCCTCCAGAACGTCCCCGAGGCGGTCGTCATCGTCGCCCCGCTGTTCGCCATCGGCATGTCCACCGGGCGGACGCTGCTCGTCTCCCTGGGCATCGCCCTGACCAGCGTCGTCTCCGTCCTCTGCGGGTACTGCCTCGTCTCGCTCTTCGCCGGCATCATGCCGCTCATGCTCGCCGCCGCCGGCGGCGCCATGCTCTACGTCATCAGCGACGAGATGATCCCCGAGACCCACTCCCACGGCTACGAGAAGCCCGCCACCTTCGCCCTCCTCGCCGGACTCCTCCTCGTCCTCGTCCTCCAGACCCTCCTCGCCGACCTCGGAGCCGCCTGAAACTCTGTTCACCCAATCATGGCCGACGCCATCTCCAACTACAACAGCGACCTCTACTACCAGAGCCGAGGCTACCTCAAGGTCTTCTACGAGTGCGGCGGACTCGTCCCCGACGACGAGCTCTGAGACCGCGCCATCACCATCACCCAAGGAGCGAGAACCACTATGTCCAGCGGCGACCTCACCTTCCGCGTGCGCGGCATCCTGCCCGACGGCACCGCCCACGACCTCCAGCCCGTCATCACGGACGACGGCGTCACCATCACCCTGACGCTCCCGAACAGCCAGCGGCAGAGTCCGCGCTGGCAGACCGTCACCGTCGAGTCGAGCCTCACCCAGGCACGGGGCGGCGAGCCCGGCTACTCTTGCCGCATGAGCGCGGCGGGGATAAGCGGCGCAAGCCGCATAGCAGGGTTT
>CALZPA010000068.1 GCA_945827525.1 uncultured Lentisphaeria bacterium | reverse complement strand
CAGCCAGCGGCTCTCCGGCACCAACATCCGCGAGATGGTCCAGCTCCATCACCTCATCGTCGAGGTCGACGACGAGGCGAGCGTCGAGGCCGTCGCCGCCAACCTCGAGCGCATGTACGCCATGACCCACCGCAAGCGCGACTACGCCATCCGCGTCCCGCTCGCCCTCATCCGGCAGAAGGAGTCCCAGCAGAAGCTGTCCAACATCGTCTTCGGCTCCATCGCCGGCATCAGCCTCCTCGTCGGCGGCATCGGCATCATGAACATCATGCTGGCCAGCGTCACCGAACGCACACGCGAAATCGGCATCCGACGCGCCATCGGCGCCAGGCAGCGGCAGATTGTCTCGCAGTTCCTCATCGAGACGGTGGTCCTCTCCGTCACCGGCGGACTGGTCGGCATTGGCGTCGGCAAGCTCATCCCCTGGATCATCTCCCAGGCGGTCGGCATGCCCACGCGCGTCACCACCGCCAGCATGCTGCTGTCCCTGGGCATCTCCGTCAGCGTCGGACTCGTCTTCGGCATCTATCCCGCGCTCCGCGCCGCACGACTCGACCCCATCGAGGCCCTCCGCCACGAATAGCGGCCCCCCGCCGGACTGACGGGGCGGCAGTCCAGGACAAAACTAGCCAAATCCTAACAAATTCCCCTGAACTGGCTTGACAAACGGCAAAATGACAATATTTTAAATCCTGTCATTTTGAAATCCACTGGCTGATTTGTGTCCTGTTTGCATTAGGTTGGAATTTTAGAGGAAGTACAGGGAATGAAAGGAATGATGAAGAAGTGGCTGGGGGCCGGTGCGGTGGCGCTGGCTCTGTCGTGCGCGTCGGTTCAGGGTGCTGGCTTTGCGATCATCGAGCAGTCGACGCCTGGTCTGGGCCGTGGTCTAGCCGGTATGGCGGCGGATGTGAAGGAGGCAGGCGCCATCTACTTCAACCCGGCGGTGGGTGCGTTCCATGAGAAGGACACGCTGGCTCTGGGCACGAGCTTCCTGCACGTGAACGCCCATCTGGACATCGCGAACAACAGCGAGCTACAGGGCAACAACGGCGGCGAGGGCGGCGGCTGGGAGCGCATTCCGCACCTGTACTGGGTGCATCCGTTCGGCGACGGGCTGTCGCTGGGGATTGGCGTCTCGGGCACGAGCGGCACGTCGACGGCCTGGGACCGGCACTGGGTTGGCCGTGAGACGGCCATCCTGACGTCACTGGCGGTGATGAACTTCAGCCCGTCGCTGTCGTACAAGATCAACGACGAGTGGTCGGTCGGCGCCGGCATCAACATCGAGCAGGCGCGTGTGACGATGACGATGGGTCTGCCGAAGGTCGCGTATGTCCATCCGCTGGTCGGCCCCCTGGGCTTCACCAGCTCCCGCAGCCAACTGAAGCTGAAGGGCGACTCGATACAGGTTGGCTTCACGGCCGGTGTGCTGTACCAGCCGACGAAGTCGACGCGCATCGGTCTGGGATACCGCTCGCCGATGACGCACGAGCTTGACCTGGACGCCGACATGCGCTTTGCCAGCGAGCATGACCGCCAGATCGCCAGCATGCTCACCGGCGGCAAGACCGGCGGCAAGGCACATCTGAAGGGCGACGCCGACTGCGACCTGAAGCTGCCGCGCACGGTCGAGCTGGGCATCCAGCACGACGTGAACGAGCGCTGGACCGTCAACGGCACGGTCGCCTGGAGCCAGCACTCCTGCATGGACAAGCTCAAGGTCGAGTTCGACAAGAACGACCCCATCGTCGCCCTGTCCGGCACCTCCAAGTCCATCGCCATGAAGTGGCGCGACAACTGGCGCTTCGCGCTGGGCGCCGACTACCGCTACAACGAGAAGTGGACGTTCCGCTTCGGCACGGTCTATGACCAGACTCCCATCAAGAGCGCGAACTACCGCTACGCGACGCTGCCCGACGTCAACCGCGTCTGGCTGACCTGCGGCTTCTCATACGCCATCAACGAGACCTGCACCCTCGACTTCGGCTATGTCCACATCTTCTTCCTGGACGGCGACATGGTCAACGACGTGGAGGGCAAGAAGCTGCGCATCAACATCGACTCCAAGACCAGCGGCTGTGACATCATCTCCACTGGCCTCACCTTCCGCTTCTGAGCCTGCGCCTGCAGGCTGAGCCGCCCCCCAGGGGCGACATGAGGAAAAAGCCCGGGAACCCCAGCGTTCCCGGGCTTTTTCCGCCTGGTCAGTTGTCCAACCGCGCAGGTGCGCTTATAGTAGTCCATTCGCACCTGCCTTTGTCCGTCTTCTGCCACAGGAACCGTCCCATGCCGTCAGACCAACGCCAACTCGAAATCAGCTTTGAGCGCGACCCGCTCATCTCCACGCTGTTGAACAGCGGCTCGTTCGCCGTCTTCGCCGAGCTTTCGCCCTACGGTGGCGACAGCCAGCAGGAGGGGGGCGTGTCCCCGAGGGCCGCGGAGTTTGCGGCCGCGCTGGAGGCGGCGCGGGGAGGCAGGGGGCTGGCGTTTCTGGCGAGGCTCTCGCGCACGGCCTCGGTCC
The DNA here is from genome assembly GCA_945827525.1 of uncultured Lentisphaeria bacterium. Lineage (GTDB taxonomy): Bacteria > Verrucomicrobiota > Lentisphaeria > Oligosphaerales > Oligosphaeraceae > CAAGGB01. The sequence continues at coordinate 12,869 of CALZPA010000068.1, read as the reverse complement.
GTCAGTTGCGGGCGGTTCGGACGCTGGCCTCCGCGCCGTTCCTGTTCTGCCTGACGGGCGCCAGCGCGACGCCGCGCCATCTGCAGGAGGATGCGGCCAACGCGCGCACGGCGGGGTACTGCAACTTCCTGGCGACGACCGGTCGGCTGCGCCGTTCGGAGGACGGGCAGGTCGTCCCCTATGTGGACAGCGTGGAGATACTGGACGCGCTGGCCGACCCGCACAAGAGCCAGACGCTGGCGGCGTGCGTGACGCCGTTCGTGTACACGCCCGAGGCACAGTGCGCCCAGTACGCGAAGCTGCTGCGGAAGCTGGCGCATGGTGCGCAGTTCATCATCGCGCAGGCGGGCTGGGACATGGCGAAGTACCAGGAGATGCAGTGGTTTCTGCAGCAGCGCGAGCTGGTGGTCCCCATCGTGGTTCGGCTTCGCTTCGTGACGCCGGAGGAGGCGGGTCGTCTCCGTGGCGGGCTGGAGCCGGGCGTCGCGGTGCCGCTGTCCGTCGCGGCGCGGCTGGAGCGTCTCCAGTCCCAGCCTGGGGAGTTCCGCGCGTATCAGCGTGAGCTGGCGGCGCTGATGGCCGTCGGGTGCCGCAAGCTGGGCTATTCGGGGATCCTGCTCAGCGGGCTGGAGGATGGCGCCGAGGCGACCGCGTTTCTGGAGGCGCTGGCTCGTCTGGAGGGCGAGGTGGAGTCCTTTGACGCCTGGCTGACGCGCTGGGAGGCGTTTACGGCTGGCGGTTCGATGATACCGGCGACGCGCCGGGCGCTGGAGGCTCCGTTCTATCTGTTCTCGAATTTGCTGACGCGCGAGCTGCCGTTCTACGACCGTCAGGCGTCACGGTTCACGCGCCAGTCGGTGTCGGAGCCGCCGTGGCTGGAGTCGTTCCGCGCCTCGCTGTTTGCGCCTGGAGCGCGTGGCGTTCTGCCTCGTCTGGCGCGGACGCTGTTTCCGCGCTGTGCGGAGCGCAGCCGCAGCTATGGCCTGGACGTGTCGGCGTGTCCGAAGCGTCTGACGGGCGGGGCCTGCTGCGGGGTGCAGCCGGACGGTCTCTGCGAGGACGGCCAGCGCGCCTGCCTCTATGGTCTGCTGGCGCAGTTGGCCGTCTCGCGCAACGAGCTGTATCTGCTGGAGGACTGAGCGGCGCCGCTCACCACAGGTGGAGGACGACGGGGCCGAACAGTCCGCTGGACAGGGTTTCGGCCTCGGCGAGTCGCTCCTTGTCGTCGTACTGGGTCAGGCATTTGGGGAAACGGCGGTGCCATTCGTCTGGCCAGCGCGGGTCGGCGAGGGCGTTGGCGAGGGTGTTGGCGACGTCGATCTCGAGGGTGTTGTCGCCGTCGGCGAGGGCGGCCGAGAGGTCGCAGTCGTAGGGCGGCCAGATGCGTCGCGCCACGGTCTGTCCATTGCAGCGGATGGTGCAGGCGTAGCGGACGTCGCCCAGATCCAGGTGCGCGTGGGTCTTTCCCGGGTTGTGGAAGCGGCAGACATAGCGCGCGTCCCCGGAGAAGAAGTCGCCCAGGCAGGGGCGCCAGTCGCCCAGCGCGACGGGGTGGGCGGGCGTGTCTGTGGCGTCCGCGACGGTGACGCCCGCGTCGGAGAGGAGATGCTGCCGGAGCGGCTGGAGCGTCCAGTCGGTCAGGGCGATGCCGGGGAGGCCGGCGGGCACGGGTGGTTCCGGCGCGGCGGTCGGCGTCTCGCCGAAGACGAGCAGGACGGATGACAGCGGCGGGAAATGCCAGCGCCAGTCGCCGTCTGGTGTGGGGGCGGGCAGGGGGATGGTGTCGCCGGTGACGGTGTCGAGCTGGAGGCAGGGCGTCGTCTCGCGGAAGCGGAGCAGGGCGTCGCAGGGGCGGTTCTCCTCGTTGGTGATGAGGTAGACGGTCTGGGATCCGTGCGTGCGGCGCAGGACGCGCAGGCCGCGGGCGGGGGCGCCGTCGGATTGGCGCAGCGACGCGAGTGGCGGCACCTGGTCGAGAAGGGTCTCGTCGAGGAGGGCGCCGCCGGCGGCGGCGAACGCCCGCACGGTCTGTTGGGCCTCGGGGGCGAGGCGGCTGACGGCGGGGATGACTAGGCGCTCGTAGGCCATGGCTCCGACGTGGAGCCGTGGCGGCTGGGCGTCGGTTGCCGCCTCGAGGGTGGCGGATGCGAGGGCGTCGTCGTCGACGAAATCGAAGTCGGCGTGGTGTTCGAGGAGTGTCTGGGCGATCTGGTTCTGGGTCTGTTCGGCCTGTGTGGCGCAGGCGCCGCCGGCCCAGACGGAGCGGGCGTCGTAGAGGACGGCGGTGGTGCAGTCGGGCTGTCCGGCGCGGAGGATGGCGCAGGTGCGGGTGATGTGTGCGTGCCAGAGGTCGGCGTAGCGCCAGAGGGGGTTGGCGGGGCCGAAGCTGGGGCGCGTCGAGGTGTAGAGGAAGGGCTCCTTCAGGGAGTAGGGGTAGGCCGAGAGGACGAAGAGCGTGATGCCTCGGACGGCCTGGAAGTCGACGAGCCACCTGAGCTGCTGTGGGGTTAGGCCGTTGCCGTAGACGGCGGCCGACTCGGAGAGAGCCAGCGGTGTGCCGAGCTGACGGGCGACGGACGAGGCGTATTTGGGGAAGTGGTGGGTGGAGACGCCGGGGAAGAGCTGCCGCCAGATGACGTCGACGCCGGGCACGTCGAGGTGTCGGAGGGCGCGGAGGAGATGTCCGTGGCCGCCATTGGCGCTGCCGTCGCCGAGGGGGGTGTGGTCGATGTTGAAGTGTCCGGAGGAGAGGAGGCCGTGGCGGCGGCACCAGTCCTGGATGGGGGCGACGAAGCGTTCGACGAAGAGCTGCGAGCGGACGTCGGCCAGGTCGATGCGGGCCTGGATGGCCTCCTCGGGGGTGCGCTCGTCGGGGGTGGCGAGGAGTTGGGGGTAGAAGGGGCGGATGTCGTAGCCCTTGCGTTGGCGGAAGAGGTCGTCGAGGTCGGGGGCCCAGGCGTCTTCGCGTCCGAAGGAGGGCTCGTCCATGAAGGCGAGTCGGATGGTGGAGCCGATGTGGGCGGGCGCCTCGGCGAGGTACTGGTCATGGGTGAGGCGGATGAAGGTGTCGGTGACGCCGTGGTTGAGCAGTCCAGGGTAGAAGCCGGGGCGTGGGTCGCCGACGGGCCGCGGGGCGATGGATCCGTCGGGCAGCCGTTCGAGTCGCAGGGGGCGGAAGCGGTCGGGGTCGAGATGGCTGACGAGGGTGCAGGCGCCGCCGGAGGGCCAGCCGCCCTCGTCGTAGAGCCAATAGTGCATGCCGAGGCGGCGCGCCTCGTCCATGAGGGTGTGGCAGAGGCGGAGGAATTCGGGCGTGAGGTAGTCGGGTGCCATGCGCGTCTGCATGGTGACGGGGCGGAAGGCCACCGGCATGGGATGGACGAGGAGGGCGCGGACGCCCCGGTCGGCCATGTCGTGGAGCTGCGCCAGGAGCTCGGGGAGGGCGAGGTCGTCGTTGAGGAACCAGAAGTAGGCCGGCGAGCAGGTGGGGTCGGGGGCGTTGGCGAGCTGAAGGAGGGTTGCCATGGTGGTGGGGGAGGTCAGTAGTTGTGCTCGTGTCCGAAGAAGATGTCCTGCCAGGGAAGGGCGTTCTCGACGGGGCGGGTGATGGCGCCGTAGGCGTTGGGCTGACGGCATTTGCGGAGATATTCGGCGAGGTTCTCGCGGCGGTTGGGGTTGGCCATGGTGCTGGTGATGACCGGTCGGCCGAGGTTGACGTCGACGACGCGGTGCGTGGGGGCGTCGTCGAGTTTGGCGAGGATGTCGCCGGTGGGGGAGATGAGTCCGGTCCAGGCGATGTGGTAGCGACTGTCGAGCTGGCAGGGTGCGAGGTGGACGCAGTTGTCGATGGCGCGGCAGCGCGCCTTGATTTCCCAGTTGGGGACGAGCGTGTCGCCATAGAGGGGATAGAGGATGAGCTGGGCGCCGTTGAGGGCGAGGCAGCGGGCGGACTCCGGCCAGTAGTTGTCGAAGCAGATCATGATGCCGATGGTGCCGAAGTCGAGGCGGAAGACGGGGAAGTCGGTGCCGTTGGTGAGGTTTCGGCTCAGCTCGCCGTTGGTGAGGTGGACTTTCCGGTAGCGTCCGACCTCGTGGCCCTCGCGGTCGAGGATGTAGGAGGTGTTGTAGACGCGCCCGGCCGCGTCGCGCTCGTAGTCCCAGGGGACGATGTAGGCGTGGTAGCGTCGGCAGAGCGCCGCCATCCGCTCCCGCCAGGCCCGCGCCGTCTCCAGATGCTCTTCGGGCCGGTCGATGATGCTGCGGTCGTGCACATACTGGAACGCCTCCGGGAAGAACACCAGGTCGGCGCCGTCGTCCAGGCAGCGGATGGCGAGCTCCTCCAGTTGGGACTGCTTCGACGCGATGCTGTACGGCGCGCCCAGCTGAACCTGAATGAGGCCTAGGCGAATATGGGACATGGCAGGCGGACTCCTCTGCTGGCTTGGAAACGGAATGGAATGGAACGGAACGGGACGGCGACTGCGCATAGTATGATGTGTGTCAGCCGCCTTGTCAAGCTGTGCCATTTTGTCACACCTGTCACAGGTGTCACACCTGTCGGGTGGCCGTGTCACACCCGGATGGCGCAGCGCGCGGCGTGGCCACGCCTGCTGCAAGTTGGCACGTGACCTGCTATGTCTCTCTCCGTCAGACTTATTCAAGCATCGAAGAGCAACCAAAACAAATCATATAGAAGGAGAACATACAATGGGTAAGATTCTAGGAATTGACCTTGGCACGACGAACAGCTGCATGGCGGTGATGGAGCACGGCGACGCGACCGTCATCCCGAACGCGGAGGGCAACCGCACGACCCCGTCGGTTGTCGCGTTCACGAAGACGGGCGAGCGCCTGGTCGGCACGACGGCGAAGCGCCAGGCGGTGACGAACCCCACGCAGACCATCTTCTCCATCAAGCGTCTGATGGGACGCAAGTACTCGGAGATGGCCGACGAGGCGCGGCTGCTGCCCTACAAGGTCGTCGAGGCCAAGAACGGCGACGCGCATGTCCAGATCGGCGACAAGACCTACAGCCCGCAGGAGATCTCCGCGATGATCCTGCAGAAGCTGAAGGCGGACGCCGAGGCCTATCTGGGCGAGAAGATCACCGAGGCGGTCATCACCGTCCCCGCCTACTTCAACGACAGCCAGCGCCAGGCCACCAAGGACGCCGGCCGCATCGCCGGCCTTGAGGTCAAGCGCATCATCAACGAGCCGACGGCAGCCTCCCTCGCCTACGGCATGGACAAGAAGAAGGACGAGAAGATCGCCGTCTACGACCTGGGCGGCGGCACGTTCGACATCTCCATCCTGGAGCTGGGCGACGGCGTCTTCGAGGTGAAGGCCACCAACGGCGACACGCACCTCGGCGGCGACGACTACGACCAGGTCATCATCAACTGGCTCGTCGACAACTTCAAGAAGGAGACGGGCGTCGACCTCCGCAACGACCAGATGGCCCTGCAGCGCCTGAAGGAGGCGGCCGAGAAGGCCAAGTGCGAGCTCTCCAGCGCGCAGAGCACGGAGATCAACCTCCCGTTCATCACGGCGGACGCCACCGGCCCCAAGCACCTCACCGAGACGCTCACCCGGTCCACGCTCGAGCAGCTCACCGAGAGCCTCTCCGCGCGCTCCAAGACGCCGTGCATGAACTGCCTCCGCGACGCGGGGCTTGACAAGTCCCAGATCAACGAGGTCATCCTCGTCGGCGGCATGACCCGTATGCCGCGCGTCATCAGGCTGGCCGAGGAGATCTTCGGCAAGACCCCGAACAAGGGCGTCAACCCCGACGAGGTCGTCGCCATCGGCGCGGCCATTCAGGGCGGCGTCCTGAACAAGGAGGTCAGCGATGTCCTGCTGCTCGACGTCACGCCGCTGTCCCTCGGCATCGAGACCCTCGGCGGCGTCTTCACCAAGATGATCGAGCGCAACACGACCATCCCGACCAAGAAGCAGGAGATCTTCAGCACGGCCGCCGACAACCAGCCCTCCGTCGACATCCATGTCCTCCAGGGCGAGCGCCCCATGGCCCACGACAACAAGACCATCGGCAACTTCCGCCTCGACTCCATCGCCCCCGCGCCCCGCGGCGTCCCGCAGATTGAGGTCACCTTCGACATCGACGCCAACGGCATCCTCAATGTGTCCGCCAAGGACCTCGGCACCGGCAAGGAGCAGAAGATCACCATCACCGCCAACTCCGGCCTCAGCGAGGACGAGATCCAGAAGATGGTCAACGAGGCCCAGGCCCACGCCGACGAAGACAAGCGCCGCAAGGACGCCATCGAGATCCGCAACCGCGCCGACCAGGTCGTCTACCAGACCGAGAAGCAGCTCGCCGACCTCGGCGACAAGGTCAGCGCCGACCTCAAGAAGCCCATCGAGGACTACATCGCCCAGCTCAAGGAGGCCATCAAGGCCGATGACACCACCCGCATGGAGAGCGTCATGAAGGAGATGGAGGCCAAGCTCATGGAGCTCGGCCAGGAGGTCTACAAGAACGCGCAGCAGGGCGCCCAGGGCGCCGGCCCGCAGCCCGGCCCCGACTTCGGCGCCGGACAGCAGCCCCACAACCCCGCCGACGACAACGTCGTCGACGGCGACTTCAAGGACGTCACCGGCAAGTGACCGTCCGGCGTGTCGCCGGGTTCCCCTCCGCACATCGCCCCGCCTGAAGCGGGGACGGCGGAGGGGAGTTCCCCGCGCATGCAGGCAGACAATCGGGAACACAGGCAACATCAGTCCCGTTTCAAGGAACAGAGGCACAACCACAATTCTGAAAGGAGCACGTGCATGAGCATCAACATCAAACCGCTGGGTGACCGCGTCCTGGTCGAGGCCGTCGAGAACAAGGAAGAGATGAAGGGCGGCATCTACATCCCGGACAGCGCCAAGGAGAAGCCCCAGGAGGCGAAGGTCGTCGCCGTCGGCCCCGGCAAGAAGGACGAGAACGGCAAGCTCATCCCCGTCGAGGTCAGCGTCGGCGACACCGTCCTCACCTCCAAGTACGGCGGCACCGAGATCAAGATTGACGACAAGGAATACAAGATCCTGAACGCCTCCGACATTCTCGCCATCGTCGAGAAGTAAGTCAGGCCGTCAGGCGCGAGTCGCCTTTCCGCCTTTCCGTCACAGTAGCGTACCATCAGCAGTTATTACCCCATAAGGACACGCAATTATGTCAGCCAAGCAGATTCAGTATGACACCAAGGGCCGCCAGGCCCTGCTCGCCGGCGTCGCCGCCCTGGCCAAGGCCGTCAAGACCACCCTCGGCCCCAAGGGCCGCAACGTCATCATCGACAAGAAGTTCGGTTCCCCGACCGTCACCAAGGACGGCGTGACCGTCGCCAAGGAAGTCGAGCTGCCCAACGCCTTCGAGAACATGGGCGCGCAGATGGTCAAGGAAGTCGCCTCCAAGACGAGCGACAACGCCGGCGACGGCACCACGACCGCGACCATCCTGGCCGAGGCCATCTTCCGCGAGGGCCTCAAGAACGTCACCGCCGGCGCCAACCCCATGTGCCTGAAGCGCGGCATCGACAAGGCCGTCGCCGCCATCGCCGACGAGCTCACCAACATGAAGGTCGACGTCGACAGCCGTGAGCAGATCGCCCAGGTCGCCACCATCTCCGCCAACTCCGACCATGTCATCGGCGACATCATCGCCGACGCCATGGACAAGGTCGGCAAGGACGGCACCATCACCGTCGAGGAGGCCAAGACCATCGACACCACGCTCGACGTCGTCGAGGGCATGCAGTTCGACAAGGGCTACCTGAGCCCCTACTTCGTCACCAACGCCGAGGGCATGGAGTGCGTGCTGGACGAGCCCCTGATCCTCATCCACGAGAAGAAGATCAGCAACCTTCAGGACATGCTGCCGCTGCTCCAGATGGTCGCCAAGCAGGGCAAGCCGCTGCTCATCATCGCCGAGGACGTTGACGGCGAGGCTCTGACCACGCTGGTCGTGAACAAGCTGCGCGGCACCCTGAACGTCTGCGCCGTCAAGGCTCCTGGCTTCGGCGACCGCCGCAAGGCCATGCTCGAGGACATCGCCATCCTGACCGGCGGCATCTGCATCACCGAGGACCTCGGCATCAAGCTCGAGAACGTCACCATCGACCAGCTCGGCAAGGCCAAGCGCGTCACCGTCGACAAGGAGAACACGACCATCGTCGAGGGCTACGGCGAGTCCAGCAAGATCGCCGGCCGCGTCCGCCAGATCAAGACCCAGATTGAGGAGACGACCTCCGACTACGACCGCGAGAAGCTCCAGGAGCGCCTCGCCAAGCTGGCCGGCGGTGTGGCCGTCATCCACGTCGGCGCCGCCACCGAGTCCGAGATGAAGGAGAAGAAGGCCCGCGTCGAGGACGCCCTCCACGCGACCCGCGCCGCCGTTGAGGAAGGCATCGTCGCCGGTGGTGGCGTGGCCCTCATCCGCGCCGCCGTCACCGCGCTGCCCAAGCTGCAGCTCAAGGGCGACGAGGCCGTCGGCGTCGACATCGTCAAGCGCGCCGTCGAGGAGCCGCTCCGCCAGATCGCGCTGAACGCCGGCGTCGAGGGTTCCATCGTCGTCATGAAGGTCAAGGCCATGGACGGCACCATGGGCTACAACGCCGCCACCGACGAGTATGTCGACATGCTCGCCACGGGCATCATCGACCCGAAGAAGGTCGAGCGCTGCGCCCTCCAGAACGCCTCCTCCGTCGCCGGTCTGCTGCTCACCACCGAGTGCATGATCTGCGACCTCCCCGAGGAGAAGAAGGAGCCCGCCATGCCCGCCGGCGGCATGGACGGCATGGGCGGCATGGGCGGCATGATGTAAGGGCGCCTCTGCCCTGAGACGGACGCTCTCCGCCACACGGCCCCGCTGCCTTTCCGGTTCAAATCGACCGGGGAGGCGACGGGGCCGTTCTGTGTCCTGGTCCTGTGCGTCGGCCAGCGCATTTTGCCGTTCCGGTCGATTGAAAAAGCCCATGTCCACCTTACTGTATGGACTGGCTCGACCGCCTGTGGGCGGCTGGGCACAGCGTTAGGGCAACAGCAGCAGGTGAGAACATGGCGAAGGTTCAGCAGAAAGCATCGAAGACCAGCGTGAAGAAGGCACCGAAGAATACCCCGCAGTCGCCGGCGGTGCGTCGCAAGGCGGCCAGGCGGCGCGAGCTCCGCAAGGTGACGGGCGTCGAGTGCCGCGTCGAGAAGCGCGTCATCCCGACCTACGGCATCGGCGAGTCCCCCACCACGCCCATCTTCTACGAGGGGCGGGCCAATCAGGGCGCGCAGGGGCATGTGTATCCGTATCCGCTCCAGGACACGCTCAACGACGTCCGGACGGACCGCGAGTGGACCTGCATCGTCCTCGAGAACGAGCACCTCTACTTCGAGATACTCCCCGAGCTGGGCGGACGGCTCTACCGCGCCGTCGACAAGCACACCGGCTACGACTTCTTCTACCGCCAGGAGGTCATCAAGCCAGCCCTCATCGGCGTTCTCGGCGCCTGGATGTCGGGTGGCGTCGAGTGGAACTTCCCACACCATCACCGGACCACGACCTTCATGCCCGTCGAATGGAGCATCAGTGAGGACGAGGACCGCGATGACGACTTGAGTGGCTGGACTGTCACCATCCGGGAGACGGACCGCCGCAGTCTGCTGACCAGTGAGGTCGAACTGCATCTGGATCCGGATGCGTCCTTCCTTGAGGTGGGCCTGCAGTTCTTCAACGCCTCGGCGCTGCCGCAGTCCTTCCTCTACTGGTCGAACGCCGCCGTCCACGCCAACGAGCAGTACCAGGTCATCTTCCCCCCGGATGCCTACTACGCCATCCACCATGCCAAGGACGCGGCCTGCTCCTGGCCCGTCTTCACCGGCGACTACAAGGGCATCCACTTCGACCACACCGACCTCAGCTGGTGGAAGAACCACCCCGCGCCCGCCTCCTTCTTCTGCGGACGCTCCGACCTCGACTTCTTCGGCGGCTACGACCACGGACAGGACGCCGGCACCGTCATCTGGGCCGACCACCACGTCGCCAACGGCAAGAAATTCTTCCTCTGGGGCAACAATGAGCGCGCCCGCGTCTGGGACCAGACCCTCACTGACGACAACGGCCCCTACCTCGAGCTCATGGCCGGCGTCTTCTCCGACAACCAGCCCGACTACACCTGGCTTCAGCCCGGCGAGCTCAAGGAGGCCACCCAGTACTTCTATCCTGTCAGGGGGCTCCACGGCGGCATTAAGGCCGCCTCCACCCTGGCCGCGCTCAATGTCGTCTATCCGCAGCCGGACGGCGAGGCCATCTGCTACTTCAACGTCAACGTGCCCTTCAAGTCCGTCAAAATCGTCTGCGAGCGGACGGACGGCTCGAAGGAGGAGACATCCGTCTGCCTGAAGAAGCTGAAGCCCGGCAAGGCCTACAGCTGCACGCTGCCCATCCGCCAGAGCGACGATGTGCGCCTCACCATCTGGGAGCTGGACGCCGAGGATGACTGCATTCAGGTGCTCCAGTACCACCAGTGCGTCTATCCGGAGCGTCCCATGCCCACGCTCACCGTTCCCCCGGACAAGCCCGAGACCTTCTCCACCGTCGAGCAGCTCTACTATGCCGGGCAGCGACTGGAGCAGTTCCACAATCCCATCCTCGCCTGCGAACCCTACTACGAGGAGGCGCTCCGCCGAGACCCCGGCGACTACCGCACCAACCTCGCCGTCGGCGTCCGGCTCGCCAAGCGCGGACTCTGGCAGGACGCCGAACGCCATTTCCGCACCGCCCTTGAACGCGCCGAATTCAACAACACCACTCCGCAGGACGGCACCGTCTATTACCTCCTGGGAACCGCGCTGCGCTGTCTCGGGCGCAAGAGGGAGGCCATCGACTGCCTCTCCAAGGCCTGCTGGTATCCCGGCTGGAAGATGGTCGCCGAGTTCGGGCTCAACAAGCTCGCCCCCGTCAAGTTCCGGCAATACTACTATGGGATGCCTGAGCTGCATGACGAGATGCTTCCTGACCGCCGCCTCAGGCGCCTGCTGGAGCGTCACGGCGATTTGAACTGGAGTCTCATGCCTCATCTCGCCGACTTCCTGGAGCGTGAGGAGTGGGATGAGATGATCGAGCTCGTCCAGATGTCCCAAACCCACTATCCGCTGGCCTTGTACTACGTCGCCTACGCCTACGGAAAGCAGGGCAGGGAGCGCTACATAGTGCTGAAAAAGCTGGCGCAGGCCAGCGAGGCCTCGCCCGACTACTGCTTCCCCTGCCTCTGGCAGACCGAGGCCGTCCTCCGCTTCGCCCTGGAGATGAACCCCAGCGACTGCCAGGCACTCTACTATCTCGGCTGCCTCCTCCGCTACTTCGAGCGTCACGACGAGGCCCTCGCCTGCTGGGAGGCCGCCGCCAAGGCCGGCTCCAAGGTCGGAGACCTCTACTACTGCCTCGGTCACGCCTACGAGAAGGCCGACCGCCTAGACGAGGCGGTCGCCATGTACCTCAAGGCCATGGAGGTCGCGCCCGACAACCCCATCTTCGTCCGCGAATACGACAAGCTCGCCGAAAAGCGGCAGACGCCCGCCGCCGAACGGCTCGCCTTCCTCGAAGGCCGGCAGCAGGTCGTCGCGAAGCGCGACGATGTCCTCCTCCGCGAAATCGTCCTCCTCAACCGCCTGGAGCGCTTCGACGACGCCCTCGCCAGCCTCGCCAGCCGCCGCTTCTACGTCTGGGAGGGCAACGAGGTCATCGTCCACGACGCCTATGTCGCCGCCCATCTCGGACGCGGCAGGCGGCGCCTCGACGCCGGCGAGGCCGCGCCCGCGCGCGAGGACTTCGAGGCCGCCCTGGAGTATCCCGTCAAGCTGGGCGTCGGACGCCCCTACCGCGAGATCCGCGGCCGCATGACGCAGTACTGGCTGGCCAAGGCCCTCCAGGCCGAGGGCAAGGCCGACGAGGCCCGCGCCATGCTGGAGACCTGCGTCTCCGACCTCGTCTCCCCCGCCGATGCCGCCGCGCGTCTCTGCCAGGCCGAGGTGCCCTTCTATCAGGCGCTGGCTCTCCGCGAGCTCGGACGCGCCGACGAGGCCACCACCACCCTCCGCACCCTCCGCGACTTCTGCCGCAAGACCCTTGGCGGCGCCGACGAGCAGCCTGACTTCTTCGCCAAATTCAGCGAGAGCCAGGCCGACGACACCAAGCAGGCCGTCTTCGGACGCCTCCTCCAGAAGGTCAACCGCGAACTCGGCGACGACTGACACCGCCCTCGACGCCTGCGGACGCCGCCGTCACCGGCGGCGTCCGCAGCCTTCGCGACGGCTCTTCCCCTCCGCCTTCTCAGGCATGGTGGAAGAGCCGTTTGTTTTTTGAGCATTGAAAGGGAGACGAAGGACAATCTGACCTTTCCAGGCTCAGCTAACAGCATACGAGGGAGGGACACCCAAAAAGAAGGTTGACAACCATCGTTCCATGGGCTAGCTTATGCCATTCGATCATACATAGATGATGAACTGACCTCCGTCATCAGGGAGTTGTGCCATGACGTTCTTGGTAACAGTCCAATGTGTGAAGTCATGTGGCCACTGGTATTCTCGTGTCCGCCGTATGGCGCTGATGTTGACTATGGCTAGCATCTTCTGTGAGGTCAAGGCAGATGGTTTCCAGTTACGGGGAGAAGATCACATCCTAGTTTCTCATCGTCATGAGAAGCCGTTCTGGTACCTCCAGCAGATATGGGATGATGAATTATCTGTTGTCCTTGATAAGCGGCGTCATCTGCTACTGCGTGGGCACCTACTGCTTGCAATGGGTAGGCCTAGGGATGCTTTGGAGGTTGTGGCTCGTATGCTGCTTATCCCGTGCGCCTACCCTGATCAGGAGAAGTCTG
>CALZPA010000067.1 GCA_945827525.1 uncultured Lentisphaeria bacterium | reverse complement strand
GCCGAGCGCGCCATCCTGCTGGAGCGCACCGTCGGCGTCTACGCCGAGAGCGACACCGTGTCCCGCAAGCTCGTCAACTACGGCATCGGCTTCGAGCCCGACGCCAAGGTCAGCGTCTACTTCACCGACATCAAGGGGAACGAGTTCAGCATCACCTCGCTGAATGCCATCTCCGTCGACGGATCCACCTGGACCCACATCGCCGCCAGCTACGACAGCGTCTCCCGGGCCGTCACCCTCTGGATCAACGGCGAGGAGAGCCGCCGCATGAACGCCACCGTCACGCCCGTCACCTCCGGCGCCGGCTTCGTCGAGCTCGTCTCCGGCAAGGGCTACAACGGCTGCCTCGATGAGGTCCGCTTCTGGAGCGATGTCCGCACCGAGGCCGAGATCAACGCCTGGAAGGCCGTCACCCTCAAGGTCAAGGGCAACGAGGACATCATCGCCGACCTCGGCGACAACGAGCCCTTCGCCAGCCTCGTCGCCTACTACCGCTTCGACGACGGCGGCCAGACCGCCCAGGACTCCATCGACGCCTCCTTCGGCGACTGGAAGAACTCCTGGCGCAACGCCGCCACCTTCGTCAGCGTCGCCGGAACCAGCTACCCGCAGTTCGAGGAGGTCACCTCCGACTCGCCCATCGAGTCCGACAACCTCGACACCGACGGCGACGGCATGCCCGACTACTGGGAGGAGAAGTACGGCCTTGACCCGAATGACCCCGCCGACGCCGACCTCGACGCCGACGGCGATGGCCTCACCAACCTCTATGAGTACCTCGCCGGCACCGACCCGACCAACAAGTACTCCATCGACGTCGCCGACATCTTCGGCAACGCCAAGCCCAAGGATCTCCTCGACGCCGACTGGGACGCCGACTGCGACGGCCTCACCAACCTCGACGAGCAGAGCCAGAACACCCATCCCCGCAAGCCCGACTCCGACGACGACGGCATCCTCGACGGCGTCGAGTACGCCGACTACACCAGCCCGCTCCATTCCATGAACAAGAAGGTCGGGAACCGCAACTACGTCAACCGCTACCTCGTCCTCGCCAACATCGGCGACGCGCGCAAGGGCGGCATCGTCATCCCCGTCACCGCCACCGAGGCCGGCCAGAGCATGACCTCCTGGACGGTCGAGGCTTGGGTCCGCGCCGCCACGCCCGCCGAGGCCAGCGGCTCCATCGTCAAGCGCGTCATCGGCCTCCGCACCGGCTTCGAGCTGGGTCTCGTCAACGGCATCCCCTATGTCCGCTACAACACCTCGCGCGGCACCGAGCATGAGCTGCGCGCCCCTGTCGCCCTCAAAGCGAACGAGTGGACGCATCTGGCCGCCGTCTGGAACCCCGCCATCCGCACCCTCATGCTCGTCATCAACGGCAACTCCGCCGTCAAGCGCGAATTCGCCGCCAATGAACTCGACTACCTCCCCGCCGACGGCACCTCCGTCTTCACCATGGCCGCTCCCGCCTCCGCCGCCGACGGATGGAAGGGCGACATCGTCATCGACGAGGTCCGCATCTGGACGACCAACCGCACCATGGCGCAGCTCGACGACGCTCGCCGCGAGCTCGTCCAGGCCGGAACGCCCAACCTGTTCCGCGACTTCCGCTTCGACGACGGCGGCCTCACCATCGAGGACTTCGCCCATCCCGGCTGGCGCAATGCCGAGCTCTACGCCATCCCCGCCGCCCGCTACAACGTCCCCGTCACCGGCATCGGCGACATCGACGCCGCCACCTACGGCGACATCGCCGCAGTCTGGAACGGCCAGGACAGCGCCAAGCGCGACCAGCTCGTCGGCAACGCCAGCTGGTTCGGCACCGATGACGACGCACTCGAGTTCTACGGCCTCGACGACAGCAACGGCAATGGCATGCCCGACTGGTTCGAGAATGTCTACGGCCTCACCGACGCCAACGGCGACGAGGACGGCGACGGACTCACCAACCTCTACGAGTACCTCGCCGGCACCAATCCCATCGACAACCTCTCCGGCACCGCCGACTACTACGCCAAGGCCATCCACGCCGACGGCACCGAGGATCGTCTGACCAACGCCCAGAAGCAGCAGTTCGGACTCGACCCGAGGCTCGCCGACAGCGACGGCGACGGACTCGAGGACTACGACGAGATCTTCGGCACCGCCGAGACCTTCCGTCAGCCCTCCGAGGACACCTACGCCGCCAACCCGCTCAACCCGCTCGCCAACGTCAGGCCGCAGCTCCAGCACATCCAGTTCAACGGCACCGCCCTCACGGTTCCCGCGCAGGGACGCCACGCCGTCGAGAGCTGGACGCTCATGGCCAGCGTCAAGCCCAGCTCCACCGCCGCCGCCAAGCTCTTCTTCCGCCAGGTCTCCGACAAGGGCATCACCTTCGAGTTCGGCTGGCAGGAGGGTGGCAAGCTCTACGCACGCCTCGTCTCCGACAAGGGCGAGGAATTCGCCGTCCCGCAGGGCGGCTCCTCCGACAAGCTCACCGTCAAGGCCGACGTCTGGCAGCATGTCGCCGCCAGCTACGACGCCGAGACCGCGACCATGACCCTCTACCTGGACGGCATGCCCGTCGCCCAGAACGTCCTCAAGGACGCCCGCATCGACTGCCCCGCCTACGGCGACGGCGTCATCGGCGGCATCTTCGCCGGTCCCCAGTTCACCATCGGCGATGGCTTCGTCGGCCAGGCGGACAACCTCCGCCTCTATGGCAAGGCCCTCTCCGCCTCGCAGATCTTCCGCGACCACCGCTCCTCGCTCAGCTCCGACTCCGGCGCCGCCGCGCCCTACGGCACCTCCGAGGGCGGCTACCTCTCCAACACCCAGACCGTCAACCAGATGCTCAGCCAGGAGCACCAGAGCGGACAATTTATCGTCAAGTTCAAGGATCATGTCGACAGCGATTCCATCGGCCTCGTCGCCGAACTCGCCGGCTTCCGTGTCCTGCGCAAGCTCGACTTCATCGGCGCCTACCTCATGGAGACCGTCAACGGCACCTCCGACAATGAGCTCTACTACGCCATGGAGGATGCCCGCTACTACATGGCGCTCGCCAACATCGAGTACCTCCAGCCCAACTACCGCATGAGCCTCATGGCCGCGCCCAACGACACGCGCTACAGCGAGCAGTGGGGCCTCGAGAACACCGGACAGACCACCGCCGACGACACCGGCTGGCCCGCCATCACCGGCACCCCCGGCAGCGACATCAATGTCCGCGCCCTCTGGGACAAGGGCATCACCGGCACCCGTGACGTCGTCGTCGCCGTCATCGACACCGGCGTCGACTACAGCCACCCCGACCTCGCCGCCAACATCTGGACCAACACCCGTGAAATCCCCGGCAACGGCATCGACGACGACGGCAACGGCTACGTCGATGACGTCCACGGCTACGACTTCGGCTCACTCGACGGCGATCCCATGGACGACTCCGCCGAGGCCGGACACGGCACGCACTGCGCCGGCAACATCGGCGCCGTCGGCAACAACGGCGCCGGCATCTCCGGCGTCAACTGGAACGTCAGCATCATGTGCGTCAAGATCGCCAGTGACAGCGGCGTTCTGTCCGCCGACTGTGCGGCCGCCGTCGGCTACGCCGTCAGCAACGGCGCCTCCATCAGCAGCAACTCCTGGGGCGGCTACGCCTACGACGATGCCCTCTACGACGCCTGCCGCAAGGCCCTCTCGGCCGGGCACCTCCTCGTCTGCGCCGCCGGCAACGAGTCCAACGACAACGACGGACCGTTTACCATCTATCCCGCCAGCTATGACCTCGACAACATCATCTCCGTCGCGGCCACCACACCCAAGGACAACCTGACCTCGTTCAGCTGCTACGGCGCGACCAGCGTCGACGTCGCCGCGCCTGGTTACGGCATCCTCTCCACCTATCCGAACGGCACCTACTTCAGCTGCTCCGGCACCTCGATGGCCACGCCCATCACGGCGGGCGTCATCGCCCTGCTGAAGTCCCAGTTCCCGACGGCCACGATGCTGGACCTCAAGGAGGCTCTCATCGCCGGCAGCGACCCCGTCGCCGCACTCGCCGGCAAGGTCGTCGCCAATGGACGCATCAACGCAGAGAACAGCTACAGCCACCTGGCCTCCCGCACGACGCTCCTCTGCCTCCGCGGCAATGGCCTGGTCAACGGCAAGCTGATTGACCTGACCCGCAGCGAACTCGGCGCCACCGCCGCCGGACGCAATGGCGGCGCCCCCGCCGTCGAACGCTACGCCCTCGACGCCTCCGCCGTCAGCGCAGTTCCCGCCGACGCCGCTGAACTCGCCGCGTTCGCCGGCGACAGCGACGGCGACGGCATCCCCGACTGGCTCGAAATCGCCCTCGGACTCGATCCCGCCACCACCGACGGCGACCAGGATCCCGACGGCGACGGCCTCACCAACTACTTCGAGTCCCTCGCCGGCACCTCGCCCTGGGACGCCATCACCGATGGCCAGACGCTCGACTCCGACATCGTCAACACGACGCTCAACACCACCTACGCCTTCGTCCAGAAGCGCGGCTACCACCCGCTCACCACCGCCGACACCGACCGTGACGACGATGGCGTCAAGGGCGTCCGCGACTCCGCCGAGAACAACCCGCTCGTCCCCTACACCTCACGCGTCCTCGAACTCGCCGACACGGGCTACGCCGAGCTGCCCAACCAGCCGCGTCTCGTCCTCGAAGGCTCCTGGACCCTCGAGGCCTGGGTGCGCATGAGCACCGCCGACGGCAGCGAGGGCGACACCCGCGTCGTCGTCCGCCGCGACCTCGACACCACGCTCGACGGCACCTACAACGCCGTCAACTACGAGCTGGGCGTCATCCGCAAGGCCGAGGGCTGGGTGCCCTACGTCAGCTTCACCATGGCACGTGGCGCCGAGGTCACCTCAACCGCCATGCGCATCGAGTCCACCACCGTCCTCAACGACAACGAGTGGACGCACATCGCCGGCTCCTACAGCCAGGAGAACAGCTGGCTGCTGGTCGCCGTCAACAACAAGGACTTCCGCCAGAAGACCGTCACCGGCGTCGTCCCCGTCGCCGCCCAGCCCGGACTCTCCCGCGTCCGCATCGGCGCCGAGGAGCCCGGCAAGGGCTTCGTCGGACAGGTCGATGCCGTCAAGGTCTGGAGCATCGCCCGCGAGGCGTTCGACGACTACCTGACCGCCACCACGGCCACGCTGCCCGCCACGCCCACCCTCTCGCTCGGCCTCGTCGCCCTCTATCTCTTCGACGACGGCGGCCTCACCGCCCAGGACTTCGCCTCCGCGCTCGACGACTGGAACACCGGCTGGGCCAACGCCGCCACCATCGCCGAGAACGCCAGCATGGTCGAGTCGGACAGCCCCGTCACGCCCACCTCCGTCGACAGCGACGGCGACGGCATCCCCGACTGGTGGGAGCTGCTCTATGGCCTCGATCCCAATGACCCGTCCGACGCCACCGCCGACCTCGACGGCGACGGCCTCAACAACCTCTACGAGTACCTCTCCGGCACCTATCCCAACGTCAAGGACTCCGACGGCAACGGCATCACCGACGACAAGGAGGACTGCGACGACGACGGCCTCACCAACTTCGAGGAGCAGGGCTGGAGCACCCGTCCTGACCTCGCCGACACCGACGACGACGGCATCAACGACCGCGTCGAGGTCATGGTCGGCTCCTCGCCCAACCATCCCGCCTCCATCGCCACCGACGCCGACGGCATCCGCCTCGACGCCAAATGGTTCGAAGGCAAGGGCATGCCCGCCGACGTCACCGACGCCTTCGACTGGGCCAAGGACAACCTGGGCGACCTCGCCATCGAGACCTGGCTCTTCACCGAGGCGCAGCCGCGCGCCCTGGATCTGACCAGCCTCGGCGCCGTCATCAGCCTGCCCAAGCCCGACCGCTTCGCCGTCGGCAAGGTGCCGGAGACGTCTGGTAACTTCGTCTCCAGCATCAGCACCTCCGGCCAGTTCACCGTCGAGTTCTGGGTCCGCTGGAACGGGGTCCTCTGGTACGACAAGGACGACGAGAAAACCGAGCAGTGGATCTTCGCCAGCACCGGCAGCACCGGCTACGGCATGCGCCTCGGACTCGACGCCGAGGGCGCGCCGAGAGGCGAAATCGTCCGCGACGGCGCCACCGTGACCTTCGCCGGCGGCAGCGCCAAGACGCCCGTCCTCGAGAAGGGCGTCTGGACGCACCTTGCCCTCGTCTGGAACCCCGGTTTCCGCACCCTCCAGCTCTACCGCGACGGCATTGCCGTCATCGGCTCCTCGCTCGTCGCCAACGCCAACGACATCGACTTCGGCGACACCGCCTCCACGGCCGTCATCAACCAGGCCAAGGGCGTCATGATCGACGAGTTCCGCTTCTGGACCGTCGCCCGCACCGCCGAGCAGATCGAGTACTGGGCCAACCGCATCGTCCCCGCCCCGTTCTCGGACGTGGTCGCCGGCGAGCACATCCGCGTCAGCTACCCGCTGAAGGCCTACTACCGCTTCGATGACATGGGCTCCAAGGTCGAGGACTTCGCCCACTTCCGCGACGAGGACTACATGCTCCCCGCCAACGTCGTGGCCGCCACCACCGCCGAGAACGCCAAGGCCCTCTTCGGCGTCGATGACGTCGACGGCGACAGCATCCCCGAATGGTGGGTCCAGCTCCATCGCCTGGATGCCTTCGTCACCAGGCGCAACGTCAACAGAAGCGGCGTGGCCACGGGTCGCGACGACTATGCCAGACGTGCCGTGGTGAGCAAGACCACATCGACCAACAACAACAACAACACCGGCACGACGACCACCACCACCTACAAGCACGAGGGGCAGTATGGTCGCCAGTCACGGCGCGGGCCGCTGCCGCTGGGCGACGTGTGGGGCTTCACCGGCCTGGAGGTCATCGGCACGTTTGTGCCCAACAACATGCCGCTCGGTCTGGACTACCAGTTCGTCGAGCTCCGCAAGGACATCGTCCTGGACAAGGCGCCCGAGACGGCTGCCCTGACCCTCTACAACCCCGGCAAGAACTGCACCGTCTCGACCATCACGGTCATCAGCCAGGAGCGCATCTCCACCATCGCCGTGCCCGCCTTCGACGGCACCACCTACGAGGGCACCGTCGACATCGCCTCCGCGCTCTCCGCCGGACGCAACGCCATCTACATCGCCTACACCAGGCGCGCCAATGGCACCGAGTCCATCGTCTACCCGACGGTGGATGGCAATCAGACGCTGGCCATGCAGCGTTACTTCGGCGTCATCGACGTCAAGCTCGTCGCCGACGAGTACAACGACCTCATCGTCTACGGCCAGGACAACCCCTACGACCCGCGCGCCATCTGGATGTACAACGCGCTCACGGATCTCGTCTACAAGGAGTACACGTCCGGCATCACGACCCAGTTCGTCGACAAGAACGGCTTCCTCATGGACTTCCGCGACTACGCCATGGTCTATGACGCGGACGACGACGGCCTCGACGTCTACTGGGAGTACCAGCTCGGCTACAACCCCAACGCCGCCAACTCCAAGGGCATCGACGAGGCGTCCGCCGACTACGACGGCGACGGTCTCGCCAACCTCTTCGAGATCACCAACGGCATGAGCCCCAAGCTCCAGGACACCGACAACGACGGCCTCTCCGACAGCGACGAGTGGAAGCTCAGCTCCGACGCCCTCGACGGCAACGACCCGATCGCCAACCGCTCCGTCCTCTTCGACGGACAGGACGGCAACTTCGTCGAGCTGCCGATGCAGTCGCGCTTCGCGCTGACCACCTGGACCATCGAGGCCTGGATCAAGCCGACCCAGGCGAACCTCGACGGCACCATCATCCGCCGCACCGTCGGCACCGTCAATGCCGCCTCGCCGCTCGTCAACTACACCGTCGAACTCAAGGGCGGCAATGTCCACGTCGCCTTCTCCTCGCAGTCCGGCTCGTTCTCGCACACCATCACCGGCGCCACCTTCAAGCCGGCCGTCGGCGAATGGACGCACGTCGCCATGACCTACAACGGCGCCGCCGAGGTCGCCGTCTACGTCAACGGCCTCAAGGCCGCCGGCGTCAACGCCAATGTCCAGCCGCTCGCCATCGGCCCCGGCCTCGTCTCCGCCCGCATCGGCGAAGGCTTCGTCGGACAGGTCGATGAGGTCCGCTTCTGGAGCACCGTCCGCACGGCCGACGAGATCGAGGCCGCCCGCAAGACGACCCTCGACGGCTCCGAGACCGGCCTCGTCGCCTACTACCGCTTCGACGACGTCAACTTCGAGGGCCGCAAGGCCATCGTCGGCGAGGACAGCGCCTACTACCGCACCGCGGCCGACGCCATCAGCGCCAGCGCCCACGACTGGCTCAACGGCTGGCGCAACGCCGCCGTCTTCCGCGGCGTCCTCTCCGACAGCTACACTGTTGTCGACGACGGCAGCAGCTCGCCGCTCGAGGCCGACGCCGACACCAACAACAATCTCATCCCCGATCGCTGGGAGCGCAAGTACTTCGGCGGAAACCTCCTCTTCAACGGCATCGACGAGACCACCGGCAAATGGCGCAACGACGCCCTCCTCGACCAGGTCACCATCGATGGCGTCACCTACGGCGACTCCGACAAGCTCAACTTCCTCTACGAGTACCTCTCCGGAACCAACCCCAACATCGACATGACCGACGGCCTCACCTGGGACTACGAGGCTGACGCCGACCTCGACGGCATCCCCAACCTCGAGGAGCAGTACCTCGCCACCCGTCCCGACAAGTGGGACACCGACGACGACGGCTACTCCGACGCCCTCGAGGAAGGCTACGACTACAAGGCGAGCCCCACCGACACCGACTTCATCACCGGCTTCGGCAGCTTCGCCTCCTCCGCCGTCGCCTCCCTGCAGCAGCCCAGGGCCCTGCCGCCCGCCGAGCCCGGCTCCGCCTCGCTCGCCGACATCGCCCGCGTCTTCCGCATGGACGGCACGAACGCCATGATCGCCAGGGACGTCCCCGGCCAGTCCGGCAACACCCTCTCCGTCGCCTTCTGGTTCCGTCCCGGCGTCACGCTGGACGGCGGCCAGACGCTTGAGGGCGACGACGCGGCTCTGCCCACCGGCACCGCCACGTTCCTCCGCCGCACCGTCACCGCCCAGAAGGGCGCCTGCAATTACAGGTTCTCCTTCGACGGCACGAACCTCATCTTCTGGGTCGGCAGAAAGTCGGCCTCCGCGACCGGCAACTCCTCCGGCTTCCAGGTCTCCTACAAGCCCACCGACGGCTTCAAGGCCAACAACTGGTACTTCATCGCCGGCGTCATCGAGCTGGAGGCGACCACGCCCCAGATCCGCGTCATCGGCATCAGCGGACGCCCCGACGGCAACGGCAGCTACACCTACGACCGCATGACCGAGGCCAA
The DNA here is from genome assembly GCA_945827525.1 of uncultured Lentisphaeria bacterium. Taxonomy (GTDB): domain Bacteria; phylum Verrucomicrobiota; class Lentisphaeria; order Oligosphaerales; family Oligosphaeraceae; genus CAAGGB01. Next base: position 6,011 of record CALZPA010000067.1, on the reverse strand, counting down.
GTCCGGCAAGCTCACCATCGCCCAGGGCTCCAACGTCGGCGACGACGGACAGCTCGTCCTCGGCGTCGCCGACGGCGAGGCCTGGCCCGACGGACTCGTCCTCGACGTCGACAACCTCTGCATCTGGAACAACCTCAAGACCAGCAGTGACTTCCTCACCATGCTGGACCAGAACACCATCGGCTACGGCGAATTCGCCAACGCCCTCATCTCGCAGTACCTCTTCGACGACGGCGGCCTCACCGCACAGGACTTCGCCACCCACGACTACGCCAGCGGCGTCACGCCCGCTCCCGCGCTCATCGAGGACTGGTGGAACGACTGGAAGCGCGCCGGCACCCTCACCACGCCCACCGTCGACGCCATCGAGAACGTCACCGTCGGACGCGGCATGATCCACGACAGCTCCCTCGCTGACTTCGACGCCGACAAGGACAAGGACGGACTCCCCGACGACTGGGAGATCTTCTTCCTCGGCTCCCTCGAGTACGGCGCCAACGACGACCCCGACGGCGACGGTCTCACCAACAGCCAGGAGTACAGCCTCTCGGCCACCTTCCGTGACTCCAGCCTCGGCTCCAACCCCGCCTACGACGTCCCCGGCGCCTGGCTCAACCCCAATGACCCCGACACCGACGGCGACAGCATGGACGACGGCTTCGAGGCCTCCTATCCCGCCATCCTCAACCCGCTCAACCCCAACGACCGCGATGAGGATCCCGACGAGGACGGACTCGTCAACTGGCAGGAGGCCCTCTACGCCACCGATCCCAGCAATGAGGACACCGACGGCGACGGACTCCCCGACGGCTGGGAGGTCACCTACACCCGCAAGGACGCCGACGGCAACGTCGTCGACCCGTCCCTCGACCCGCTCAATGCCGACGGCGCCTACGGCGCGGACGGCGATCCCGACAACGACGGCTACACCAACTACGAGGAGTATGTGAACGGCACCAACCCGCTCCAGCTCGACTCGCCCGACGCCGACACCGACGGCGACGGCATCAAGGACGTCGACGAGCGCCAGAACGGCGTCAACACCGACACCTCCAAGACTGACACCGACGATGACGAGTTCGACGACTACACCGAGCTCACCACCGGCACCAAGGGCTTCAACTCCCTCTCCAAGACCGCCATCTCGCGCGCCAACGACGCCGGCTTCGTCTACAAGGGCAACCTCGCCGGACACATCCGGCCCGACCATGGCATCATGACCGTCCCCGCCGCCGGCAATCCCAACCGGCTCGGCTTCGGCTCCTGGACCGTCGAGGCGCGCTTCCGCCTCCTCAACGCCAACATCGGCGCCTGGTACACCACGGACCACGACGTCTACCTCGTTCGCCGCGCCTTCGCCAAGAACGACTACGCCGACAACGAGTCGGTCGCCGAGACCGACATCGCCTGGAACTACGCCATCGGCTTCCGCGTCAAGGCCGACGACCCGCAGAACGTCTACCCGTTCATCTCCTGGAAGGCTCTCAACGGCGCCGAGCGCCGCCTCGAGTCCACCGTCGGACTGGCCATCACGCCCAATGCCGGCGACGCCTCCCTCGGAACCTCCGACTGGCACTTCCTCACCGGCGTCTACAACGCCGGCACCCAGAAGCTGACCATGTACCTCGATGGCGCCGCCCACGACGAGCGCACCATCACCAACATCAGCAACAGCGCCGCACAGTGCCCCACCGACGCTTCCAAGGTCGGCTCCGGGTTCCAGTGCTACGTCAAGCTCGGCGAGGGCTTCGGCAACGGCGAGAGCGCCCACAGCAAGGACAGCCTCCTCATCGATGAGGTCCGCGTCTGGGGCGTCCAGTCCAACACCGTCGCCGCCGACAAGACCGCCACCGGCTACGTCACCAACTTCGTCCGCTCCGCGAACGAGATCGCGTTCGGCCACAGCAACCCCGTCACGCCTGTCTGGGGCGTCTATGACCCCAGCCTCAACGACCGCTTCCAGACCACCACCGAGTCCGGAAGCCCCTACAAGACCAACACCATCACCTATATGCTCGACCAGCACATCAGCGACAACGACTGGGCGACCAAGCCCGGCACCATCGGCTCCGCCGTCCGCCTCAGCTACCATGACCAGAACGCCAATGGCCGCTGGGATCCCGGCGAGGACATCTGGCGCGACCGCTCCGTCGCCGAGGCCATGCAGGAGGATGCCGGCAAGAGCGACTACGACCCCACCAGCTATGAGGACGTCGACTCCGACGAAATCATGAGCAACTACTTCAACGAAACCAAGGATGGCGTCGCCATCGACTGCAAGATCGCCTACGGCACCAATGGCTGGGTCGTCGGCAAGGGCTACACCCGCGCCACCACCTCCACTGGCACCAACGGAACCACCACCACGACCACCACCACCGTCTCCGCCGCCGACTCCCTCGTCGGACGCTCCCTCGACGCCTTCTACGTCGACCGCAACGGCAACGGCGTCTGCGACAGCGAGGACGACATCTGGCTCGAATTCGACACCGAGAACGTGACCACCTGGTACCAGCCCGAACAGCAGGGCTGGGCTGTCCGCCAGGGCCTCGCCCTCTACCTCCGCTTCGACGACGGCGGCGCCTCCATCGAGGACTTCGCCTGGCGCGCCGACTGGCGCTCCAGCCCCGCCTGGAAGCACGCCATCCGGCCCACCGGACTCGCCGGCGTCTGGCCGCCCAGCGACCCCAAGGCCATCGGCGGCGTCGACTACCAGTACGCCACCACCGAATTCGCCGATGGCTTCGCCTGGGTCATCGAGGCCGTCCAGGCCCCGACCGCGCCCGTCGCCGTCATCAGAACCTACTCCGACGCGGACAACGACGCGCCCGAGTTCGCCTACGTCCCCGTCAACTTCCAGACGGCCGACGCCCAGCTCGCCGACTTCGACGTCCTCACGGCCGCCATCACCAAGCAGGCCAGCGACCCCGAAGGCGCCGCCATCACCTACCTCCACTTCTGGCTACTTGGCAAGACCTTCGAGGCCGACGCCAATGGCTTCGCCACCACCCTCACCTACGATGACGCCTATGGCTGCCTCCTCGACAACGAGGTCGAGCTCGCCAACGGCATCGTCGTCGCCACCGGCCGCGAACTCGACCTCTACAACCTCCGCGCCAGCCTGACGGCCGGCGCCAAGGTCCAGCTCGCCACCGTCGCCCTCAGCGCCTCCGGCATGGCCTCCAAGGTCCATCTCGACGACATCACCGTCATCACCGGCGACGACAAGCTGCCGGAACCCGTCGAGTTCGTCCGCTACAGCCCGAACCCCGCCGTGGACGGACAGTCCTTCACGCTGACCCTCAAGGTCAACGAGAGCCGCGCCGGCAAGGTTCACCTCCGCTGGTACCGCAACCTGACCCTCTTCAGCGAGGCCTCCAAGGCCGTCGCGGGCGCCGGCGAAGTCACCTTCACCATGCCCGGCTCCAATGTCATCGACGGCGACGTCTGGGCCTACAAGGCCTACTTCGCCTTCGAGAACAGCGACAGCAGCATCGAAAGCCGCAGCCGCACCACGCCGCCCGAGAAGGCCGGACAGACCGGAACCGTCGTCTCCACCGAGAACGCCGACTGGATCTTCCTCCCCGTGGGCATCGGCTATGACGAGGAGACCGAAACCTCCTCCAACAAGGCGCCCACCACGCCCAAGTCCGTCATCATCACGCCGCAGGACGCCGATGTCGACTCACTCCTCATCGCCAACGTCTCCGGCTCCACCGACCCCGACGGCGACCGCTTCGCCTACCAGTACCAGTGGTACATCGACGGCAAGGCCGTCATCGGCGAGACCTTCCCGTACTTCCCGGCCATCACCGAGGCCACCACCATCACCGACACCGACAGCGACGGCACCGAGACCTCAACCAGCCTCTCCGCCACCTCGCTCGCCGCCGGCAACGTCATCTCCGTCCGTGTCTGGGCAACCGACATCTACGGACACTCCTCCAACAAGCTCGTCTCCGACTCCGTCGTCATCCTCGCAAGCCTGCAGGACCTCAACTCCGGCAACCTCGGCACGCACTGGGCCTACGAGAGCAACGACACGCCCAAGCAGGCCACCCGACTCCTCGCCAAGGAGGACTGGTCCGACGTCGGCGACGCCAACGCCCAGGAACACTACTTCCACACCTACTACGATGTGGACTACTTCTGGTTCATCGTCCCCGACAAGCTGAGCGAGAACAAGACCCTCGTCAAGTTCGAGACCAACGCCGGCGACATCATGTACAACAGCGCCCACCAGTTCGACCTCGACGTCGGACTCGACACCAAGCTCGACCTCCTCAAGGCCGACGGCAAGACCATCATCCACACCTGCGACAACTACTACTCCAAGCCCGGAACGGCCGCCACCAAGTACGCCCGCTTCGAACTTGAACTCGACCCCGGACTCTACTACGTCCGAGTCTACAGCGCCATGACCTCCACGGCCTTCCAGCTGGTCAGCGGCAACAGCTACTTCGTCCACCTCGGACTCTTCGACGTCAAGGGCGCCGAAGGCCCGACCTCACCCACCACCGTCTCCCTCACGCCGCTGCAGCCGACCTCCAGCCAGAACCTCGAGTGCAGCGCCTCCGGTTCCGTCTCCAGCGAGAGCATCAACGAGCCCGAATACTACTACGTCTGGTACCGTAACGGCGTGGTCGTCCCCTTCGGCAAGGAACCCGATGTCTCCGCCTGGAACACCGCGCGCTTCGAGCTCTCCTACGCGAAGAACTTCAGCGCCGATCCCAAGCTCGCCGCACAGCCCCACATCGTCCCCGCCGAATACACGCAGCCCGGCGACATCTGGCACTGCGTCGTCTACGCCAAGGACGTCAACGGCTACAGCGAGCCCGTCACCAGCAACCGCATCGTCGTCACCGGCGCCGTCTGGAACGCCAACCTCTACGTCACCAAGACCTACCGCTCCGCCGACATCGCCAATGTCACCGGAAACGACCAGGCCGTCGTCATCGGACTCGATGACAACGCCACCTTCGGGTTCGACCCGACCTTCGACTCCGCCGCCGCCAATGGCACCACGCCCGACGGCAAGCCGCTCGCCATGGGGTCCATGTACTCCGTCGGCATGGACAACACCTACACCAAGCTCAACCGCGACTACCGGCCCTACGGACGCTCCGCCAGCTGGTACATCAAGATCGAGATGGGCGACGCCTCCATCGACTCCTGCACCCTCTCCTGGCCCAACATCACCCTCCCGACCGACGCCGTCGGCAAGCTCACCATCACCCGCATGATGCAGCTCACCGACCGCACCTGGGAGGTCGTCGACGGAACCACGCAGGACATGACCGCCGTCAGCTCCATCTCCCTCGACTCCTCCGACATCACCGGACTGCAGAAGGACGACAAGGGACAGTACTTCATCGTCTTCCGCATCACCCTCGGCGCCGCCGACGAAGGTCAGGACATCGCCCTCTACAAGGGCTGGAACATGATCTCCATGTCCGTCACGCCGCTCAACAACGCCGTCTCCTCGGTCTTCACCAACGCCGAGGGCAAGAAGGTCGTCCGCGGTGACGTCTGGCGCTACGAGAACGGCCAGTACGTCGCCACCTCCTACGTCACCGCCGGCGTCGGCTACTGGGTCTACGCCAGCCAGGACGCCATTGGCTCCAGCGCCATCCGCGTCTACGGCAACCGTCCGACCGACGGCATCCCGCTGAAGAAGGGCTGGAACATGATGGGTCCCATCTACACCATCCCCGACTTCGCCGCCGCCTATCCCGACCTTAAGGGCATCATCGACTTCAACCAGATCTACAAGGTCCGCAGCACGACCCAGGGCGTCATCGACTACGTGCCCGCCACGGGCATGGAGATCGGCTCCGCCTACTGGATCTACTGCAACGAGGCCGTGGTCCTGCCCGTCATCCCAACTGCCGAATAGGCTCTGACTAGTTCGGTCCACAACACAACACAAAACAAAACAAAACAACACAAACCGCACTGGTCCCACAAGGAAGCTCATCCTTGTGGGACCAGTTTTTTGTGTGTTGCACAGC
>CALZPA010000066.1 GCA_945827525.1 uncultured Lentisphaeria bacterium | reverse complement strand
GGGGTGGGAGCGTCGTCCGGGGTGACGTCAGGCTGCGAGTGGCTGCCGGAGGCGGCGTGGCTGGCGGCGTCCCTGGTGGCGCTGGCCGGCCTGGGGAACTACCTGATGCTGATCTTCGCGCAGCGGGCGATGGCGGTGGGGCCGTCGGGGGTTGTCTGGGCGTTCACGCAGAGTTCGCTGATCTGGCCGTTTGTGGTGGGCATGACGGTGTTTGGGGAGGCTCCGACGGCGGGGCGTCTGGGCGGCACGGCGCTGATTGTGGTGGCGCTGTGCCTGTTCTCGCGGGTTCGCGGCGGTGCCCAGCAGGAGGGCGGGCGCGGCGGCATGGGCTGGCTGCGGCTGACGCTGATGGCGTTCGTGCTGTCGGGCTTCGCGCAGACGGCGGCGAGTCTGCCGTCGTACATGGGTCTGGCCGGTCTTCGTCCGCTGGAGCGCTCGCTGCTGCTGAACGCGGGCATTGTGGCGTCGGCGGCGGGCGCGGCTTTGGTGCAGCGGGGGGTGCCGCCGGTGAGCCTGATGGCGGTGTGGCACGCGCTGGCGTTCGCGGCCATGAACCTGCTGTCGCAGGTGCTGATGTATCTGGGGATGGATCGTCTGGCGAGCGCGTCGTGCGCCGGCATCGCCTATCCGGTGGCGCAGGGGGTCAGCATCGGGATGTTCTTCGTCTGGCAGAGCTTCCAGTCGCGCGTGCCCTGGATGGGGATTGCGGGGCTTCTGGTGCTGCTGGCGGGCATCGTGCTGTGCGGACTGGGCTGAGGCGCGTCGTCCGCCCCGTCAGGGCAGCGCTCGGACGAGCTCGTGGCAGCGGTTGGTGAGGAAGCCGCCGCCGGCGAGTTCGCGGCACTGGCGGGCGCGCTCCGGCGTGTCGGCGTAGAAGACCTGGGCGTAGAGCCCGAGCTCGCGGCAGAGCTCGCCGGTCTCGGCGGTGGTGTGCTCGAGGACGGGCTGGACAAAGCGGCAGCCGAGCTGGCGGCAGAGCCGGAGGTTCTCCGGCAGCGTGCGCTCGGCCCAGCCGGGCGTGTAGCAGATGTCGATGGCGGAATGGAAGCGCCGCACGGCGTCGATGTCCTCGCGCCGGGCGAGCGTGAGGTAGCCCAGGTTGAACATCGCGTGGCGGCAGTAGAGCCGGCAGATCTCCTGCAGGCCGCTGGGCGGCGCGTACACCTGGATGTTCATGCCGGCCTTGCCCCGCATCTCGCGGAGGACCTCCTCGAACGTGGGGACGCCCACGCCGGGTGCGGGCGTGCCGTCGGGCATCCTGGCGGTGCCCTTGCGGAGCTCCTCGAGGGTGAGGTCCTCGGGACGTCCGTGGAGGGTGGTTGTCCGGTCGAGCGTCGGGTCATGCAGCAGGATGGGGACGCCGTCCCGGGTGAGCCGCAGGTCGAACTCGATCATGTCGGCGCCGGCGGCGACGGCGGCCCGCATGGCGGGCAGCGTGTTCTCGGGCTGGATGGCGCACGCGCCACGGTGCGCGGTGACGCAGGCGTGCTCGGGCGTCTCGATGAGGGCGGTCAGGCTGTGGAACATGGCTGGCGGGGGGGACAGACTAGAGTTCCAGGAAGACGGGGAAGGACGAGAGGCGCTCGCAGCCGTCCTCGGTGACGAGGACGTCATCCTCGATGCGGATGCCGCCCCATTCGGGATAGTAGAGCCCCGGCTCGACGGTCACGACGTTGCCGGCCTCGAGCGGACGGGCGTTGCGGGGCGAGAGCGAGGGCGACTCGTGGATGTCAAGGCCGATGCTGTGGCCGAGGCCATGGAAGAACCCGTGCGCGGGCGTCGCCGTCGACGTCTCGTAGCCGCGCTCCTCGAAGAGGCGGGCGACGGCGAGATGCGGGTCGCGCCCTGGGACGCCGGCGCGGATGGCGCCGAACGCGAGCTGCTGCGCCTCCTGGACGGTGGCGAACGCGCGGCGAACCTCCTCGGGGACAGCCCCCTTGGCGAGCGTGCGGGTGAGGTCGCCGTAGTAGCCGGTGTCACGGGAGCGCGGGAAGACGTCGAGGACGATGGGCTCGCCGGCACGGATGGGGCCGAAGCCGACGCAGTGCGGGTCGGCGCCCTGACGCCCCGGCGCGGCGATGGTGCCGGCCGCGCAGCCGCCCCGACGCGCGATGGCGATGTCAATCTCGGAGCGGAGCGTCTCGGCGGTGAGCGTCTCGCCGTTCCAGAGCAGCGTGCCGTCGGGCGCGACGGCGGCGCCGCGCAGCACCTCGCAGGCGCGCTCGAGGCCGGCCTCGGTCATGGCGATGGCCTCGCGAATCGCCGACACCTCGCGCGGCGACTTCCGCTCGCGCCCCGGCGAGAAGGGCGAGACCGGACGCAGGCACAGCCCGCGGTCAAGCAGCTGGCGCCCCAGACCATACGGAAAGTCCGACGGCACCTGCCAGGAGCGAACCCCCAGGGTGCGCGAGATGGCCGCGATGAGCGCGGCCGTGCCGAACGGGCCGTCCGGCAGACCAAAGCGCCGCCGCGCCTCGTCAAAGCCGATGACCGTGACGCCCGGACGCGCCTGGCGCGTGGCGCGCCCCGCCTCCAGCGGCGAGACCACCATGCAGGACTCGCCGCCCGCCTCAAACCACAGGAAGGGATCGGGCGCGGAGAAGCCGGTTTCGTAGAGGAGGTCGGAGCATTGCTCGCTGGCGGCGTAGATGAGGCGGTTCATGGCGTGGGGGGGGGCGATGGAGCGAACTAGATAAAAAAAGTTTGTGTTTTTTTTCGTTTCCGGTTGAATATGCGACAATATGGTACATATTTTCCCCGTTGCCAGTGACAGTGGCGAAAAAAAGGCCCCGACCGGCGTGCCGCGTCGTGCCGGGCAGCCTGGAAGACCTACCATAAGTACAACGAACAGAGGAGACAAGGCGATGTCAGGAAAACTTCAGGAACTGGACACGGTGGCGGCGTTCGAGGCGGCGGTGGCCAAGGGGACGGTCCTGGTGGACTTCTGGGCGCCCTGGTGCGGCCCCTGCCGCATGCAGACCCCCATCCTCGAGCGTCTGGCCGACGAGCTGGGCGGGCAGGTCGCCATCTGCAAGGTGAACGTGGATGAGAACGCCGAGGCGGCCGCCGCGTTCAATGTGATGTCCATTCCCACGCTGATCGTGTTCCGTGACGGTAAGCCCGTGAAGCAGTTCGTGGGACTGCAGCAGGCGGCCACCCTGAAGGCGGCCCTGGCCTGAGCGGGAGGCTCTCCGCGCGATGTATGACCTGAACGCGCTGGGGTGGCTGTTCGCCGGCCTGTGCGGCCTGGTGGTCGGCATGTCTAAGTGCGGGCTGCCGGGGCTGGGCTCGCTGGCGGTGCCGATGATGGCCGGCGTGCTGCCGGCGAAGACCGCGACCGGCGCCCTGCTGCCGCTGCTGGTCGCCGGCGACATGGCCGGCGCCCTCCATTTCCGCCGCCATGCCGACTGGCTGCTGCTCCTGCGCCTCCTGCCCATCGCCGTCTGCGGCATCTGGCTCGGCTACGTCCTCCTCGGACAGCCCTGGGTGGACGACCACGTCATCCGCATGGTCACGGCCACCATCGTCCTGGCGCTGGTCGTCATGAACCAGTTCCGCGGCCGTCTTCATGCCTGGGCCAGCGGCGACGGCCGCTCCGGCGCCTCCCGCTGGGCGGTCGCCGTCCTCTTCGGGCTCCTGGCCGGCGTCACCACCATGCTCGCCAACGCCGCCGGCCCCGTGATGCTCATCTACCTGCTGGCCATGCGCCTCCAGAAGGACGAGTTCATCGGCACCTTCGCCTGGTTCTTCGTCGTCATCAACTGGCTCAAGGTGCCCTTCATGGTCTGCCGGGGCATGATCACCGCCGAGAGCCTGCTGTTCAACCTGCGGCTGCTGCCGGCGCTCCTCCTCGGCTGCTGGCTCGGCATCGTCCTCAGCCGCCGCCTCTCCAACGACCGCTTCCGGCTCTGGATCGAGCTGCTCACCGCGCTGGCCGCGCTCCTCCTCTTCCTGCCGCCGGGACTCCTCTCCTCGCTGGCACGCCAACTGCTGCAACCGTAGGCGCCACGCCGGCGCCGCGCGAAACCCAACAACCACCACGCTGAACTGAAAAAGGACACGAATGACTATGGACAAGGTACGCCTGGGCATCATCGGTCTCGGCAACATGGGCTCCGCCCATGTCAAGCACATCCTCGACGGACTCATCCCCAACTGCGTGCTCGGCGCCGTCTGCGACATCGACGAGGCCAAGCTGAAGAAGTACGCCGACCAGAAGTGCTACGCCGACAGCGCCGCCATGATCCGCAGCGGCGACGTCGACGCCGTCCTCATCGCCACCCCCCACTACTTCCACACGACCATCGGCATCGACGCCCTCGAGAATGGCATCCATGTCCTGACCGAGAAGCCCATCTCCGTCCACAAGGCGGACTGCGAGCGGCTCATCGCGGCGCACAACGCGCATCCTGAGCTGGTCTTCGCCGCCATGTTCAACCAGCGCACCGACCCGCACTACCTGAAGATCCGCCAGCTGGTCGAGACCGGCGAGCTCGGCGAGCTGCGCCGCACGAACTGGATCATCACCGACTGGTTCCGCACCGAGGCCTACTACCGCTCCGGCGGCTGGCGCGCCACCTGGGCCGGCGAGGGCGGAGGCGTCCTCCTCAACCAGTGCCCCCACAACCTCGACCTCTTCCAGTGGATCTGCGGCATGCCCTCCGCCATCACCGCCATCGGCGCCGTCGGCAAGCACCACGACATCGAGGTCGAGGACGAGGTCACCGCCCTCCTCGAATACCCCAACGGCGCCACCGGCGTCTTCGTCACCACCACCAGCGAGGCCCCCGGCACCAACCGCCTCGAGATCGTCGGCACCCGCGGCAAGCTCGTCTGCGAGGGCGGCAAGCTCATCTTCACCCGCAACGAGATCCCCATGGACCGCTTCTCCGCCGAGACCTCCTCCTCGTTCGGCAAGCCCGAGACCTGGACCATCGACGTCCCGCTCAGCAAGCCCGGAAACGGCGAACAGCACATCGGCATCAAGAAGAACTTCGTCAACGCCATCCTGCGCGGCGAGAAGCTCATCGCGCCCGCCGAGGAGGGCATCCACTCCGTCGAACTCGCCAACGCCATGATCTACTCCTTCATGACCGGCAGGCGCGTCGAGCTCCCCCTCGACTCCGCCCTCTACGAGGAGCACCTCAAGCGGCTCATCGCCGACAGCCGCTTCGTCAAGAAGGAGACCATCGCCGCCGACGTCGACATGTCGACGTCCTACAACAACAACGCCGGCAAGTGACGGCGGCAGGCCGGTCTGGCCTGACGCGCCCCTCCTCCGCCGTGACCCGCCGGTGCGCCGGACGGGCCACGGCGGAGGAGGGGCGCTCGCAGAGACAGAGAGTCGTTTCCCCTTCCCCGTGGCCTGACGCAGGGGCGGAAGGAGAAGGAGATAGCAGTGGTGAGAGAGAGGAGAAGTAGGAGGTGTCTGTGCTTTCCGGGATGATGGTGTGCCTGGCGGAGCTGACGAAGGTCGCGCTGGTCCAGGATCTGTCGTCGGTGCTGCTGGTGGCGGGTGTGGTGGCCGCGCTGTTCCACCTGCTGGGCTGGCCGAAGGTGATTGGCTACATGGCGGCGGGCGCGCTGATCCGCCTTGAGCCGCTGCGCTCGCTGATGATCGCGGACGAGGCCAGCATCAACGTGCTGGCCAACCTGGGCGTCATCTTCCTGATGCTGAACCTGGGGCTCGACCTGAACATCCGCAAGCTGCGCAAGGCGGGGGGCACGGTCTTCCCCGCCGCCGCCGTCGACCTGGGCATGATGCTTCTCTTCGGCTACGCGGCCGGACGCTATGTGCTCCACTGGGACCTCATCCCCAGCATCTTCATGGGAGCCGTCATCTGCGACTCCTCCACCACGCTCCTGGCCAAGAGCCTCGCCGAGATGAAGTGCGAGCGCGAGAAGTTCGCCGGCATCATCTTCGGAACCACCATCAGCGAGGATGTCCTCACCATCGGCGTCATGGCCGTCCTCACCGGTCTCGCCCTCACCGGACGCTTCCAGGCGGGCGAGCTCGCCAGCCAGCTCGGGCTGCTCGGACTCTTCCTCACCGGCGTCCTGGTCTTCGGGCTGCTCCTGCTGCCGCGGCTCCTCAACCGCCTCCTGAGCCGCCTCCAGGACGACGAGACGATGCTGGTCATCATCATGGGCATCTGCTTCGGCATCGCGCTCATCGCGGAGCGGATGCAGTTCAGCCTGGCGCTGGGCGCGTTCCTGGTGGGCGCCGTCGTCGGCGAGAGCAAGGTGCGCACCCGCGTGACGGCGGGCCTGAACGGCGTCCGCTCCATCTTCAGCGCGGTGTTCTTCGTGACAATCGGCATGATGGTGGACCCCGCCTCGATGTGGGCGAACCGCTGGCCCATCCTGATGTTCGTGGGCATCGTCCTGCTGGGCAAGACGATGAACTGCACCGTCGTCTGCTTCCTGACGGGGCAGAGCGTGCGCGACTCGCTCCGGATTGGCGTCGGGCTGGCCCAGATCGGCGACTTCGCCTATCTGGTCGCCCTCCTGGGCGTGACGCTGCAGCATGGCGCCAGCCCCTATCCGGAGATGTACCAGATCGCGGTCGGCGTCTCCATCATCACGACGCTGCTCAACCCGTTCCTGCTGCGCGGCGCCGGCCCCGCCGCCGACTGGCTGATGGCTCACCTGCCCGCGCGCGCCACCGCCGGCATCGAGGGCTACACCCGCTGGATGACACGCGTGGCCAGCGAGCTCCAGATGGGCGGCAGACAGCGCGACGCCATGCGCAACGGCGTCTTCCTCTGCATCGCCGCCGGACTGCTCGGCGTCGTCTTCATGACCGGCGACTGGCTCAGCGAGTACGAGCCGCTGCGCACCGCGCTGCCCAGGCTGCTGCGGGACAACATGGAGCTGACCATGTGGCTGGCCAGCCATGTGCTGGCCCTGCCGCTGCTGGCCGCCGGCTGGCTGACCTCCCGGCGCCTCGCCGCCGTGCTGAGCCAGGCCGGACGCGACGGGACGGACGGCTACTCCCACCTGCGCCGCTGGCAGACCGCGCTGCGCCACATGACCGGCGTGGCCGTCAGCATCGTCTGCTTCGGCGCCCTCCTCCTGGAGTACCTCTACCTGAGCACGCTCCTCTTCTGGAACCTCTGGGTCGCCGTCGTCGTGATGACCACCCTGGCCATTGTCGCCTGGCTCTTCTGGGACCACCTGCACCGCCTCGTCCTCGACGCCCAGCAGACGCTCCAGGATGTCATGACCCGAGAGGAGGAGGCGTTCGAGGAGCCCAAGACCATGCTCTCCCAGCGCGAGTTCGTCGTCCGGCTGGAGCCTGGCGCCGGCGCCGTCGGCGCCAGCCTCCGGCGGCTGCGCCTGCGCAACGCCACCGGAGCCACCGTGACCCGCATTGTGCGCGCCGACGGACAGCGACTCGACGCGCCCGGCCCCGACGACCGCCTGAACGCCGGCGACACCCTCTCCATCCTCTGCGAGAAGGGCTCCGAGGCCACCGTCCAGGCCTACCTCAACCGCGCCGAGGCCCCGGATGCCGCCCCCGAGGTCGTGGAGCTTCCTCTCCCCGAGACCTCCGGACTGGTCGGACTGACCCTCCGACAGGCGCGCCTCCGCAACGAGACCGGCGCCACCGTCCTCTCCATCCGCCGACGTGCCGGACGGCTCATCAGCTCGCCCGGCGCCGACGAGCGCCTGGAGGCCGGCGACACGCTCCTGGTGACCTGCGCCCACAATGACCTCGGACGCGCCCGCGAGTACCTGGCGCGCACCGCGCCGCCCTCGTCGGTCCTGGCCTCGTCCGGCGGACTGCCGCAGTTGCTGGACATCCATGTGGAGCGCCTGACGCTCCCCCAGGGCTCGCCGCTCTGCGGCAGGCCGCTGGCGGAGCTGCGCCTCCGCAACGTCACCGGCGCCACGGTGGCGGCCATCCGCCGGAACGGCAGCCACCTGGACGGGATGCCCGGGCCGGACTCGGTGATGCTCCCCGGCGATGAGGTCGCCGTCATGGGCACCTCGGAGCAGCTTGACGCGGTGCGGCGACTCGCCGCCGCGCCGCCGCCGCCACAGGCCTGATCCCACGGAGGGGACAGCGACAGCCAGGACGACGACATGCATGATTTCCGAAACGACTCAATGAAGGAGCTGTGACATGAGCATGAGCATGAGATGGGGAAGGGGACAGTGGCTGCGCGGAGGCGTGTGGTTGATGGCAATGGTGTGCGGCGCGCTGATGGCCTGCTCGCTGGCGGCCACCGCCGCCGAGCCGACGACGCTGCATGACGTCGGACTCCGCGAGGCGATCCCCTTCCTGGGCTCCGGACGCACCGAGACGCTCGACCTCTACTATCCGCTGGAGCCGCGCCCCGGCGAGCGCTTCCCCGGCGTCGTCATCATCCATGGCGGCGGCTGGAACAGCGGCGTCCGCAACGCCGACCGCGAGGTCAACATCGGCGCCAACCTCGCCCGCATGGGCTACGTCTGCGTCAGCATCGACTACCTCGTCTCCCGCCATGGCGACAAGGTCTTCCCCACCATCATCCAGGACTGCAAGCGGGCCGTCCAGTGGCTGCGCGTCCACGCCGACGAGCTCCGCCTCAACCCCAGCCGCATCGGCTGCATCGGCGGCTCGGCAGGCGGACACCTCTCCGCGCTCCTCGCCCTCGCCGGCCCCGACGCCGGACTCGAACCCGACCAGCCCTATCCCGGCACCGACACCAGCATCCAGGCCTGCGTCAACCTCTACGGCATCATGGACTTCCTCAACTGGCGACGGACGGCCAAGGACGGAACCCCCATCGAGGGACAGCCCAAGCTTGGCGCCCAGCGCGCCGTCATGGGCTCGCGCGAGGACGCCGACCGCGAGAACTGGCTCCGGATGTCCCCGCTCCATCAGGCCGACCGCAGCGACCCGCCCATGCTCCAGATCCATGGCAAGGCCGACGCCGTCGTCGACTGGTGGCAGGCGCGTGACATGAAGGCGCGACTCGACGAGCTCGGCGTCCCCAACGAACTCCTCCTCCTCGATGGCGTCGGACACACCTTCTCCCTCCAGCGCTGGAGCGGCAGGCCGCTCTCCCCCGAGGTGCGCCGCCGCGTCCTCTCCTTCTACGACCGCCATCTGCGCGGCTGCACCCAGCAGGAGGCCGACGCGCGCTACGCCGACCTCCTCGACTTCGAGCGCCGACACCCCGAGAAGGCACACTACGGACAGCTCGGACGCGGCGGAAACGCGCAGGTCGTCGCCCTCGCGGACGGACGCCTCACCCTCCGACGCCAGGGACGCGAGGAGCGGCTCCTGCTCGGCGCCGAACTCCTCGTCGAACGGCTGGAGCGCCTCCCCGTGGGAGACCTCCGCGACGGACAGCGTGTCGAGGCACAGGGACGCACGCTCGACAACCATCAGTTCGAGTGCGCTAAGGTCATCTACCGCAACGATGTGCCCGATGCGGTAGGACGCGTCTCCGTGCGCGGCGTCCTCCGTCGCCGCGACGGCGGCTGGGTGGTCGACGCCGGACGCCGCGTCGGCGTCTATGCACTGCGTCTCCCTCCGGACGGCCCCGCCGTCTCGCGCCGCGTCCGCGCCGTCCTCGGCGACGTGAGGCCAGGCGCACAGGTCGCCTGGCTCGAGGCGAAGGACCTCGGCGGTACCCTCGTCCTCGGGCGACTCCTCCTTAACGAAGAATAATCCACAACAAAAGACACAAAACGGAAGTACGAAGCCATGGACGAGAAAGTGAGGCTGATACGCACAGATGCGGCGGGCAGAGGCTATGAGGTTGACCAGCGGGGGCTGTCGCGGCACCGCTATGCGGGCACGCCGACGCTGGAGGTCGACGGCAGCCAGGGCAGCCATCCCCTGCTGGGCTTCGGCGCCTCGATGACCGACGCCTCCGCCTGGCTGCTGACGACGCTGACCGCAGACGCCCGTGCCAGGCTGCTTGACGACCTGTTCGGCGCCGACGGGCTGAACCTGTCCATCGTCCGCACCAACGTCGGCTCTAGCGACTACGCGACCGAGGTGTACTGCTACGACGACGTGCCCGGCGACGAGGAGATGCGCCATTTCTCGGTCGCCCATGACGAGGCGTATCTGATACCGACGCTGCGTGAGGTCAAGGAGGTGTGTCCGGATGTGTTCCTGTTCTCGTCGATGTGGAGCTGTCCGGGCTGGATGAAGCTGGGTGGCGAGATGTGCGGCGGCTATGTCCGGCGCCGCTGGCTGCCGGCGCTGGCAAACTACTACACGGAGTATCTGAAGGCGTACCGCGAGCATGGCCTGGAGCTGGACGCCTACACGATACAGAATGAGCCGTGCACGCATCAGCGGGGGCTGATGCCGGCGGGCATCCTGCATCCCGAGTACGAGATGGAGCTGCACGCCGAGCTGATGCCGCCTCGGCTGGCCGCCGCCGGCCTGCATCCCCAGGTGTGGATGTTCGACCACAACTACTGCGACTGGAGCCTGGTCGCGGCGATGCTGGACGAGCCGGAGGTGCGGCGTCATGTGGATGCCGTCGCGTTCCATCCCTACGACGGCGACGCGGGCATGCTGTCGCAGCTGCTGGCGCGCCATCCGGGCATGACGCTGCACATGACCGAGAAGGGCCCCAACCTCGACGCCGTGGCCACCGGCCAGGACGAGCTGTGGTGGACGGAGAGCATCTGCCAGGCCCTGAACCATGGCTGCTCCTCGTATGTCGGCTGGAACATCGCCCTGGACGAGTTCGGCTGTCCGAATGTGGGGCCGTTCCGCTGCTCGGGGCTGGTGGAGATCCACACGGGCTCCCAGGCCATCACGCCCAGCGCCCAGTACCGCGCGTTCCGGCATTTCGCGCCGTTCGCACGGCGGGGCGCGGAGATACTCCATTGCCGCCGTGAGCCGGACTGGCCAGCCGAGATTCAGGCGATTGCGTTCCGCAATCCCGACGGCGGCCTCGTGCTGGTCTTCGGCAACAAGGGGCGTCAGCGCATGGTGCAGATCCATTGCCGCGACGCCTGGCTGCAGGTCATCCTGACGCCCAAGTCCGTCTCCACCCTCGTCCTCGAGCCCTGAGACGGGACGGCATGGGCGCCCCGGGACGCGGACGGCGGGGCGGAAGCGGTGGGCGATGGGCATGGCGACGCCACGGACAGGCGGAGAGCGGCATGCTTTCCGCTCGGAGTGACGTTGATTTCTGGAAATAAGCTGGTAAATTTTCGTCTGTACGACGTTTGTTCCAGCATGATGATTTGAGGAAGCGACACAGAATGGCAAGAAGGATTTTCGATGTTCACACGCATGTGTGGCCGGACAAGGTGGCGTCGTCGGCGGTGGCGTATCTGCAGGCGAAGAGTCACAACCTGCCGGTGTTCAGCGACGGCACGGCGGGCGGTCTGCGCGAGCGTGCGCTGGAGGCGGGCTACACGGGCTGGCTGAACTGTCCGGTGGTGACGCGCCCGGGGCAGTCGCGCGGCGTGAACGAGAAGGCGGCGAAGGCGAATGTGTGGCCGAGCCTGTCGCTGGGCGGCGTCCATCCGGAGGACGAGGACGTGGTGGGCGAGCTGCAGCGTCTGGTGGATTTGGGGCTGCTGGGGCTGAAGCTGCATCCCGAGTACCAGTCGTTCTCGCCGCTGGAGGCGCGGATGGAGCCGGTGTGGGACTGGTGCGAGTCGCATCGCCTGCCGGTGCTGTTCCACGCGGGCAACGACGTCGGCTTCGAGCCTCCCTACCATTCGCGTCCGGCGGACTTCGCCGAGCTGCGCCGCCGCCATCCGGAGATGGTCATCATCTGCGCCCACATGGGCGGCTGGCTCGCCTGGGACGAGTTCGAGCGCGACCTCATGGGCCGCGATGTCCTCATCGACACCTCCTTCTCCGCGCCCTATATGCGCGACCAGCCCGGACGCTTCGAGCGGCTCATCCGCGGCCATGGCGTCGGGCGCGTCCTCTACGGCACCGACTCGCCCTGGCAGGCCCTCACCACCGGCGTCGCGGACATCGAGGCCCTCACGCTCTCCGACGAGGACAAGGACCGCATCCTCTGGGGCAACGCCGCCCGCGTCTTCGGACTCGAGGCGCGCCTCCCGGCCACACAGCCATGACACGAACCCGCCATCTCCTGCTCGGAGCGCTGCTGCTAATGACCACAAGCCTGACCCCCCGCGGCGCCTCCGCCGCCGAACCCGCCGCGCGGCAGCCGGGAACCCACTACCGCGTGATGTCCAGCAACATCTGGGGCGACTACTTCGGCAATCCGCCCCATGAGCGCGACGAGGCGCTGGCCGGCGTCCTCCTGCGCTATGCGCCCGACCTCATCGCCCTCCAGGAGGTCACGCCCAACTGGTGGAGGTCGCGACTGTTCACCGCGCTCGCCGCCGACTACGCCGTCGCCGACGGCGGGGCGTCCGACCAGAGGCGGACGAACTACACCCCGCTGCTGTACCGCCGCAGCCGCTTCGAGCTCCTCTTGCAGGGCGTCGACTTCTTCCATCTCAAGCTGGACCGCTCCAAGGGCGTCACCTGGGCCGTGCTCCGTGACCTGGCGTCAGGGCGGCTCGTCATCGCCTTCTCGACCCACTTCTGGTGGAAGGGAACCGACGAGAGCAACTACATCCGGACCGTCAATGCCGAGAGGCTGGCGGAGCGTCTTCTCGGACTCCAGCGCCAGCATGGCGGCGCACCTGTCCTGGGCGGCGGCGACTTCAACTGCCATGTCGCCTCGGACGCCCTCAGGCTGCTGCAGGCCAAGGGACTGGCCAGCGCCCAGGAGGTCGCCGACGAGGCGTCGCCCGTCTGCTCGCACCACGGCGACCCCAAGCGCGACGCCACCGGACGCTATCGTGGCGCGCCGCGTCCAGCGGATAACGTCAAGGCGCGGTCCATCGACCATCTTCTGGTCTCCGCCGCCTCTGTGCGGGTGCTGCGGGAGACGGTCATCCTCGACCAGGACGCCCTCGACGCCTCGGACCATTCGCCCATCCTCATGGATGTCGCGCTGACGACGGAGCGCTGACATGGGGACGGGGACGGGGACGGGGACGGGAGGTGCCGTCGTCAGGCTGCTGGTCTGCCTGTGGCTGTCGCTGCTGGCGGTCTGGAGCCGCGCCGGCGACTGGACGGTGACGCACCTGGATGACCGGACGCTCGCGCTGACCGGCGACTACTCGCGCCAACTGGCCCAGGCGAGCCAGGCTCGCTGGAGCGCCTGGAGCGCACTCGTCAGCCGTGTCGTCCCCAGGTGGGAGACGGAGCTGCGCCGGGACATCGAGCCGGCGCGGGCGATACTCGAGCACCGTCCGGCTCTGGTCCGGCTCTTCCGTGACGCGCCGCAGGTGCGGGTGGAGGGCACCACGCCCGTCGAGGCCGTCCAGGTCGGCTTCTGGCTGAGTCCGACCGGCCTGCTGCGACTGGAGGGCGTCCCCACCCGGAACGCCGAGGTCGCCTACCACCTGTTTGTGCGGCTGAGCCGTCCGCTGAAGCCAGCGGAGACGGTGCTGCTGACCCTGCCGGACGGCACCCGCGTCAGCCATCGACATGAGCCCGGCGAGCGCCCGTCCGCGCTCTTCAAGCTGAACCAGGTCGGCTATGCCCTGCAGGCGCGGCGACGCTACGCCTACCTGGGCGCCTGGTTGGGAACCGCCGGCCCGCTCCCTCTCCGCCACCTCGACGGCAGGCCCTTCGAGCTGCGACGAGCCTCGGATGCCTCCGTCGCCTTCACCGGAACCCTCCGCGCCAGAATGGAGGACCCTAAATCGGACCAGGGAACCCCCTTCACCGGCGAGGAGACCCTGGAGCTCGACTTCTCCGCGTGGAACACGCCCGGCGACTATTTTCTCTGGGTGGACGGCATCGGGCGCAGCGAGACGTTCGCCCTGACGCCGGATGCCCTCGCCGAGGCGTTCTACGTCCATGCGCGCGGACTCTTCCACAAGCGCTGCGGCATCGAACGTCGCCCTCCCTTCACCCACTGGCCGCTCGCCGCCTGCCATCAGCGCGTCCGGCGCGGCTCCTTCCCCCCGCACGCCGACCACTACGGCGACGGCAACCCCAAGCGCGACTTCGGCTTCTACGACGCCATCGGCAAGAGCCTTAAGGTGCATCACTTCCAGCTCATCGCCGAAAACCCACCGCGCGACGCCTCCGACATCCTGGCTCCCGGCGGCTGGCATGACGCCGCCGACTACGACCGCCGGCCCATGCACCTGCAGATTGTCGGCGACCTCGCCGCCGTCTACCTGCTCCGTCCCCAGAACTTCTCCGACGGACAGCTCAATCTGCCCGAGAGCGGCAACGGCATCCCCGACATCCTGGACGAGTGCATCTGGGGCCTGAGCCATCTGCGCGCCGTCCAGCAGCGTGACGGCGGTGTCGGCACCTGGTTCGAGACGGTGCGCCATCCAGTCGCCGGCGAGGGCGTGCCCGCCGAGGACACCTGCACCTACTATGTCTCCACCGCCACCCGGGCCTCCTCGCTGGAGTACGCCGCCTACGCCGCTCTGCTCGCCGTGGCGCTGCAGCGCGCCGGCGCCGATGCCGAGTCACACGCCTTTGCCGCGTCCGCACGGCGCGCCTGGGACTTCGCCATGAGGCGCGAGAACCGCGCCATCCGTGTCTATTCGCTGAATCGTCGTACCGTCTTCTACCGCGAGCCACCCGAGCTGGAGCCGGAGCTGCTGGTCAAGGCCGGCCTGTCGCTGGCGCACCTGTTCGGGGCGTCCGACTACCTCGCGCCCGCGCGGCAGCTTGGCCGGCGAGCCCTGGATGCCTGGCACAAGGGCGCCTGGCGGCGCTCCCCGCTCTTCTGGCTGGAGCTGCAGCTGTTCCCCCAGGAGGCGGAGCAGTTGGCGGAGCTGCGTCAGGAATGGCGGCAGACGCTCCTCCGCGAGGCCGAGCGGCTGCTCCGGCAGCAGGAGCAGAACTATCCCTACCGCATCGCCTGGCATGGCGTCGGCGAGGGCTGGGTGCATACCATGGCGTGGGGAAACGTTCATCCCCTCCGTCGTGCGCGGACGCTGGTCGCCGCCCATGCCGTCACCGGAGACCGGCGCTTCCTCGATGCCGCGTTCCTCGCCAGTGACTTCCATCATGGCGCCAACCCCAGCGGCATCTGCATGACCAGCGGCTTGGGGACACGCTATCCTGTCCGCTTCCTCGACCTTCCATCCTATGCCGACGGCATCGCCGAATTCGTGCCGGGCATCACTCCGTACCGTCACACATACGGCATCGACCGTGGGGATGTCCAGTTGGCGCATGGCCTGTTTCTCAAGTCCAGAACAGTGCTTGGCTTCGATGGCGCGGCCGTGTCGCTGCTGCCGCGCGAGGGGCTGACGGAGCAGCAGTGCGCCGAGGAGCTGGGGAAGGTCTGGCCCATCTGGCGGCGCTGGCCCAATGTCGAGCAGTACAGCGTCGCCTCCAGCGAGTATTCGGTCTGGGAGACCATCGGGCCGGCGGCGGCCGTCACGGGCTACCTGCTGGATCGGGCGCATCCGCCCCGGCAGGCCTGGCTGGATCGCCGTCCCGCCGCCGACATCCGCCAGCTCCCCGGCTACGCCCCATTGCCGTGAGCGCAGCTGCTAGACGGGACGGGATAGTTAGTTGTATTTGACACAAGGATGAGCTAAATTGAGGAAGTTCGATAAGGTTGGTGGATGTGTTTTGTGCTGATCATCGCTTCGCTTGTTGAGCGTTCACTAGGTTCAGAGCAAGCCAATGGGTTGGTAAGAGAAGATGATGGAGACAGTGAGTAAGCAACTTTTTCTCGACTTGGAGACCGACAGAAGAGTTGGAGACTTGGGTGGCTGTCACGGTGATGCCTGGGATTAT
>CALZPA010000065.1 GCA_945827525.1 uncultured Lentisphaeria bacterium | reverse complement strand
AACCGACGGCGGGGACGCCGTCGGTACATCCCGCGCTTCCGCGCGGAGAACTTCCAGCCCAATCGTTGGCATTCTAGAGCTTCTAGAGATTCTCAGGGGATGGTTTCGGTGGGGATGTCGTCGGGTCGGAGGATGGGGATGGAGTCGAGGTTGTCCTGGTACTCGATGATGTAGCGGAAGCCGATGTCGGAGGGGTAGGCGTCGAGGGAGGAGCGTTTGGTGAGGGGGAGGAAGCGTCGGGTGAGTGAGGCGGAGGCGCCCATGATTTGGAAGGCGCTGTCCTCGTCGAAGGTTGTGGAGGTCCATTCACGGGCGTTGCCGGCCATGTCGTGGAGTCCGTAGGGTGAGAGGTCGTTGGGGAAGGAGGCGATGGGGGCGAAGATGGCGTAGTGGTCGCGTGCCTGTGGGTTGTCCTTGAGGAAGGCGGCGGTGGGGTCGAAGGCGTTGCCCCAGGGGAAGGCTCGTCCGTCGTCGCCGGTGGCGGCGCGGAGCCATTCGTGTGGGGTTGGGAGTCGGCAGAGTCTGCGGAGCTGTCGTCCCTTCCAGGAGCAGAAGGCGGAGGCTGCGGCGTGGGAGATGCCGGTGACGGGCATGTCGGGGGAGAACATGGGGTGTCCGTTGTAGGTGACGGGGTTGTAGTCGCCGTAGTCGTCCCAGGGGGTGATGACGTCGAGGGTGTCCTTGTCGAGTCGGATGCGTGGGAGGAAGCGGGCGCGTTCCTGTGGGTCGTCGAGCGAGAGCCAGAAGTCGCGGTACTCGTCGAGTGTGACCTCGTTTTTGGCGATGAAGAAGGGGAGGTGAGCGGGTGCGTGGGGTGCGGTCTGGAAGCCGTCGTCGCGTTGGAGGAGGGTGTTCTTGGCCTCGGGGATGAAGACGGTTCCGGGAGGGTTCTGGGAGGGGATGTTGACGTTGAGCTGGACGTGTTCGCCGTGGGCGAGGGCGAGTCCGCAGATGACGTCGGGTCGTCCGGGTGCGCTGAAGGTGATGAGGTAGTCGCCCTTTGGGATGACGAGTCCGTCTGCGGGGAGCGTGTTCTGGGAGAGTGCGAGGGGTTCGCCTGGGGTTCTGGCCTTGGACTCGGGGTCCTCGAGGATGGGGGCGATGGAGAAGAGTGCGTCGTTGGTGCTGGAGGCAATGGAGAGGGTGCAGAGTCCCTCGAGGGCGACGTCGAGCTGTTGGATGGCGCGGACGAGTTCGCGCGAGGAGATGGCGGGGGGGATGCCGAACTGGGCGGAGATGGCGCCTCGGACTTTCCGGAGGTCGTTGAGGCTGCCGTGGTTGAGTGCGAAGCGGATGCGTTCGACGAAGATGCGTTCGCGGTACTGCCGGAGTCTGGGTGTGTTGGTGTGCTGGGAGGGGAGCGAGGAGAGGTAGAAGTTTCCGGAGACGACGAAGTTGTCGATTTCGTTGAGTGCGCCGAGGATGCGCTCCTCCTGTTCGGGGGAGGAGTCCTGTCCCTGTCGTGGCATGGTGTGTTCGAGGGAGCGGAGCTTCTGAGCGGCGAGTCGGAAGTCGTGGAGGGCGTTGTTGATGGTGTCGTTGACGGAGAGGGAGGTGATGAGGTAGCTGGAGAGCATGAAGACGAGGATGGAGCAGACGGAGGAGAGGAGGATGGCGGTCTTGATGGGGTTGCGTCGGCAGCATTTGGCGGCGCGGGCTCCGATGGGCGCGTGGTAGGCGCCGACGGGTCGTCCCTCGAGGTGGGCGTTGATGTCCTTGATGATTTCGGCGACGGCCTGGTATCGGTTTTCCTTGTTGACGTGCATGGCCTTGAGGCAGATGGCCTCGAGTTCGGGTGCGATGTCGGCGCCGAAGAGCGTCTCGTGTGGCTTGAGGTACTGTCCTCGGGCGACGGCGTTGGTGATTTCGTCTTCGCCATGGAGGTGGCTGAAGGGGTTGGTGTAGGTGAGGAGCTCGTAGAGGATGATGCCGAGGGCGTAGATGTCGGTGCATTCGTCGACCTCTCCGGTGACGCCGAAGATCTGCTCCGGCGACATGAAGCGCGGTGTTCCGTTGAGTTCGCCGTTGAGGGTGACGTTTCCGGTGGGGATCTCGATGGAGGGCGGCGGGGCGTCGGGCGCGTTTCGGGGCGGCTGGGCGGCGGCGCAGCGGATGTGCTGTGGCGCCCGGACGCCTGGGGTGATCTTCTTGACGAGTCCCCAGTCGATGATGGTGACCTCGCCGTAGTTTCCGACGAGGACGTTCTCGGGCTTGAGGTCACGGTGGATGATGCCCTTGCTGTGGGCGTAGCTGACGCCCTGGCAGATTTTGCTGAAGATGCCGAGTCGGACGGCGATGGTGTATTCGCGGACGTATCCTGGGTTCTGTTCGGCGAGCTGGGTGACGATGTGCCGGAGGGAGTCGCCACGGAGTCGCTTCATGGTGAAGTAGATGCCCTTGGAGGGGCTGAGTCCGAGGGCGTGGATGGGGACGATGTTGGGGTGTTCGAGCTGGGCTGCGGCCTTGGCCTCGCGGACGAGCCGCCACATCTGGTCGGGGTTGTACTGGTAGGTTCTGCGGAGGGTCTTGATGGCGATGGAGCGTCCGAGGACCTCGTCGCGTCCGGAGTAGATTTCGCCGGTTCCGCCGGTGGCGAGGAGTGAGAGGTCGGCGACGTCGGGCTCGTCGACGGCGAGCCGGAGTCCCATCTCCTCGGTTTCGTCCTCGAGGAAGCGGATGGGGTCTGGTGGGGTGAGGTCGTCTTGGCCGGGCGGGGTGGCTGGGAAGGGGGTGTGGGGGGTGGTGGTCATGGGGGGAGGAGGGCGCGTCGCCGGCGGGGTGGCGTCCGGAGACATAAATTTCGCGTTGTCCTTGAATTTGCGGCAATATACATGACGTTAAGGGACATTACCAAGTCAGGGCGCAGGAAAAGTGCCGTTTCCTCGGGGAGGGCGCGCGAGGCGTCTGTCCGAGTCCATAACGGATGGGGTGGCGTCAATCATGGCGTGCGCCTGCCTTTTTGAGTCCGGAGTTGTCAGGTTTGGCGTCAGCCACAGGGTTTGTTTTTTTCAGAGTTTGCTTTTCAAGGAAGAGAGTGCGATGGACGTGACGAGGCGTGATTTTGTTCGTGGTGCCGGCGTGATAGGCGCGGGCGCGTTGCTGGCTGGTGTGACGGGTGCCCGCGGTCAGGCTGCGGCCGGCGGGGCGGCGTCGACGAGCGCGAACGGGGATCTGGCGGTGGCTCTGGTGGGCTGCGGCACGCAGGGGCGCATTCTGGCCGAGTGCATCCGTCAGATACCGGGCGTGCGGTTCCAGGCGATCTGCGACATCTGGGAGTACAACCGGTCGTATCTGGCCCGTCGTCTGCGGGCGTACAACAGGCGCGACAAGAAGCCGGAGGCGAAGGCCTACGCGGACTTTGGGGAGATGATGTCGAAGGAGAAGGGTCTGGACGCGCTGGTGGTGGCGACGCCGGACTGCTTCCACGCGGAGCAGACGATAGCGGCGCTGAAGGCGGGTCTGCACGTCTACTGCGAGAAGGAGATGTCGCATGACCTGGGTCAGGCGAAGGCGATGGTGGAGGCGGCGGCCGCGACGGGCAAGCTGCTTCAGATTGGCCATCAGCGCCGGAGCAACCCGGTGTACCAGTATGCGTACAAGATGATTCACGAGGAGAAGCTGTGCGGTCGTCTGACGGCGCTGTCGGGGCAGTGGAACCGGACTCCGGAGGATCTGCTGACGTGGCCGAAGGGCAAGGAGATGCCGGAGGCGGACCTGAAGCGCTACGGCTACGCGAACATGGTCGAGTTCAAGAACTGGCGGTGGTTCCGCAAGTACTCGGGCGGGCCGATCGCCGACCTGGGCAGCCACCAGATTGACATCTTCAGCTGGTTCCTGAACGCGGAGCCGGAGCACGTCACCGCGCTGGGCGGCCACGACTACTTCCAGGGCCGCGAGTGGTACGAGGATGTGACCGTGATGTACGACTACAAGACGATGTTCGACGGAAAGCCGGGCTCGGCGCGGTCGTACTACCAGGTGATGAACACGTCGGGGTGGCAGGAGTACTACGAGCGGTTCAACGGCGACCGCGGCAGCATCAACCTGTCCGAGAATTCCCGGAACTGCTACTACATTCCGGGCGCGAACGTGGAGGTTCCCTCGTGGATGGACGGCGTGGAGCGCATCCAGTTGGGCGGCGGCCTGCAGGGCATTCCCCTGCTGCCGGCGCTCAAGAAGCGCGGCCCCGAGTATCAGCGCATCATCGAGGAGTTCGAGAAGAAGCAGGGCCATCACATGCACCTGGAGAACTTCTTCGCGGCGGTGAAGGCCGGCGACAAGAAGATGCTGAACTGCCCCGGCGAGGTCGGCTACGACACGGCGGTGACGGTCCTGAGCGTCATCCCGGCGGTCGAGCGCGGCGGCATGGTCATTCCGCGCTGACGTTGCGCAGCGGCGCGTCCCCCTTCCCGCGTCCCGGTCACGGTGGCGGGGAGGGGGGAGATAATCGACTGCCGTCCTTTGCAAAAGCGGGGTCGGTGCGCTATTTTTTGGCAAGGCGCGGGCCTTGTGTGTGGGCATAGTCAGCTGGAATGTTTGTCGAGATGTCAGGGAAGCGAGTATGGGTGCTGGGCGCGGGCGGCAGCGGCGTGGCCGCGGCCCGTCTGGCGCGTCGTGAGGGTGCGTCGGTGACGCTGGCTGACGCTGGGGATACGCCACGTCTGCGGGCGGTGGCCTCGGAGCTGTCGGCGGAGGGCGTGGAGGTTCGTCTGGGATGGGAGGTGCCGCCGAGTGCGCCGTCGTGCGACGTGTGCGTGTGCAGTCCGGGGGTTGCCTTGGGCAGTCCGATGGAGCGTTGCTTCTCTGGGAGCGGCTGTCAGGTGGTGAGCGAGCTGGAGTTTGGGGGGGCGCGCTGTCCGTGGCCGAGGGTGGCGGTGACGGGCACGAACGGGAAGACGACGGTGGTGGAGATGGTCCGTCACTGTCTGTCGCAGTGCGGCCGTCGCGTGGAGGCGGCTGGGAACATCGGTCTGCCGCTGTCGGCGCTGGCCTTGGAGCCGGGCCGTGAGCTGGACTGGCTGGTGGTGGAGGTCAGTTCGTTCCAGTTGGAGCGGACGCAGGCGTTTCCGGTGCGCGCGGCGGCGCTGCTGAATCTGACGCCGGATCATCTGAACCGTCATGGCTCGATGGCGTCGTATCTGGCGCTGAAGCTGCGGCTGCTGGCGCAGGTGGAGTCTGGCGGCGTGTGCGTGGTGGGCGCGGGGCTGCTGTCGGAGCCGGCGGTTCAGGCGGCGGTTGCGGGTCGTCGCGTGGTGACGTTCAGCTCGTCGGAGGACGAGGTGTGCGACTACGGGGTACGTGCGGGGGTTCTGTGCCGCAGGCGCGCGGGCGATGTGTATGAGGCGCTGGTGCCGTGCGAGGAGCTGCCGTTTGTGGGTCGGCACAACCATGAGAACTGCCTGGCGGCGGTGGCGCTGTGCGAGGCGGCCGGCGTGGAGCCGGTTGAGGCGGCGGCCGCGCTGCGGAGTTTCCGGATTGGGCCGCACCGGATGGAGGTGGTGTGCGAGGATGCGTCGCGCGGGGTGCGTTATGTGGACGACTCGAAGGCGACGAATCTGGACGCGCTGGTGCAGAGCGTGCGTCGGTTTGACCGCGGGCGCGGGGACATCGCGCTGATAGCGGGCGGCGTGGCCAAGGGGTGTGACCTGGGGCCGGCGCTGCCGGAGCTGGCCGGTCGCGTCTGCGGGGCGTTTCTGATAGGGGAGAGCCGAGCGGCGCTGGCGTCCGCGTGGGGAGGCGCGGTGCCGTGCGTGGAGTGCGGGAGTCTGGAGGAGGCGGTGTCGCGCGCGGATGCGTGTGTGTCGTCGCGTGGCGGCGGGGGGACGGTGCTGCTGGCGCCTGGGTGCGCCAGCCAGGACATGTTTTCGGACTACGTGGAGCGTGGGCGTCGCTTTGCCGAGGCGTCGCGTGGTCTGGTGGCGTCCCGGTCACGGGGGTGACGGGCGTCAGGAGCTGCATTTGTTCACATCAAGAAGATAGAGAACCATTGACAGGGGAAAGCATCAGATGATGACGAAGAGAAGAACGTGGTATGGTCTGGGCGTGGGGATGGTTGCGGCCGTGGCGCTGCTGAGTGGCTGCAGCTCGAAGGATCGCCGCCTGGCGACGGTGTCCGGGGCGAATGGCCTGTTGGGGAGCCGGGAGATCATTCCGGCGCCGATGGGGTCGCCGTCGGAGCTGAAGCTGCTGCCGCAGGCGTCGGGCGGCGCGTCGCAGGGGGTGCAGCAGGGTGGCTCGGCGGTGCCTGTGGAGCCGTCGCTGGCGGTTCCGGGCGCGGTTCCTGCGGAGCCGTCGCTGGCGGACGAGGGCGCGTTTGGCGCGGGTCGTCTGGCGCCGGTGGTGGCGCCGGCCGGCGCGGATGTGGCGTCGGGCAAGGATGTGTCGCCGCGTCCTGATGGCGCGGCGCCCCAGGCTGGGTTTGTGCCGCCGGCGTCGGAGCCTGGCGCGGGTGAGCCGGGGGTTCCCGGCGCGATTGAGAATCTGAGCGGTGCGCCGGTGGCGGCGCAGCCGTCGTGGGATGGAGCGCCGATGGCGGGTGACAAGCGCTACACGGTTCGGCGCGGCGACACGCTCAGCAGCATCGCACGTCGCCATGGGGTGAAGTGGCAGGAGATCGCGTTGCTCAACGGCATCACGCGCGACTCGAAGATACAGGTCGGCCAGGAGCTGATGCTGCCCGCGAACGCCGTCGCGGTCGCCGAGCCGGAGAAGCCGGCGGTGACGCCCGCGAAGAGAGGCAAGGGCACCGCCGCGAAGGGCGAGGACGCCGCGCGTCCGTCGTCGTCGTCGCACTCCGGCGGCAAGTCGCAGGTGGCGCGTCCGCTGCCTCCTGACGGCAAGTACACGGTGAAGTCGGGCGACAGCCTGTGGACGATTGCCCGCCGCTATGGGCTCAAGACGGATGACCTGCGTCAGGCGAACGGACTGACCAGCGACACGCTCCGCGTCGGCCAGGTGCTGACGCTGAAGGCCGCCGCCGACGGCGCGAAGTCCAAGGCTGCCGCCGACGGCGCGAAGCCCAAGGCCGCCGCTCCCGAGAAGGGGGCCAAGAAGGCGCCGAAGGGCGCGGACGCCGGCAAGCCGGCCTCCGTCCAGCAGACCAGCAACCGGATTGCCGGGCTGTCGGCGGACAAGCATGTGGTGAAGAGCGGTGACAACCTGTGGACGCTGGCGCGCCGCTACAAGGTCAAGGAGGACGACCTGCGGGAGTGGAACAACCTGAAGTCCTCGAATCTGCACATTGGGCAGGTGCTGCTGCTGCGTCGTCCGGACGCTCCGGCGTCGGCGTCGGCCAGCCCCGCGCCGGCGGCTTCGGTCACGGCGTCTCCGGCGGTTTCGCCGGCGCCGTCTCCTGCCGAGATGCCGCCGGTGGTGAACCTGGCCGCTCCGGCTGGCGAGCCTGAGCCGGCGGGGAATGGCAGCTCCATCCTGGAGAACATCACCTTCCAGCCCGAGGCGCAGCCGCCTGTCCAGCCCGAGGCGCAGGCGACCTACACTGTCCAGAGCGGTGACACGATCAACCTCATCCTGCGCCGTTCCGGCCTGCAGCTGGAACGCTTCAAGGAGCTGAACCCGACTCTCGACGAGACGAAGGAGCTCGTTCCCGGAACGGTCATCCGGCTGGCTCCCTGACGCGGATGTCCCCTGACCGGGACGTGACGACGGGCCCCCGCGGATATGCGTCCGCGGGGGCCCGTCGTGTATGTGTGGGGGAGGCTGTTCGGGAGGAAAAATCGGGTGTGGTCGTCACATAGTCGGAAAGTCATGCTACATTATGTTGAGGCACGGCAAGAGGGATGGCGTGTGTGTGCGCGGGGGGGGAGGACGATGAACGGAAAGCCAGTCTGCCCACGGGGGGCTGTTGGAGTTTGACCTAGGAGGAACGAGTTGATGGACAAGACGTTGCAGTTGCTGGAGTCCTGCGGTCCGTTTGGGTATCTGCTGTTTGGCGCGCTGCTGGTGGCGCTGTGGATTTTCCTGGAGCGCTTCTTCTGCTATCACCGGTGCCAGATCAACGTGGAGGACTTTCTGCATGGTCTGTTCAATGTGGTGCGGAACCACAATCTGGTGGAGGCGGTGGCGATCTGTGACAGCAAGCCGACGCCGGTGTCGAAGGTGGTTCGCGCGGTGATCACGAACCACAGCCGCGGCGACTGGGCGCTGAAGCAGGCGACGGACGAGGTGGCGATGTCGGTGATACCGGGTCTGGAGCGTGGGGTGAAGCTGCTGGCCGGGATTGGGAACATCGCGCCGATACTGGGTCTGCTGGGCACGCTGCTGAGTCTGATGAACGTGTTTGCGCAGGTGAAGGAGACGGGCAACTTCACGCCGATGGCGGAGCTGATAGGGCCGGTGATGAACGCGCTGTTCACGACGGCGCTGGGGCTGATTGTGGCGTTGGCGGTCCACTGCTTCTACTTCATCCTGACGGAGTGTCTCAACTCCATCATCGGGGACATGGAGAAGGCGGCGGCGGAGATGACGTACTTCATGGTGACGAAGGACTGGCATCGCCGCGTGGCGGCGGGAAGCGCCGGCGTGTCCGAGGAGCATCAGGGCGGTGAGCAGCCTCATGAGGAGGAGCGCCATGACGCGGTGGAAAACTAGGTGCGTCTATCGTGCGGGCCGCTATCCGGTGGTGGCTCTGGCGGATCTGTTCTTTCTGCTGCTGCTGCTGTTTGTGCTGAGCAACAGCATGCTGTATCTGCGCGGGGTGCTGATGGCGACGGACGCGGGTGAGGAGCCGCTGCCCGACGATGAGCTCCAGGTGTCGTCGCTGGTGTCCGCCGAGGACTTCAGCGAGTATGTGGTCGCGGACAAGATGGTGCTGGTGCTGGACGACGAGGGCGGCCTGGAGCTGAACAAGCGCGGGGTGGCCCTGGAGAGTCTGGAGGCCGAGCTGGAGGCGGAGGCGGGGAAGCTGCTGCGGATGTACCGTGGGCAGGAGCGTGGCGGGGGAGAGCATGGCAAGGCGTTCCGTCCGAAGCTGGTGCTGAGCGTGTCGCCGCAGGTGCCATGGGAGCGTCTGAACGAGGTGATCGCGAAGATACGGAGCCGTCGCATGGACGTGGTTCTGGTGAGCAGGGGGAGCCGTGGCTAGCGGCGGCGGAGAGCGCATGGGTATGGAGCGGCAGCTGAACCGTCGTCTGGCGCGTGCGGTTCGTCGCCGTGGCCGTCCGGGGCGGTTTGACTGGCTGTGGCGGTCGTTGCTGGCGTTGCTGGGTGTCGCGCTGTTCCATGGCGTGTTTGCGTGCATGGTGCTGGAGAAGGCGCGTCGTGCGGTGGTGCCGGAGGTCAGCGACGAGGAGACGCTGCGGCTATGGTGCATGTCGGCGGACGATGGTCGTCTGTCGCCGGTGGCGAGTGACTTTCTGCGCCTGAACGATGCGTTGCTGGACGATGTGGGTCAGGTGACGCTGCTGGATGCGTCGCTGGAGCATCCGGTTCGACAGGCGTCGCCGTCGGGGGGGCTGACGCTGGGCTGGGGCGACTTCACGCGTCGTCTGGACGCGGGGCTGTCGGCGTCTCCGCTGTCGCTGGGGCGCCATGGCGAGTTGGGTGAGCTGGCGCCGAGTCTGGCGTCGCTGCGTCACGACCTGTCGCTGTGGGCGTTGGATGTCCGGGTGTCGGTGGTTCGTCAGCAGCTGCTCGACCTGTCGGGTGCGATGAGGGTGGCGCGCGGGGAGGCGCCGTCCAGTCCGTTGGCGGTGGTGAGCCGCTATGAGGACAGCTCGTGGTCCGCGGTGCCGGCGAGTGAGCTGGGGGACTTCGGGAAGCGCGCGGCGATCCTGCTGGCCTCATGTGCCGATGAGGGTGCGTTGTCCGATTCGTCGGCGGGTCTGAGTGCGGGAGCGCCGAGGCAGGTGGTGCTGTCGGTGGTGGAGCGTGGCCGTCAGGGGGCGCGGGTGCAGGTGCGCGTCAGCAGCGGCAACGCGGAGCTGGACGGCTTGGCGCGGTCGTGGGCGCTGCGTCGCCATGGCTGGCTGGGGCATCATCAGCCTGCGCCGGGCGAGGTGGAGCGTCGCCGTGAGATTGAGTATGTCTTCGAGGTTCGTCCGGGCACGGCGGCGGAGCGTCGCTGAGGGCGGGCGAACGGGACGGGACGGGAAGAGTCAGTGTAGTGCAAAGGGCTGAAGAAAGATAGGAGTCGTCAGGAGATATGACCTTGGCTGACATGCTGCTGCTGTACACGTTTCTGCTGCTGGGCTGTGTGGTGGTGCTGCAGATCTACTGCATGCTGCGCGAGCGCGCGAACCGGTGGGAGCTGTCGCGTCCGCGTCTGCTGCGCTGCACGACGTGCAACCGTGTGTTTCTGCAGGGGCGCCAGTCGCTGGCGTCTCGCTGTCCGCGTTGCCATGGCGTGTCGACGACGTACATCCAGTAGTGTGAGGGGGAGGAGAAGCCGATGCGCATCATCAGCGGCAGGGCGGGCGGCATTCGCCTGACGGCGCCGGAGGGCAACGCGGTCCGTCCGACGGAGGATCGGGTGAAGGAGTCGATGTTCTCGACGCTTGGGGACGTGACGGGGCGCGTGGTCCTGGATCTGTTTGCGGGGAGCGGTGCGCTTGGGCTGGAGGCGCTGAGCCGCGGTGCGGCGAAGGTGTATGGCTTTGAGCTGGAGCGTCGGCACTGCGAGGCGATACGGCGCAATGTGTCGGCGGTCGAGCGGGCGCTGGGCGTGTCCGGCGGGTATGAGCTGCGGCAGGGCGATGCGTCGTCGGTGGCTCGTCTGCTGCCGGCTGGGGTTCAGCCTGACCTGGTGCTGGCGGATCCGCCGTATGAGACGGCGGCAGGGCGGTATGGGTGGCGCGAGCTGGTGCTGGACGAGGGTCTTTCGTCGCGGCTGGCGCCGGGTGCGCTGCTGGTGCTGGAGCATGCGTCGTCGCACCGTCCGCCGTGGAGCCCCGGGTCGCGGTGGCGTCTGCTGCGCACGCGGTCGTATGGGATACGCGCGGTGTCGTTTGCGGTGCTTGAGGAGGAGGGCGTGGGCGATGCTTGAGCTTCGCGAGGTGAGCAAGCGCTTTGGGGCGGTTCAGGCGGTATGTGGCGTGAGCCTGTCGGTGGGCGTGGGGGAGGTTGTCGGCTTTCTGGGCGCGAATGGCGCGGGGAAGTCGACGACGCTGCGGATGATGGCGGGGTATCTTCGTCCGGACTCGGGGTGTGTGCTGGTGGGAGGCCATGACACGGTGTCGGACGGGGTGTCGGCCCGTCGGCTGACGGGGTATCTGCCGGAGAACGCGCCTGTGTATGGCGAGATGACGGTGCGGTCGTTTCTGGAGTACTGCGCGGGTCTTCGCGGGGTGGCGCGTGGGGGACGTGGCGCGGAGGTGGCTCGGGTGGCGTCGCTGACGTCGCTGGAGCCGGTGCTGGAGCGTCGTGTGGGGACGCTGTCGAAGGGGTATGTGCATCGTGTGTGCCTGTCGCAGGCGCTGCTGGGGTCGCCTCGGCTGCTGCTGCTGGACGAGCCCACGGATGGTCTGGATCCGGTGCAGAAGCGCGAGGTTCAGTCGCTGATAGCGGAGCTGGGGCGGCGGTGCGCGATAGTGGTGTCGTCGCACATTCTGTCGGAGGTGGAGTCGATGTGCACGCGGGTGGTGCTGATAGCGGGTGGACGTCTGCGTCTGGACGCGCCGGTGTCGGAGGTCCGCGGGCATCTTGGCGAGCTGTTTGAGGTGAGGTCTGAGGAGTTGGGAGGCCGTTGAGAGAGATGGGGATGTCGCTGTGGATTGCGTGGAAGGAGCTGCGTGGGTACTTTGTGACGCCGGTGGCTCTGGTGTTTCTGGTGGCGTTTGGGTGTCTGTCGGTGCTGTCGACGTTTCTGTGGGGCGACTTCTTTCTGCTGCGCGAGGCGTCGCTACGGTCGTACTTCTACTGGCTGCCGTTTCTGTGGGTGATGTTTGTGCCGGCGGTGGGGATGCGGTTCTGGAGCGAGGAGCGTCGTCAGCAGACGCTGGAGCTGCTGCTGACGATGCCGGTGCGGCTGTGGGAGGTGGTGCTGGGCAAGTATCTGGCGGGTCTGGCGTGTCTGGGGCTGGGGCTGGCGATGAGTCTGCCGCTGGCGGTGACGGTGTGTGTGCTGGGCGAGCCGGACTTGGGGGTGATGGCCTGCGGGTATGTGGGGGGGCTGCTGCTGGGCGGTGCGCTGCTGGCGATCTGCTCGCTACTGTCGGCGCTGACGTCGAGTCAGGTGATTGGATATGTGTCGGGGGCGGTGGTGTGCCTGCTGCTGGTGGTGGGCGGTCATCAGTCGTCGCAGCAGTTTCTGCGTCAGTGGCTGGGCGGCTGGCTGGGCGGTCTGCTGGGCTGGCTGAGCATGACCCGTCGGCTGGAGACGTTTCAGAGCGGCGTGCTGGATGTGGGCGACAGTTGCTATCTTCTGAGCCTGGTGGTGCTTTTTCTTCATTTGACGGCGGCGGCGCTGGACGGGCGCCGTGAGAGCCGCTGAGCGGGGGTGTGGTGCGATGCGGATGGATGTGCGGAGGATGTGGCAGGATGTGAGGTCGTGGCTGGGAGGTCGTGGCTGGCTGGTTCGGACAGCGCTGCTGGCGCTGGCGCTGGTGGCGGCGAACGCGCTGCTGAGCTGGTGGCGTCCGAGGCTGGACTTCACGTCGGAGGGTCGCTTCACGCTGTCGCAGGCGATGCGGTCGGCGCTGTCGTCGCTGGGGCGTCCGGTGACGGCGACGCTGTACTGGAGCCGTCAGGTGGCGGGTGTGCCGCCGAGCCTGCAGAGTCATGGCGCGTATGTGGCGAGCATGCTGGAGGAGTATGCGCGTCGGAGCGGCGGCAAGCTGGAGCTGCGGGTGCTGGAGCCGGTGCCGGGTTCGGCGGCCGAGCAGCAGGCGCTGGCGGACGGCATGGTCTTCCGGCAACTGCGCGCCGACGATCTGTCGAGCAGGTTCTGCCTGGGCGTCAGCTTCCGTCAGCTGGGGCGTCCGGACGTCAGTCTGCGGCAACTGTTGCCGCAGGCGCGGAACAGCTTTGAGTATGAGGTGACGAAGGCGCTGGAGCGTCTGCGTGGCGACCGCTCGATGGTGGTCGCCGTGCTGTCGGAGCTGCCTCTGTTTGGCGGCGTGGACATGGAGCGGCAGCGGCAGTTGCCGGAATGGGGAGTCGTCGGGGCGCTGCGCGAGGCGAACTGCGAGCTGCGCCCGCTGGAGGCGCCGGTGGCGGGCGCGGGGCTGGCGCTGGATGCGGACGTCGAGGTGCTGCTGCTGGTTCAGCCGCCGCCGCTGTCCGAGGCGTCGCTGCGGTCGCTGGATGCGTTTGTGCAGCGTGGCGGTCGGCTGCTGGCGTTTCTGGATCCGGCGTGCTGGACGCGGATGCGCCAGCAGGGCTCGGGTTCCGTGGGCATCTGCTCGTCGGAGCTGGGGCCGTTGCTGAAGGCGTGGGGCGTCACCTTCGAGACGGGACGGACGGTGCTGGACCGTCGTCTGGCGACGATTGTGGCGAACCGCCGCGGGGTGCCGGAGAACCATGTGGAGTGGCTGACGCTGACGTCGGCGCAGATGAGCGCCGAGGATGTGGTGACGGCGTATCTGCAGCGTGTGGAGCTGTTCTACGCGGGAGCGTTCACCTGGGAGGCCCGCGAGGGCGTGTCGGTGTCGGCGCTGCTGTCGTCGACGTCGGAGTGCCAGCTGTCGGAGACGGCCCGTGCGTTCCGTCATCAGAGTCTGCTGGAGCGCGACTATCGTGCGGGCGGCGTGGTGTCCGCGCTGGCGGTGAGCGTGGAGGGGCGTCTGCCCTCGGCGTTCGGCGGCGGGACATCGCCCGACGGGACGCGCTGCATTCTCGTCGGCGACGCCGACTGCCTGCAGGACACCTTCACCGCCGAGCGGCGGACCGACAATCTCCAGTTGCTGCTGAACTGTCTGGACGCGCTGCGTCCCGACGGGGCCGACATGATGGCGCTGCGCAACCGCTCCTTCGTGCAGCGTGGGCTGACCCGGCTGGACGAGCGCGCCGAGGCGGCGCGTCGTCTGTTCCAGGAGCGGCTGGAAGTGGCGCAGCAGGAGCGTGGACGGCTGCAGGAGGAGCTGAAGGCGCTGGAGGGGCGCGGAGGCCAGACGCTGAGCGACGCGGAGGGGGCGCGGGTGCGCGACATCCATGGCCGTCTGCTGGCGGCGGAGCGCAGTCTGCGGGCGCTGCAGGTGGCCTCGGGGCAGGCGCTGGAGCGTCATCGTCAGCGCATCGTGCTGCTGAACCTGCTGGCGGGGCCTGGGGTGCTTCTGCTGTTGCTGTTGGGGCCTCGGTGCTGGCGTTCGCTGCGTGGAGCCTGGGGGATGGGGCGCCGTTCGGCGGTGGCGGCGGTGGCGGTGTCGCTGGCCGTGGTGTCGCTGGGCGTCTGGTGGTTTCTGCGAGATGTGTCGGACCTGGACGAGTCGGCGGCGGTGTCGGTGGTGTCCGGCGATGTGCGGCGCGTGCGTCTGCTGGCGTCCGGGCTGTCTCGGGACACGCTGAGTCGGGTGAGTTTTCGTGGGGGTCGCGGAGGGGACTTCTCGCTGGTGCGTGGTGAGGGCGGAGCGTGGGGTGTTCAGGAGCGCGGCGGCTTTCCGGTGTCGGTGGGGCAGTTGAATCAGTTGGTGGAGTCTCTGAATGTGTGCGAGGGGGAGCCGCTGTCGCTGTCGGGCGAGGAGCTGTCGGCGGTGGGGCTTTCGCCGGCGGTCTGCGAGGTGGTGTTCTCGTATGGGGACGGGAGTAGCCGCAGGGTGCGGTTTGGGGGATGGCGTCGGGACTACAGCGGGGAGCCGCAGGGGCGCTATGTGTCGTCGGAGGAGGTGCCGTCGATGCTGACGGACTACCTGTTCCGTCAGGTTGGCCAGCCGATGACGCATTGGCTTGATCGGTCGTTGCCGGGCTGGACGGCGGGCGCGAAGCGCGTGGCGCGCGTCTCGGAGTTCAAGGAGCTGGGCTGGTGTCTGGAGCAGCGTCCGGGCGGATACGAGGTGCAGGGGCGTGTGCCGAGGGGGCGGAGCGTGTCGGCGCCGGTGGTTCAGAACGTCGTCGACAGCTTCCGCCGGATGGCGGTGCTGGATGTGACGCGGGAGGTGGCCGATTTCCGGCAGGAGGTGATGCTGGAGGTCATCGGGGAGGATGATGTGGTGTACCGGTATGCGCTGGGACATGCGGGGGAGCGCTGGTATGCGCGGCTGATGTCGGCGCGGTCGGCGGTGGCGCCGGAGCGCGCCGAGCGGCTGTTGCGTCAGTATGGCGGGTTCTGGCTGGAGATTGACGGCCGTCTGGGGGTTGCGTTCAGGCGGACGCGCCTGGAGCTGTTCGGGGCGGACGCGCCGCGGCGGGGGCGGGAGTAGGAAGAGTCTGATAAGCATGCGGAGTGCCGCGCAGGAGGCGGTTGAGAGACGATGGATAAGCTGGTGTTTTTGGGGTTGTCGGCCGTGCTGGGTGCGTTTTGCCTGGCGGCGAGTCTGGCGTTCTGGCGTGTGGTTTCGGGGCGTGGCGCGTCGTGTCAGCGGTGGGCCCGTGAGCCGAAGTGGGTGGGGATGGCGTTGGGGCTGGTGTGTCTGGTGTGGTCGGCGTATCATGGCTGCGGGATGCTGGAGGGGGATTTGGCGAAATTTCATCCGCTGGTGTGGGCACTGGTGCCCGTGACGGCGGGGCTGTCGTGGTATCTGCTGGACTATGTGAACGCGCGGGCGCTGGGCGGCTTTCTGACGCTGTGCGCGAACCATCTGATACAGGCGTCGTTCGCGTTTGACGTGCCGGGGCGCGCCATGTATGGTGTGGTGTGTCTGGCGCTGGGGATTGCCGGGATGGTCGGCATTGGTCTTCCCTGGCGGTATCGTGACCTGCTGCGCCTGGGGGCGACGGACGAGCGCTGGCGTCGCGGGCTGGCTGTGCTGTTTGGCGTGGCTGGTGCGCTGCTGCTGGTGATGCCGCTGTTCGCCCGGATGTAGTGGGGAAGGGCGAGGCACGAGGGGAGCGGTCGGTTGGCAGGCATCTAGGCCGAACAGCCGTAGCCCTCAGGTGTCTATCTATGTGCCTTGTCTGCCTGTTTGACAGGCAGGCCAGAACGTCCACGGAATCATCAGGAGGAGACAGACATGGACAGCGACATCATCATCCACGGCAGCCGGCCCATGCTGGGCACCAGCGACTTCGCCGACCTGCGCCAGTCGGACGGCCTCTACGTCGA
>CALZPA010000064.1 GCA_945827525.1 uncultured Lentisphaeria bacterium | reverse complement strand
CCCCCCCTCCCCCACAAAAAAAAGCCCCACGGGCGCCGCCCACCACCCCCCCATGGGCGGCGTCCGCGAACCGACTCCCCGCACCCTCACCCACAGCCAGGAGCAGCCCATCATGAAGCCAGCCTTGACCGAACTCGTACTGCCCAAACTGCCTGTCCCCGAATTCATCGCCACCGCCAAGGAGGCCGGCTTCGAGTCCGTCGAGCTCGCCGTCCGCAACTCCAGCGAATTCCCCTTCAGCTACAGCACCACCG
This sequence comes from uncultured Lentisphaeria bacterium, assembly GCA_945827525.1. Classification (GTDB taxonomy): domain Bacteria; phylum Verrucomicrobiota; class Lentisphaeria; order Oligosphaerales; family Oligosphaeraceae; genus CAAGGB01. Next base: position 16,258 of record CALZPA010000064.1, on the reverse strand, counting down.
ACGAGCAGCTCAAGACCTTCAGCCAGGCCTCCCGCGAACTCGGACTCCCCATCGACTCCATCACCATCTCCAACGCCTCCGGACACCTCCTCCTCCCCCCAGACCAGGCCCGCGACGCCATCGCCGAGACCATCTGGGCCCTCGAATGCGGCGCCAGGCTCGGCGCCACCGCCGCGCTCCATACCCTCGGACGCTGCACCCCCGACCTCTTCTACGAGGACGCCTACCAGAACGCCATCGCCAACCTCAAGACCCTCGCACCCGTCTGCGAACGACTCCACATCGCCCTCGCCGTCGAATTCATCTGGTCCGGCTTCCTCTTCAGCCCCCTCGAGATGCGACGACTCCTCGAGACGGTCGGCTCCCCCGACGTCGGCTTCTACTTCGACTCCGGCAACATGGCCATCTTCCAGTACCCACAGCACTGGGTCCGCGCACTCGGCCCCCACATCAAGCGCGTCCACCTCAAGGACTTCGACGGCGGCCCCGGCAAGAACTCCTGGCCCGGACTCCTCAAGGGCAGCGTCGACTTCCACGCCGTCATGGCTGAACTCCGCCGCGCCGGCTACGACGGCCCCCTCGTCTCCGAGGTCTCCATCAGCGACCAGCCCCTCGCCGAGACCGCCGCCGCCATCCGCGAAATCATGACCTACTGACGCCCCCCTCCGCCTCGCCTCCCCACACACAGAAAAATCGGGGCTCACCCCGCCTCACGGCGGAGGAAGCCCCGTATCAGGAAACCAGCCGAACGAACGTTCGCGCTTTGCGTTATTTTGTGTGTTTTGTGGACAAAAATGCGGACAAAAACCAGACCGCTACCGCACCTCGAACAGTCCGCTGCGCCACTCGCTGATGGTCTTGACGGCAACCTCCCTCAGCCCCAGCGCCGTGAAGCGCTCGCGGATGCCCTCATACTGCTCGATGAGTATCCCCGACAGGATGAGATGGCCGGGGCGGGCCACATAGCTCACCACCTGCTCCGCATACCGATCCAGCACCACCGCCAGAATGTTGGCCGCCACGAGACGCGCCTGCGGCCCCCGGTACGACGACAGATCCGCGACGCTCACCTCAATGCCGCCGATGCCGCACACCTCCATGTTCTCCTGCGTCGTGGTGATGCACTGCGGGTCGTTGTCGAACGCGCGCACCGGGTCATAGCCGAGCAGCCTGGCGCCCATCGAGAGAATCCCCGAGCCGCAGCCGCAGTCGAGGAACGAGACGGGACCCTGCTGCGCCTCCAGCTCGTCCATGAACTGCAGACACGCCTTCGTCGTCCCGTGGTAGCCCGTCCCGAAGCACATGCCCGGGTCGAGCGACAGCACCAGGTCGCCAGGCTGAGCCTCATAGCGCTCCCAGCTTGGACGGATGACCAGACGGTCGCTGGCGCGGAACGTGTGGAAGTTCCGCTTCCAGCTGTTGCACCAGTCCTCCTCCAGCAGCTCGGCGGTCTGAACCGTCAGCGGCGCACCGGAAAGACAGTCCGACCACTCCGGCAACAGCCCCTCGATGGCCTCACGCCAGGCACGGGCCTCAGACATGTCCGACGCCAGCAGATACGTCGTGCCGCGCTGCTCCTCCAGGTCGGAGTAGGAGGACGGCTCGTACCCCGTCGCCGTCAGCAGCTCCTCCAGCGCGGGCACATCCTCCAGGTTGCTCAGGATCTCGACGACCTGTATCCTCTTCTCGGAAGCCTGCGTCATCGTCGTCTCCCCTCCCTCAGTCGCGACCGAACGGCGACAGCGCCCGCAGCTCGCGCACAATGCCCGGAAGCGTCTCCAGGATGGCGTCCACGTCGGACTCCTGGTTGTACCGGCTGAAGCTGAACCGCACGGAGCCATGCAGCGAGCGATAGTCCAGACCGATCGCGCGCAGCACGTGCGACGGCTCCAGCGAACCGCTCGTGCACGCCGAGCCCGACGAGGCGCAGATGTGCGCCGCCTGGTACATCCGCAGTAGGATCGACTCGCCCTCGATGTACCGGAAGCAGATGTTCAGCGTGTTCGGCAGACGATGCTCCGGATCGCCGTTCACCAGCGGGTCGGGACAGGACGCCACCAGACCCCGCTCCAGACGGTCACGCATCGCCCGCACACGAGTCTGCTCCTCGCCAATGTGCGACAGCGCCAGCTCACACGCCTTCCCCAGACCCGCGATGTTCGCCACCGCCTCCGTCCCCGCACGGCGGCCACGCTCCTGGTGCCCACCCAGCAGAAACGTCGAGTACGGCGTGAACCGACGCACATACAGCGCGCCAATCCCCTTCGGCGCATGCAGCTTGTGACCGCTCAGCGACAGAAAGTCAATCTGCGTCTTCGACAGGTCAATCGGTACCTTGCCCACCGCCTGAACCGCGTCCGTGTGAAACAGCGCGCCACGCTCGTGCGCAATCTCCGCCAGCTCGTTCACCGGATACAGATTGCCGATCTCGTTGTTCGCGTACATCACCGACACGATGGCCGTGTCCTCGTCGATCACCTCGCGAGCCTGCGACAGGCTGATGCGACCGCGGCTGTCCACCGGCAGATACTCCACACGCACACCGTGCTTCTCCAGAAAGCGGCACAGCGTCAGCACCGCCGGATGCTCCACCACCGTCGTCACCACCTTGTTCCGGCCACGCTGCGTCTCCAGCGCACTGCGGATCGCCGTGTTGTCGCTCTCCGAGCCACAGCTCGTGAACACAATCTCGTCCGCCGACGCACCCAGCAGCGCCGCCACGCTCTCGCGGGCCGAAACCACCGCCGACGCAGGAGCCGCCGCAAACGGATGCGGACTCGACGGATTCGCGTACTCCGTCGTCAGAAACGGCACCATCGCCTCGAACACCTCCGGCGCCACGCGCGTCGTGGCGTTGTTGTCAACATAAACGATGTCCTGTGCTGTCATCGTCACTTCTCCTTCATGTCTCGCGAAGACCGCAAAACGGCCCCCTCTCACTTCACCTCGATGACGTTGATGCCACCGGAGACCTTCTCGCGCAGCTTCGCCTCAACCCAGTGCTTCAGCGTCTGCAGCGCCGCGCCACAGCCCGCGCACTTGCCCTTCAGACGAACCTTCACGTCGTTCCCGTCGATGTCGATCAGCTCCACGTCGCCGCCGTCGGCCTTCAGCCCCGGACGGATCACCGTGTCCATCACCGACTGGATCAGCGCAATGCGCTGCAGGTTCGTCAGGTTCGACGGCGCAGGCGCCGTCGTCTCCTCCGCCCGCGCCTGCTGACCGTTCATGTCGTCCAGAATGGCCTGGATGTCGTCGCGGCAGCCGCCACAGCCGCCGCCGGCCTTCGTGAAGTGCGTCACCTGCTCCACCGTCGTCAGGTGATTCTCGCGGATCACCTTGCGTATCTCGCCCTCCGTCACGCTGAAGCAGTGGCAGACGATGCGCTCCGCGCCCTCCTCCACCTCCTCGGGAACCGGCACCTCCCACTCCGGATGCTTCGCCTTCAGATCCTTCAGCGCCGCGTCAAACGCCTCCGAACCCATCACCGAACAGTGCATCTTCTCCTCCGGAAGCTCCCCCAGATAGTCCGCGATGTCCTGATTCGTCAGACGACGCGCCTCCTCCAAAGTCTTCCCCTTCAGCATCTCCGTCAGCGCACTCGCGCTCGCTATCGCGCTCGCACACCCAAACGTCTGGAACTTCACGTCCGCAATCGTCCGGCCATCGGGCGACATCTTCACGTACAGCTTCATCGCATCGCCGCACACGATGTTCCCAACCTCGCCGACACCATCCGCGTCCGCTATCTCACCCACGTTCCGAGGGTGCAGAAAGTAATCCATCACCTTGTCCGTGTAGTTCCACATCGCTGAAACTCCTTGCCGGCCTCGCCGGCCTTTTGCCTTGGTACGGGAACCTATATTCTATCAAAATCGTAGTCTTTCAGGGCGGCGCAGGGCGCACCGCGTCTTATAATATAGTGTCCCTGACTGGACTTGTCATCTTCCGTCGCGAGTTTTTTGGGGCGGCTCCCTCACGGAAACACGACAGGCCGCGTCATCTAGCCGAAGCGATGACGCGGCCTGCTTGAGGGGCGGGAATAAGGTGCGCGGGCCTGCCTTAGTCCTGCGGCTTGGTCTTGGGCAGTCCCCAGGCCTTGTCGCCGTCCTGGAAACGGCCTTCCTTCTTGAGTTGTTCGATGCGCTCGAAGCGCTTCAACACGTTGCGGCGCTCGGACACGGCGCCCTTGGTCTTCAGGCTGGGATGTACTGACATGGTTGGTTGCTCCTGCTCGTTTGCCCGCAGCGGCCACGCCGCGGCCTATCTTCAAGTGGACAAAATGGTTCGTGTACGCCCATCGCCCGCCCCCCCGCCTGGCCAGGTGGGTGACGGCGATGACAGTCGCATTGGGCTAATGTACACCGCCATGCCCTTTTTGCAATTCGCCAACGCGAATTTATCGGCGGACGACCCAGGCTCAGACGGCGTTTTGTGCGCCGCCGACCACCGTCTACCTTGAATTTTCGGGCAGGAAAGAGTACATTCTTGCTGTCGCCAACGGAAAGGCCGCCACCAGACGGATGTCCGGCGGCGGCCACGATGAGAGGTGCTCAGCCTTGGCTGACCGTCACTCAGTCCTTCTTGGCCTTGCAGCCGCAGGCACGCTTGGCGCAGGTCTTCTTGGCCTTGGGCTCCTCGGCGGGCTGGGGCTCCTCGCCCTTCAGGGGCAGGGCCTTGTAGACGCCATCGAAATCCTCGCCCTTGATGAACTTGGGCAGGAGACGGCCGTCCTCGGTCTTCCCATAGATCATGCTGCGGCCCGCTTCGGTCTTCGCCTTGCACGCAACGGTCAGCTCGACCTTGGCGCGGGACTTCACATCATAGAATTCTGCCTTGATTGCTTTTGCAGCCATCGCCTTCTACTCCTGTTCAACGGGTTCTTATCCTGACCCTCCACATGCGTTTCGCTACCGCACGCTCGTGTCTGAATGCAAAAAAATCGTAAACTCCTATAAAATACTACGACTAACGAACCTTTTGCAAATCCGCCCAGCCGTTTTTTCGCGCTTTTTTTAGCCCAAGCCACCTTTTTTCCTCCCACGGCCCCCAAAACCCTACCATGACTGACCTCACGCGCCTGCTGCCCATCGCCCTCCTCCTGGTCCTCTGCGCCCTCCCCGCACCGGCAGACCAGCAGCAGGCACGCCCCGCCCCCAGACTCCTCTCCCCCATCCAGGACGCCGACCGGACCCTCGGCGAACAGCCCTTCCGACAGCTCCTCCTCGACTGGACACGGCTCGACCCCAGACACCCCGACGACCAGCAGCTCCGAAACCTCCGCGAACAGCTCTTCCTCGTCGTCGCCAAGCACCCGCTCACCCCCCAACAGCGACTGCTCGCCGACCGACTCTGCCTCGCACTCGAACACGCCCAGCGACGCCTCGACGCCCAACGGCTCTTCGACCAGCCGCTCGACTCCCCCGAACGACTCCAGGACGCCCTCGACGCCGCACACCGCCTCCAAACCCTCCGACGCGACTTCCCCACCCTCCGCTCCCCCGCCGCCCTCGCCGACGAGCCCGACTTCCCCGACCCCGCCGGACTCGAATTCGCCGCACTCCTCGACGACGCCACCCCACTCCGCCCCCTCACGCCCGACTGGCACACCCAGACCGCGCCCGACGGCGCCACCACCCTCTCACGGCAGTTCACCGTCGCACCCGACGAGCAGCGGCTCATGCTCAACTTCCACGCCCTCGGCAAGGACGCCACCGTCACCGTCAACGGTCAGACCCTCCCCCACCTCCCACAGCCCGGCAACGCCTCCTTCCGCGTCAGCCTCCCCCCAGACCACAACGGAACCTTCACCGTCACCCTCCATATCCCCAGCCCACTCCCCGGAGACAGAAAACCTGCGCCGTGGCTCTCGCAGCTCAGAGACGGTCGCAGGGACCGAGGCCGATGAGGCCGCCGTCACACCAACGGCACTCTCACACCCCATCGAACATGGCCACCCACACACCATACGCGCCATGACTCCGCCCTCCGACGCGACACCCGCACGGAACGACGACGACGCCTCCACCCCCACCCCCGGGGAGCACCGCCCATGGACTCACACAACCAAGACCCCGAACGCGACCTCAACACCACCCAGGCCACGAACGACGCCCCACACCAAGACAGCGCCCAGACGCCCCCCCCACCACCGCCCCCAGCCGACGGACAGGAACGCCCCTCCGCACTCCGACCCGTCGACGAGGACCATTTCCTGAACCTCGTCGACCATAACCGCTGGCAGGACATCCGCGCCTATCTCGCCGACCTCACCCCCACCGACGCCGCCAACCTCATCGGACAGATCCCCGACGACGAGAAGGAGAAGATCCTCGTCATCTTCCGACTCCTCAACAAGGATCACGCCGCCGACATCTTCACCTACCTCAACCAGGACCTCCACCAGTACATCATCTCCTCCATCGCCAACGCCGACATCAACGACCTCATCCGGCGCATCTCCGTCGACGACGCCGTCGACATCCTCGAGGAGCTGCCCACCAACATGGTCCGCATGATCCTCTCGGCCGCACCCCCCGACAAGCGCTCGCTCATCAACCGCGCCCTCAGCTACCCCGAGAACTCCGCCGGCTCCATCATGACCGTCGAGTACATCTCGCTCTTCGAGGACATGACCGTCGAAAGCGCACTCGCCCATATCCGACGACACGGAACCGACCGCGAGACCATCTACACCGCCTACGTCACCGACCCCAGACGAAAGCTCGTCGGCGCCGTCTCCCTCCGCAAAATCCTCCTCGCTCCCAACAACTTCCTCATCCGCGACATCATGGCCCTCCAGGTCAAGCACGTCCACACCCTCGACGACCAGGAGGAGGTCGCCCACGACTTCCAGGACTACGACCTCAACGTCATGCCCGTCGTCGACAACGAGGACCGCCTCGTCGGCATCATCACCATCGACGACATCGTCGACGTCATCGAGGCCGAGAACACCGAGGACTTCGAGAAGATGGCCGCCCTCCACCCCTCCGAGGGCGAATACCTCAAGACCGGCGTCTTCCAACTGGCGCGAAACCGCATCGGCTGGCTCACCTTCCTCATGATCTCCGCCTCCTTCACCGGCGCCGTCATCACCCACTTCGAACACCTCCTCGCCTCCGCCGCCGTCCTCGCCGCCTTCATCCCCATGCTCATGGGAACCGGCGGCAACTGCGGCTCACAGGCCGTCACCCTCGTCATCCGAGGCATGGCCGTCGGCGATATCGAGCTCCGCCAGTGGCCAAGCGTCTTCTGGCACGAACTCCGCATCGGCGCCATCGTCGGACTCGCACTCGCCGCCGTCAACTTCCTCTACATGCACTTCTTCCCCTCCAGCCTCAACTACGGCGACATCCCGCGCCTCAAGGTCGAACTCATCGTCTCCGCCACCATCCTCTGCACCGTCATCTTCGCCAAGCTCATCGGCTGCACCCTCCCCATGGCCGCCAAACGACTCCGCTTCGACCCCGCCACCATGGCCGCACCCATGCTCTCCACCATCGTCGACCCCGTCACCCTCGTCATCTTCTTCACCATCGCACAGACCCTGCTCCACCTCACGGCCTGACGCGCCCCACCCCTAGCCCCACCCACACACATACCATGACCATCTCCTGCCACCTCCATCCCGATATCCAGAACGCCTACAAGGTCCTCGACGGACAGCCCCTCACCCGCCAGGAGGCCCTCGACCTCGCCAACCACATCCACGGCGAAGACCTCCTCGACCTCATCTCCCTCGCCAACAAGGTCCGACACCGCTTCGCCGCCCCCGCCGCCCCCGCCTGCTCCATCATCAACGCCAAGTCCGGACGCTGCGGACAGAACTGCCGCTTCTGCGCCCAGAGCGCACACCACCACACCGGCATCGACACCTACCCACTCCTCCCGCCCGAAAAGGTCCTCGAGGCCGCCAGAACCGCCTACGACCACGGCGTCCGTCACTTCGGCTACGTCACCAGCGGCTACGGCTACACCGAGCCCACGCCCGAATTCCTCGCCATGCTCGAGACCTTCGACCTCCTCCACCGCGAACTCCCTGACCTCAACCTCTGCGTCTCCATCGGCATCCTCTCCCGACAGACCGCCCGAATGCTCGCCGAACACCACGTCTACCGCTACAACATGAACCTCCAGACCAGCCCCGCCCAGTACGCACGGCTCGTCGCCGACACCCACACCATCCAGGACAAGCTCAACACCATCGCCTACCTCAAGGAGGCCGGCATCACCAACTGCACCGGAGGCATCCTCGGACTCGGCGAATCCTGGGAAGACCGCATCGACATGGCCTTCGCCATCCGTGACCTCGACGTCGAGGGCTCCCCCCTCAACATCCTCCTCCCCATCCCAGGCACCCCCCTCCAGGACCAGCCCCACGTCTCCCCCGCCGACGCCGCCAAGGCCTTCGCCATCTTCCGACTCGTCAACCCAACCAAAATGCTCAAATTCTGCGCCGGACGGGAAACCCTCATGAAGGACTTCCAGGCACTCCTCATGCTCTCCGGACTCAACAGCCTCATGACCGGAGGATACCTCACCACCCGCGGACGCTCCGTCCCCGAAGACCAGCAGCTCCTCCAGAGCCTCGCCGACTTCTAGACGCCCGCCCCCCCACCCACACCACCACACACCCACATCCCCCCCGCACGCACACCATGGGCACCATTCTCTTCATCTCAGGCATCGACACCGGCGTCGGCAAGACCATCGCCACCGGCGCCATCGCCGCACAGCTCCTCCGCGACGGACGCGACGTCATCACCATGAAGATGGTCCAGACCGGCAACGACGGCTTCTCCGAAGACCTCGACGCACACCGCGACATGATGGGACGACGCTTCCCCGAGGACGAACAGGGACTCACCGCACCACAAATCTTCCGCTTCCCCGCCTCCCCCGACCTCGCCGGACGACTCGAGAACCGACGACTCGACCTCCCCCTCATCACCCGCTGCGCCAACGAACTCGCCAGCCGACACGAACTCGTCCTCGTCGAGGGCGCCGGCGGACTGGCCGTCCCGCTCGACCCCGAACTCACCCTCGCCGCCGACTACGCCGCACAGCAGCGCTGGCCACTCATCCTCGTCACCTCCGGAAAGCTCGGCAGCATCAACCACACCATCCTCTCCCTCGAGGCCGCACGCGCACGGCACATCCCCCTCGCCGCCGTCATCTACAACTACGCCCCCGACGCCGACCCCATCATCGACCGCGACACCCCACGCACCATCGCCCGATACCTCCAGGCACACCACCTCGACGCCCCCATCGTCACCCTCCCCAAAGTCACCCCCGGACAGCCCCTGCCCGAACTCGACCTCACCGCCATCTTCCCCAAGCCATGACGACCTTCTCCACCCTCCCCCTCAACCTCCAGCCCCTCCTCGACTTCGAGCGACAGCACCTCTGGCACCCCTACGCCTCCATCGGCAACCCGCCGCCCGTCAACCTCGCCACCGACGCCTTCGGCACCCATATCCGACTCGCCGACGGCACCGAGCTCATCGACGCCATCTCCAGCTGGTGGACCATGGCCCACGGCCATAACCACCCCCACATCTCCCAGGCCATCCGCAGCCAGGCCGAACACCTCTGCCACGTCATGTTCGCCGGCTTCACCCACCAGCCCGCCATCACCCTCGCTCAGCGACTCGCACAATTCCTCCCCCCAGAACTCGACCGCATCTTCCTCGCCGACTCCGGCTCCATCGCCGTCGAATGCGCCGCCAAAATGGCCGTCCAGTACATGTACGCACTCGGACAGCCACAGCGCTGCAGGCTCCTCGCACTCAAGGGCGGATACCACGGCGACACCGCCGGCGCCATGGCACTCAGCGACCCCGACGGCATGCACACCCTCTTCCAGGGCATCATGCCACACCACCTCTTCGCCGAACAGCCCACCTCTCCCTTCGACGGCCCCTGGAACCCTGACGACACCCAGTCCCTCGAACGCCTCCTCGACCAGCACCACGACACCATCGCCGCCGTCATCTGCGAACCCATCTTCCAGGGCGGAAACGCCATGTGGCTCTACCACCCCAACTACCTCCGCAGACTCCGGCACCTCTGCGACCAGCACGGCGTCCTCCTCATCCTCGACGAAATCGCCACCGGCTTCGGACGAACCGGAAAGCTCTTCGCCGCTCACCACGCCGACATCGTCCCCGACATCATGACCGTCGGCAAGGCCCTCACCGGAGGCTCCATCACCCTTGCCGCAACCTGCGCCTCCCGACACGTTGCCGACGTCATCTCCTCACGCGGCTCCGGAGCCTTCATGCACGGCCCCACCTACATGGGCAACCCCCTCGCCTGCGCCGCCGCCTGCGCCTCGCTCGAACTCTTCCAGACCGGTGACTGGAAACCGCAGACCGCCGCCATCGAACGACACCTCCGTGACAGCCTCATGCCACTCAAGGGCACCCACAACATCCGCGACGTCCGCTGCCTCGGCGCCATCGGCGTCCTCGAGGTCGAGCATATGCCCACGCCCGCACAAGTCCAGCAGAACGTCCTCGACACCCATGTCTGGCTCCGACCCTTCGGCAACTACATCTACACCATGCCCCCCTTCATCACCCCCGCCGACGAACTCACACGCATCACCGACGCCATGGCCCAGCTCGCCGAACGCGCCTGGGAAAACCGAAACCTCCCCCCCTCCCCCCCCGCCGACCCCATCCTCGACATCCACGAGTGACACGCCGCACGGCCACTCGCACACACACGAAAAAAAAGACCCCGCGCCTCCGACGAGAGGAGCGGGGTCTGTCAACTGTGGGGTGGTGTGCTTGACCGGGCTTGAACCGGTGACCTCCTGGGCCACAACCAGGCGCTCTAGCCAACTGAGCTACAAGCACCATCACGATGGATGCGAACCGACTCATGGACGTGATGGCAGAAAGGGGTGGTGTGCTTGACCGGGCTTGAACCGGTGACCTCCTGGGCCACAACCAGGCGCTCTAGCCAACTGAGCTACAAGCACCATCACGAATGGTCGGAACGTTTCCTAATATGACATCACTTTCCCAAAAGTCAAGGGATAATGGCGCTTTTCAACGGTGGAAGTAGTGCACAAACGCATCCAGGTCAAACTCCAGGTAGTGCAGCAGCGCAAACGTCCAGCACGCAAACAGCGCCGTCAAGACCAGCAGCACCGCACACGCCGCCATGTCCTTCGCACGCTTCGCCAGCGCATGCCACTCCGGCGTCACCAAGTCCACCACCGCCTCAATCGCCGTGTTGAACAGCTCCGCCGCCAACAGCAGCAGCCACAGCGAATTCAGCAGCAGACGAACCGCCAGCGAAAACGGCAGGTAGAACGACAGCCCAAACAGAAACAGCCCTATCACAAACTCCTGCCGAAACGCCGCCTCCGTCCGCATCGCCGTCCAGTACCCCTGCATCGCATAGCAGAACGCATCCCACGCATGCGCCACGTCACGGCGCTTCGGCGGACGAACACGGCCTCCCCCACCCGGTGAGACAGCCCCCCCAGGCTCAGGCAACGGCACTGACGACGCTGACGACGACGGCCCGCCCATCAATCACGCCTGGCCAACGCCAAGGATCTCGGCCATCGCCGACAGAAAGCCGTCCATCTCCGCGTCCGTCCCCATCGTCACCCGGATGCGGTCGTCAATCCGTGGCAACGCAAAGTAGCGCACCAGATAGCCGCGCTCGCGCAGACCCGCGAACACCGCCGGCGCCGGCTGCGGCGGACGCACGAAGATGAAGTTCGCCTCCGACGGCAGCACGTCGCAACCCATCTCCCGCAGACGCTCCGTCACCCGACGGCGCGTCGCCACAATCCGCTGCGCGTTCCCGCGCATGTACGCCTGGTCGCGAAGCGCCGCCTCCGCCAGCGCCTGAGCCACCATGTCCACGTTGTACGAGTCCTTGACCTTGTTCATCTCAAAGATGATCGACTCGCTCGAACACGCTATCCCCAGGCGCAGACCCGCCAGCGAATAGCTCTTCGACAGCGTCCGCGACACCACCACATTCGGAAACTCACCCACAAAGTCCAGGCACGTCTGACCCGAGAAGTCCGCATACGCCTCGTCGATCCACAGCACCCCCGCAAACCGCCGAGCCACCTCGCGAAGCGTCTCCCGGCTCAGCAGATTCCCCGTCGGCGCATTCGGATTCGCCACCAGAAACAGCGTCGCGCCCTCCAGACGGGCCAGCAGCTCGTCCGCCGACGGCAAGCCAAAGTCCGCCGTCAGCTCCACCGGACGACGCTGCGCACCCTGAAGCTCCGCCAGCACCGGATACAGCGAGTAGCTCGGCTCCGTGTACGCCGCCACGCCCCCCTGATCCACAAACGTCCGCAGCGCTATCGTCAGCAAATCGTCCGAACCATTCCCTATCAGGTAGTTCTCCGGACGCAGCCCCAGTACCTCCGACGCCGCACGGCGAACCCGCGCCGCCGACGGCTCCGAATACAGACGCAGACGCGACACGTCAAACGACGCCAGCGCCTCGCCTACCTTCGGCGACGGCGGATACGGATTCTCGTTCGTGTTCAGCTTGACAAATGTCCGCCCCTGCGGCTGCTCGCCGGGCACATACCCCGCCATCGCCGCGATGTTCTTCCTCGAATACGTCATCGTGAGCCTCTTCCGTTACACAACACGGGCCACCCGCACAGGACTTTGCACACACGCCCCGCAGACGGCTGCAAACCCCTATAATATAAGTCACACCGCCACACTCTCAAGCCAACTCCTAACCCCATCCTCCCCATATCGCCAAAACAGGACAGAACATGACAACTCGTGACTCCACTCCCCTCGTATCCGCTTGATTTTGCGGCAATTCGGTTTATAGTAGGATTTCGGTCTGTAAAACCTCCATCTTGCCCCGCTGGCCTCGCCAGCGTCCCGGACAACCTGCTGCCCGCTAGCCGTTTTGCTTACCGAAACCACAGCGTCAGGCATCGTCCCAGACCGGGCTTCCACCGTCCCATCCCCTCCCAGTCTTTCCAAGGAGACATCCATGCCGAAACGCGACGACATCAAGAAGGTCATGATCATCGGCTCCGGACCGATCGTCATCGGCCAGGCCTGCGAGTTTGACTATTCGGGCACCCAGGCCTGCAAGGCGCTGCGCAGCCTCGGATACCAGATTGTCCTGGTCAACTCCAACCCGGCCACCATCATGACCGACCCCGGCACCGCCGATGTCACCTACATCGAGCCCCTCAACCTCAAGCGCATGGTCGAGATCATCGAGAAGGAGCGCCCGGACGCACTCCTCCCCAACCTCGGCGGACAGTCCGCACTCAACCTCGCCGCCGAACTCGCCGCCGAAGGCATCCTCGACCGCTATGGCGTCAAGGTCATCGGCGTCCAGATCGACGCCATCAAGCGCGGCGAGGACCGCGACGCCTTCAAGGAGACCATGAACCGCCTCGGCATCGACATGGCACGCAGCCAGGTCACACACTCCGTCGAGGGCGCCGAGGCCATCGCCAAGGAAATCGGCTTCCCCGTCGTCGTCAGACCCGCCTACACCATGGGCGGCACCGGCGGCGGCTTCTGCTACAACGTCGAGGAACTCCGAACCATCGCCGCACGCGGACTCCAGGCCTCCCTCGTCCATGAGGTCCTCATCGAGGAGTCGCTCCTCGGATGGGAGGAGCTCGAGCTCGAGGTCGTCCGCGACGCCACCGGCAAGATGGTCACCGTCTGCTTCATCGAGAACGTCGACCCCGTCGGCGTCCACACCGGCGACTCCTTCTGCACCGCACCCATGCTCACCATCAGCGACGAGCTCCAGCAACGCCTCCAGAAGTGGTCCTACGACATCGTCGAGGGCATCGGCGTCATCGGCGGCACCAACGTCCAGTTCGCCCACAACCCCAAGAACGACCGCACCGTCATCATCGAGATCAACCCCCGAACCTCACGCTCCTCCGCGCTCGCCTCCAAGGCCACCGGCTTCCCCATCGCCTACGTCTCCGCACTCCTCGCCGCCGGCGTCACCCTCAGCGAACTCCCCTACTGGCGCGACGGCTCCCTCGACCGCTACACACCCTCCGGCGACTACGTCGTCGTCAAATTCGCCCGCTGGGCCTTCGAGAAATTCAAGGGCGTCGAGGACGTCCTCGGAACCCAGATGCGCGCCGTCGGAGAGGTCATGAGCATCGGCAAGACCTACAAGGAGGCCTTCCTCAAGGCCATCCGCTCCCTCGAGAACGGACAGCCCGGACTCGGCTTCGCCAAGCACTACCACGACATGACCCGCGAGCAGCTCCTCCAGCTCCTCGACAAGCCCACCTCCCAGCGGCAGTTCGTCATGTACGAGGCCCTCCGAAAGGGCGCCTCCGTCGACGAGCTCAACCGCAAGACCATGATCAAGCCCTGGTTCATCCAGCAGATGAAGGAACTCGTCGACCTCGAGAACCGACTCCTCGCGCACAAGGGCGCCCAACTCCCCGACGACCTCCTCGTCCAGGCCAAGCGCGACGGCTTCTCCGACCTCTACCTCTCACGCATCCTCAACCTCCCTGAGGCCGACATCCGCAACCGCAGACTCCAGCTCGGCGTCGCCGAAACCTGGGACGCCGTCCCCGTCTCCGGCGTCAAGGACGCCTCCTACTACTACTCCACCTACAACGCGCCAGACACCGTCCGCGCCTCCGACAACCCCAAGAAGGTCATGGTCCTCGGCGGCGGACCCAACCGCATCGGACAGGGCATCGAATTCGACTACTGCTGCGTCCACGCCGCACTCGCACTCCGCGAAATGGGCTACGAGACCATCATGGTCAACTGCAACCCCGAAACCGTCTCCACCGACTACGACACCTCCGACAAACTCTACTTCGAGCCCCTCACCCTCGAGGACGTCCTCGCCATCTACCACAAGGAGAAGCCCTGCGGCGTCATCGTCCAGTTCGGCGGACAGACACCCCTCAACCTCGCCGACAAGCTCGCCGCCAACGGCGTCACCATCCTCGGCACCACCCCCGAGACCATCGACATGGCCGAAGACCGTGACCTCTTCCGCAAGATGATGGACAAGCTCAACATCCCCATGCCCAAGGCCGGCATGGCCAGCAACTTCGACGAGGCACAGGCCATCGCCGCCGACATCGGATACCCCGTCATGGTCAGACCCTCCTTCGTCCTCGGAGGACGCGGAATGGAGGTCGTCAGAGACCTCGACATGCTCCGACACTACGTCGAGGCCGCCGAGGAAATCTCACCCGAACGACCCATCCTCATCGACAAATTCCTCGAGAACGCCACCGAATGCGAGGCCGACGCCATCGCCGACGGACACGACGCCTTCGTCCCCTCCATCATGGAGCACATCGAACTGTGCGGCATCCACTCCGGCGACTCCGCCTGCGTCATCCCACCCATCTCCATCCCCCAGAAGCACATCGACACCCTCCGCGAATACACCGCACGCATCGCCCGCGAAATGCACGTCGTCGGCCTCATGAACATGCAGTACGCCATCTGCGACGACACCGTCTACGTCATCGAGGCCAACCCGCGCGCCTCACGCACCGTCCCGCTCGTCTCCAAGGTCTGCGGCATCTCCATGGCACGCCTCGCCACCCAGATGATGATGGGCAAGCGCCTCGCCGACCTCGACCTCCGCGAACACCACTTCCAGCACTACGGCGTCAAGGAGGCCGTCTTCCCCTTCCCCATGCTCCCAGAGGTCGACCCCGTCCTCGGCCCCGAAATGCGCTCCACCGGCGAAGTCCTCGGACTCGCCCCCTCCTTCGGACTCGCCTACTACAAGGCGCAGGAAGGCGCCAAGTCCACCCTCCCCCAGAAGGGAACCGTCCTCATCACCGTCAACCCCGAAGACCGACAGGGCGCCCTCGAGGTCGCCCGAACCTTCGCCGCCGAGGGCTTCAGCCTCCGAGCCACCGAGGGCACCTGCCGCTACCTCAACGACAACGGCGTCAGAGCCGAGGTCATCCACAAGATCAACGAGGGCAGACCCAACATCGTCGACGCCATCAAGAACGGCGAAATCCAACTCGTCGTCAACACCCCCATCGGCAAGGCCTCCAACATCGACGACTCCTACATCCGCAAGAACGCCATCCGCTATGGCGTCCCCTACATCACCACCATCGCCGCCGCCAAGGCCGCCGCACAGGGCATCGCCGAAGCACTCAAGACCGACGGAGGCGTCCTCTCGCTCCAGGAGTACCACCGCCACATCTCCTGCTGACCCCCCCACCACACACATACTCGCCCCGCCCCACCCCCTCAAC
>CALZPA010000063.1 GCA_945827525.1 uncultured Lentisphaeria bacterium | reverse complement strand
CCAGAACGGCCGCCGCGACGGCAGCAACGACCGCCAGCAGAACCAGGGCCAGAACGGCCGCCGCGACGGACAGCGCCGCAATGACCAGCCGCGCCAGCCGCAGCCCGAGCAGCCCGCGCCCGCCGTCGAGCCGGCCGCGCCCGCGGTCGAGCCGGTTGTCGCGCCCGCCGTTGAGCCGGTCGCCGCGCCTGTGGTTGAGCCAGTCGCCGCGCCCGCCGTCGAGCCCGCCGCCGCGCCTGCGGCTGAGCCGGTCGTCGCGCCAGCGATTGAGCCGCCCGCGCCGGAGCCGGTGGTCGTCGTGGAGGTCAGCGAGCCAGTCGCTCCTGTGGCCGAGCCGGCGCCTGCCGAAGCCGCGCCTGCGGCTGAGCCGTCCGCCGCGCCTCGCCAGGAGGCCGGTCTGCCGCCGATGCCGCCGCCCGCCGCCGCGCCCGAGAACGACGAGGAGACGCCCGCCGACGACGGCGAGCCCATCCTGCTCCCCGAGGAGAAGCCGGCCAAGTCCGCCTCCCGGCGCTCCCCGCGCCGTTCCGGCGGAAGCCGCTCCAAGTCCTCCGGCACCCGCCGCGCCCCCCGCGCCAAGAAGACGGGCGGCAGCGGTGAGGCCGCGCCGTCCGCCGAGCAGTAGTCCGCGACGCATGCGACGCTAGCGGCACGGCTGCCGGGCATCTTGATGACTCCGCTCGCCAACACGACGGAGCCCGATGTCCGGCAGCCTGCTTTTCTTTCCTCTCCGATTGTCATCGCTGCTTTGACCGCCATGTCCACGCTGCACCTCATCGCCACTCCCATCGGCAATCTCGCCGACATGACGCCGCGCGCCATCGACACCCTGCGCTCCCTCGACGTCCTGTTCTGCGAGGACACGCGCCACACCGGCAATCTGCTCAGGCTGCTGGACATTCCGCGCCCGCGCGTCCTGCTCTCCAACCACGAGCACAACGAGCGGGGCAACGCCGCCCGCGTCGTCCGGTACCTCGACGAGGGCCATGACGTCGGCATCTGCTCGGACGCCGGCTTCCCCATCATCAGCGACCCGGGGTATCCGGCCGTCGTCGCGGCCATCGCCGCCGGACACGAGATACGGCCGCTGCCGGGCGCCTGCGCCGCGCTGCTGGCCGTCACCGCCTCCGGGCTGCCGTGCAGCTCCTTCGTCTTCAAGGGCTTCGCGCCCCGCAAGCCCGGAGCCCGGCGCCGCTTTCTCGAGCTGGACGGCGCGTCGCCGCACACGCTGGTCTTCTACGAGTCGCCCTTCCGGGTCATGACGCTTCTCCAGGACGCGCTGGACGTCCTGGGCGACCGTCCAGCCGCCGTCTGCCTGGAGCTCACCAAGCAGTTCGAGCGCATCTACCGCCAGCCGCTCTCGCGGCTTGTCGCCGAGCCCGAGCTCATGCGCCTCAAGGGCGAGGCCGTCATCGTCATCGGCGGCCTGCGCGACGGGCGTGACGACCTCGATGAGCAGCCGGACGAGCCGGACGGCGACGACGCCCCCGCGCCCGATGACGCCGCCAGCGGCTATGTCCGGCTCTGAGGCCCGTGTCCCGCCGTCGGGCAGGGTGGCTCGGGGATGCCCCATGCCGTTCTGGAGCAGGGCGCGGGAGCGGAAGTCTGATTGAGTGTGTCCCGTTTCCGTCCGTGGAGGCGGAGTCGGGACGCATGAGAGAGAAGAAGGAAGTTGCCTAACCGTTGATGACCCTAAGGAAGGAGAGTTGCCGTGTTGCGAGCGAGATTGCTGTGGGGAGGCTGTGTGGGGCTGGCTTTAGTGCTGCTGGTGGGGTGCGGCTGCCATACGGCGGCGCCGTCGCCGACGTATCGGTTTGGCGGAAGCGGGGAGTCGTCGGCGGTGCGGGAGGCGTCGGCGCGTCTTGGGGAGAGTCCGTCGGAGGGCGAGTGTGAGCCGATCCGCGGGCTGCTGTACGAGGTGTCTGGGGAGGCGTCGGATCGTCGTGCGGAGCAGGGGCTTGGGGTTGCGTGTCTGTCGGAGGAGGTGGATGCGGTGGTGGTGCTGCTGGCGGGGAGCCGGACGACAGGCGCGTCGTCCGCGCAGGTACCGTCGGTGTCGGGCTGGGAGACGGCGGCGGGGCGTGTGGGCGTGGCGAGCGGTCTGCGCGGCCGTCTGGTGTCTGAGGGCGGCTGCCGCGAGGTGCAGGCGTTGCCGGCGGAGCTGGAGCGTGTGGTTTTGGAGTTGGCGTTGCTGCTGAAGGTCCGCTTTGGCCAGGTGGAGCTGGTGCCGGTGGCGCTGGAGGGCGGTGGCGTGTCGAAGGCGCTGGTGGGGACGCTGCTGCGCGAGATGTTCGGCGGTCGGCTGGCCGTGGTGGGCGGGATGCCGTCGGGGACGGCGGCGCGCCGTCCGGGCTGGCGCGGCGAACTGCTGTCGGCGGCGTCGGAGGGCTGGCGTGGACAGCGTGTGAGTCTGCCGGAGCTGACGGTGGTGGAGCTGTGCCGACGGCTGGGGATGCGCGGCGTGACGCTGACCCGTCCGGCGGTTCGCGGGACGCGTCTGGCGCAGGCGCCGGATCGTCTGCGCGACCTGGAGCTGGTGGCCTTCACGGAGACGCCTCGGAGCCTGTGCCTCGAGGCGTATGGGCGCGAGCATGGTGACGCCTGGGCGAACGGCGCGGCCGTCCTGGGCGAGGTGGCGAAGGGCGGCGAGCGCGTCGCCACGGGGGCGGGCTATGGCGGCGACGCGCTCAACGAGGCGGAGCAGGCGATCCTGCTGTCGGTGGCGCGACAGGCGCTGGAGAGGGCGAGCCGGGGGGAGGGCGTGCCGTCTCAGGAGCTGCCGCAGTATTCGCCGCAGTTCATGGCGGCGCGCGGCTGCAGCGTGACGCTGCTTCGGGACGGGCAGAGCTATGCGATGTCGATGTCGCTGGGCGGCGGCGGGACGCCGCTGCTGGCGGTGCTGCTGCAGCAGTGCGGGCGGCTGGTGAAGGATGCGTCGCGTCCGGTGACGCCGGAGCTGCTTGCCTCCTGCCGGATTGAGGTGGGGGTCATGTCGGCGCCGCGTCGGCTGGAGTACGGAGACCTGGCGGAGCTGTGCCGCCAGCTGACGCCGGGGCGCGACGGCGTGATTCTGCGCGCCGGTGGTAGGGCGGCGGGCTTTGTGCCGCAGGTGTGGCGCCAGTTCCGGAGCGCGGAGGAGTTCCTCGCCGCGCTTTGCCGCCGCTGCGGCGTGGGGACGGCGGCGCTGACGCAGGAGGGGACAACGGTCTCCGTGTTCGGGGTACAGACGTTCCGCGAGCGTTAGCGTTCCCTTTCGTCGGCGTTTTTTTCCGCCGGCGAGTCAATAAGGTTGTATGGTCGCTCGTTACAGAAATGATTATTGCGCATTTTTTGGTCTGAATGGGGGAGCCCCGGCGGGGAAGGCCGCTTCCAGGGGCAGAAGACAAACAGAGAAACGGGTTCACAACATAGAATAAGGTTTCAGCTGCGTATGAGACGATGGATGAGCTTCTCCCTGGGCACAATGGTGGCGTTGTGCAGCTCCTGTGCCATGTTGGACGACAGGCTGGAGCCGCAGACGACGGACGAGGTGCTCAAGCAGGTCCAGACGAAGGAGCGCCTGGAGCTGGAGTCGGCGGTGCGCCGCCGCCTGAGCCACATCAGCGGGCTGCTGGCGGAGGGGAAGCTGGACACGGCCGAGGAGCTGCTGCTGCCGCTGACGCGCCATGAGTTCTGCCGCAACGAGGTGAAGCTGCTCCACGACCAGCTCATGCTGGCGCGACGCCGCCTGGAGGTGGACTTCCAGGGCAGCGAGACCTCCGCACGGATGCACCGCGAGGTCGACGACAAGCTGACCCTGCCCGGCAACTACGGCAAGACCATCGTCATCGACTCCTCCCTCGACCCGCTCGAGCTGCCCCAGGGCAAGATGGAGGACCTCATCAACCGCAAGGTCTCCATGGCCCTCGAGAACGCCTCCGTCGGCACCATCGTCGACTTCCTCAACGAGAACGGCCTCAACGTCATCGCCGACGACGCCCTCCTGGGGGACAAGCCCGAGACCAAGACGCTCACGCTCAAGGTGAACGACGTCCCCCTCAAGGAGATCTTCAGCTACATCGCCCGCAACATGGGCATCGCCTTCTACATCGGCGAGAACCTCGTCTGGATCACCGCCGGCGAGGAGACCTCCGGCCCCAAGCTGGAGACGCGCATCCTCCGGCTCCGCCAGGGCTTTGTCCCCACCGTGCCCCAGGGCGGCGGCGCCCCAGGAGCCACCGGCGGCGGCGGCGGCGCCCCGCAGGTCGAGGACACCGAGCTCGCCGACGTCCTCGAGGCCTTCCTCGAGGGCAGCCCCGAGGGCTCCTCCTACCAGATCTTCAAGACGCGCAACATCCTCGTCATCCGCAACACGCGCGAGAATATCCGCTTCGTCGAGCAGATCCTGCACGAATTCGACAAGCAGCCGCTGCAGGTGGTCATCGAGGCGCGCTTTATCACCGTCAGCTCCGGCGACCTCAAGGACGTCGGCGTCCAGATCACCCAGACGGAGATGACCGGCACGCGCGACCACGACCGCGGCGAAGGCGGCATCCGAGGCCACGAGGCCAACTTCCTCACCAGCCTCGGGCAGCTCGACGAGGCCAACGGCATGGGCGCCCTCACCCTCAGCGGCGTCATCGGACGGCGGCTCTTCGATGTGGTCATCCAGGCCATAGAGAACAAGGAGTCGTCCGTCACCCTCAGCGTCCCGCGCGTCACCGTCATGAACAACCGCTCCGCCCGCATCCGCAAGGGCACCAAGATCTACTACTTCGACGAGTACGAGCTGTCCAGCGTCGACCGGGGCGACAACGGCACCGAGGAGCGCCTCGTGCCGAGCGGCGACCCGACCGAGCTTCCTCTCGGACTCACCTTCGACGTCAACGTCAACATCGGCAACGACGGGCGCACCGTCCTGCTGGGCCTGCATCCCGAAATCGTCGAGTTCATCGCCTGGGAGGACTATCTGACCACCGGCGACGACGATGACGACAGCAGCAGCAGCAGCGACAGCGGCACGGGACTCACCCAGGTGAAGCTGCCGCGCACGCACGAGCAGAGCGTGACGACCACCGTCGGCGTCCAGAGCGGCGAGACCGTCGTCCTCGGCGGCATGATCGAGCAGTCGAAGAAGCACACCGTGAAGAAGATTCCGCTGCTGGGCGACCTACCGTTCATCGGCTGGCTGTTCCGCCGGACGACGACGGAGAACGAGCCGGTGAACCTGCTCATCTTCGTGACGGCCACAGTCATCAACGACCGGGGCGAGTATGTGCGGACGCGCGCCGAGGGCGAGGCGCTCCCCAGCGCGAAGTGAGCGCGGACAGGGGTGTGAGAGCGTGAGAGCGTGACGGGAGGGCGGGGCCGGCGCACGGGCCGAAGGTGTCCGCGCGCTCCCCGCCGGCGAGGCAAGAGGCAAGGCAGAGACAGACGTACGGGACGGCAGTCGCCATGATGCAGACGAGACGGAACAGGGCAACGGGCCTGGACATTGGCCAGACGACGGCGAAGGTGGTGTGCCTGTCGCGCAGCGGCCGCAAGGCCGTGGTGACGCGCGCGGAGATCTTCCGGTTCCGCGACGAGGGCATCCTGGGCGACGCCGAGCAGGAGACGTTCCAGGCCATTGCCTCCTGGCTCAAGGAGCTGAAGCTCCTGAGCCAGCGCGTCGTGCTGGGACTCCCCCAGTACATGGCGACCACCCAGGTCAACGACTTCGTCAAGGGCGTGAAGGGCGCCGAGCTCGAGCGGATGGTCAGCTACGAGACCACCCAGCTCGCCGGCATCTCCGACGACGCCTTCCTCCACGACTACGCCATCCTCCCCGCCGGCAACGGCCGCGTCAACCCCGTCCTCATCGGCATCTGCCGCGAGGCCAACGTCGACGACTTCACCGGCAAGGCGGCCGAGGTCGCCATCGCCATGGAGGACGTCGCCATGGACGGGCTCGCCATGGTCAACGCCTTCGTCCAGCTTCATCCCGACGAGGCCCGGGGCGCCGGCGTCCACCTCCTCATGGACATCGGCACCGAGACGACCACCGTCGCCATCGTCTGCGCCGGACAGGCCCTTTACATCGGCAGCATGATGTTCGGCGGCGTCAATGTCACCCAGGAGATCGCCCGCCAGCTCCAGCTGACGGCCGATGAGGCCGAGCGGCGCAAGCTCGCCGGCGAGGTCGACTGGGCCGAGCTCAACCTCGCCGCCATGAGCCTTGACACCGCCGCCGCCGGACTCGGCTGGAGCGGCGATGACCAGACCTTCCAGGCCGACTCCGCCCCAGCGTCATACGATGGCCAGGGCCGCGGACATGCCGACGCCGACGACGTCCAGGACGGCGACCTGCCGCCCCTGCGGCTGTCGCTGACCGACCAGGCGGACGAGGGCGACGGCGGCCTGCCGCCACTGCGGCTGTCGCTGACCGACTTGGCTGATGAGGGCGACGGCGGCCAGCCGCCCCTGGGGCTCAAGCTGCCGGCGCAGACACCGGACAACGACGGCGATGGCGGCGCGCCGTTCCCGTCCGAGGACAGCGACGACGGCGCGGCCTCCGGCGAGGCGGGGGACCCGTCGGCGGAGCTGGGCGGGCTGGGCTGCTTCCGGACGATGGTCAGGGAGCTGTCGGGGAGCCTGGAGCACTGGCGGTCGGCGGAGAGCGAGGAGCTGTCGGGGCGTCCGCTGGCGCGGATCTGGATCTGCGGCGGCGGCTCGTCACTGGAGATGGTTCAGACGTATCTGAGCATGAGCCAGAACTGCGAGGTGTCGGTGCTGGGGCCGACGTTGCCGGGCGGCGACGGGCCGGCGCCGGAGTACACGATCGCGTATGGCCTGGCGCTGCAGGGGCTGGGGCTGGCGGCGGTGCCGATTTCGCTGGCGCCGCGGGCTCTGGCGTGGATGCTGCGCAAGGAGCGCCGCGCCAAGTTTGTGGTGCTGGCGTTCCTGCTGCTGTTCGGATGCCTGTTCGGCTGGCTGTATGCCGAGCATGAGGGCAACCGCCAGGCGGTGGAGGAGCTGGCCGAGCGGACGTCGGAGCTGAAGGCGAACGTGACGAAGCTGACGAAGCTGGACGGGATGAAGCGCGAGTACCAGGCGTGCCTGATGCAGGTGCTGCCCATCGTGTCGGGCCACGGCCGCACGCAGGCGTATCTGTCGTCGCTGGCCGAGCTGCAGCAGGCGGTCAAGTCGCCGCAGCTCAAGGAGTGCACCAACTGGTGCGTCTATGTGGCCGACGAGGACAGCTTCAACGAGTACAACGAGAACAAGGCGGCGCGCGCGGCCACGCCCGCCGCCCCGCTGACCATGCAGCCGCGCCGCCGCGGGCAGCCGCGTCTGCTGGAGACCACCGAGACGGTCCAGGACGAGCAGCAGCAGACCTGGCAGGCCACCGTGGCCGCCGAGGAGAAGGCCACCGACGTCATCGCCGTCGCGCCCCTCCGCCGACTCTATGTCGTCGGCATGATCGTCTCGAACCACGACAACCACAACGTCATCGAGCAGGAGATTATGCTGCAGCTGCAGGGCAAGGACCAGGACGGTCAGGCCGCCGGCAGGCTGTTCGGCGACGTGCAGGTGATGAACGAGGAGGAGCGCAAGCGCTGCGCGGAGCGCGCCCTGATGCAGTGGGAGAGGGTCTTCAACCATATCGCGACGAACGACGTCTTCCGCAACTACCGGAGCGGCTACAAGCCCTTCTACCTGCGCCTGGGCTACCGCGAGGCGATGCTGACGCCGCCCGCGGAGAACCCGCTGGGCGACGGCTCGGCGAAGCGCAAGAAGAGCGGCAAGAAGAAGTGAGTGTGTGAGAGAGTGGGGTGACCCGAGGACAGTTGAGCGAGCGTAGAGGCATTCATGGCGAAAATCGAGCGAGTCTGGCCCCTGGCCTACCGGATTGTGCTGTGCCTGACCATCATTCTGCTGGTGGTGGCGGCGGTCATCTATGTGTTCATGCTGCGCCCCGGCTACGAGGAGCGGCAGAACGCGCAGGACGACTATGACGCGGAGCTGGCGAAGGTGCGGAAGTCCGAGTGGGACTCCAGCGACAGCGGCATCGCCCACGCGACGAAGCTGTACACGCTGGCCATCGGCACCAAGCGCCAGCCCGCCGGACGCGACGGCAGCGACGCCCTCCTGAAGCGCGCCACGGGGCATCTGCAGAGCCTCATGGACAAGGTGAAGGAGGAGTCGCGGAACCCGAACATCACCAAGGACGGCAAGAAGACCTACTCCGACCAGTACGACAAGCTGAAGAAGGAGCTGGCCGAGGGGCCGCAGCGCCTGGAGCTGGTGCCGGCGGTCTACGGCATGGGCCGCGCCTCCGAGGGCAACTTCTACTACATGACGCTGAAGCTGCTGATGACCCGCGAGGTCGTGGCGCTGCTGCAGCGCCACAAGCTGTCCATCGTGCAGTCGGACACTGGCTACGCGCCTGAGCCGAGCCTGCAGTACATGGACATCCGTGAGCGCGACTCGCTGCCGAAGGTGCGCGCCTCCCTGTGCACCGTCCTGCCCGTCCGCGCCTACACGCTCCGCGAGGGCGAGCAGCCCTATCTGCTCGAGGTCCCGTTCAAGGCGACCATCCGCGGGGCGATGGGCAACTTCACCGCCTTCGTCCGCGACCTGCAGGCCGAGGGGCGCTTCTTCGTCCTGACGAACCTGGAGATGCAGACGGACAAGCCGGTGCTGTTGAACATGCGCCGCGACCAGCTCATCAAGAGCCAGGAGACCGAGAAGGGCATCCGCATCGAGACGGTGACGGCCACCATCAAGTGCTCGGGCTTCGCCCTGCCCGAGGTCGACCGCATGGACGAGGCGCTCAAGCAGCGCAGCCGCGACTGGGTCAAGGAGCGCCCACAGGCCCCGGTGGAGAAGCCCATCGGCATCTGACGGCGACGCGCGGTTCCGGATTTGGCAACGAGAGAGCATCGGCGACATAGACAGACACATGAACACAATCCTACAGAGAATCGGCCAGGAATGGGAGCGTAACCTGCTGCTGCTGCTGGTGACGCTGGTGGCGGCGGGCGGCGGGTTCCTCGCGTACGAGTATCTCCATCGCGAGGAGGAGCCGGAGCCCGCCCCCAAGGGCCGCCCCGAGCTGCCACGCTACTTCGACGTGGCCCTCCTCCAGGAGCAGCCCGCGCCCGCCATCGCCGATGGCGTCAACCCGCTGGCCTGCCTCATGGACAAGCCGCCCAGGCCGCCGCAGCCCGCGCGCCCCAACTTCCCGCCGAAGCCACAGCCCCAGCCGCCGAAGCCGCAGCAGCCGCAGACGAAGCCCCAGCCGCCGCAGACGAAGCCCCAGCAGCCGCAGGCCAAGCCGCAGCCCACGACGCCTCCGAAGCCTCAGCCGCCGCCGAAGCCTCCGAAGCCGAAGCGCAAGCGCCGGTTCGAGTTCGTGTACATGGGCAGCATGAGCATCACGGGCGGCGGCTCGAACGCGGTGCTGCGCGTGACGGAGATTCTGTCGAAGAACCAACGCAACACGTTCCGGGCGCGTCTGGACAAGGGCGGCAAGCTGTTCGAGGGACTGCTGGAGATCTCGGAGTTTGACGGGAAGCGGGTCGTGCTGACGCACTCGGGCGGCAAGCGCCTGTTCGTGCCCATGGGGGGAAAGAAGCGGGTTCTGGAAATTGAGGTAGACGACTGATGGGTGAGATGATGACGCATGGCGGCGGGATGGCCGCCGGTGGTGATTTGCTTCAGGTTCTGCAGTCGCAGAAGGTTCTGACGGCGGAGCAGGCCGACCAGGTCCGCCGCCGCATGCGGCGGTCGCAGTGCACGGCGGCGCAGGCCATCTTCGACCTGGGCTTCGCCTCGCAGGAGATTGTGTATCGGGCGCTGAGCCAGGTGACGGGGCTGCCGTTCGTCATCCTGGGCGAGACGGAGATCAGCGAGACGGCCACCCAGAGGGTCCCCGCCAAGGTCGCCCTGCGCTTCCAGTTCGTCCCGCTGAGCCTGGAGCGCGGCACCATGCGCGCCGCGTTCGCCGGCGCCCCCACGATGCAGGAGCGCGACCAGCTGCGCCTCGTCCTCGGCGTCCGGCTCGACCCCGTGCTGGCGACGCCGAAGGAGATCGACGTGACGCTGAAGCGCGTCTACGGCCTCGGCGCCGGGCAGGTGATGCAACTGACGAAGGAGCGGCGCGATCTGGGCGCGAACGCGGGCGACGCCGCGTTCGAGGACCGCGAGGAGCAGGATGTCTCGGCGGTCGCCACCGGCGAGGAGGACGCCTCCATCATCAAGCTGGTCAACGAGATCATCGGCGAGGCCATCAAGCTCCACACCACCGACATCCACATCGAGCCCTTCCGCGACAAGGTCAAGCTCCGCTACCGCATCGACGGCATGCTGCGCGAGATACCGACGCCGCCCGGCATGGTCGAGCTCCACGAGGCCATCGTCTCCCGCATCAAGATCATGGCGCGCCTCAACATCGCCGAGAAGCGCCTCCCGCACGACGGGCGCATCCGCCTCAATGTGAACGGCGAGACCTCCGACCTCCGTGTGTCCATCATGCCGACGCGCTTCGGCGAGACCATCTGTCTGCGTGTCCTCGCCTCCAGCTCCATCTTCATCGAGATGGGCAAGCTGGGACTCAACCGCTTCCAGACCGCCGTCATGGCCAAGCTGGTCTCCCTGCCGCACGGCATCGTCCTCGTCACCGGCCCCACCGGCTCCGGCAAGACGACCACCCTCTACGCCGCCCTGGCCCATGTCCGCGACAAATACCCCGACCGCAAGATCATCACCGTCGAGAACCCCGTCGAGTACGAGCTCCCCGGCACCAGCCAGATACAGATGCACGCCGAAATCGGCCTCACCTTCGCCGCCGCCCTCCGCGCCATCCTCCGCCACGACCCCGACATCATCCTCGTCGGCGAGATCCGCGACAACGAGACGGCCGACATCGCCATCCAGTCCGCCCTGACCGGACACCTCGTCCTCTCGACGCTGCACACGAACGACTCGGTGGGTGCGGTGAACCGCCTCGTCAACATGGGCATCGAGCCGTATCTGGTCGCGGCCTCGCTGGTGGCCGCGCTGGCCCAGCGGCTCGTCCGCCGCATCTGCAAGCACTGCAAGGTCGAGGACGACACGCTCAGCCGCCGCGTCCGCGCCGAGATGGCCGAGACGCTCGGCATCGAGCCCGACGAGGTCAAGGCCTGGCGGGGCGCCGGCTGCCTCGAGTGCGACCACACCGGCTACCGCGGACGCGTCGCCATCTACGAGTTCTTCCTCCTCGACGAGGAGCTCCAGGACATGGTCGCCGCGCACGCCGGCACCAGCGAGCTGCGCAAGGCCGCCATGGAGCGCGGCATGCGCTCGCTCCGCCAGGACGGCTGGGAGAAGGTCCAGGACGGCGCCACCTCCGTCGAGGAGATCCAGCGCATCACCAGCACCTACCAGATCAGCTACAGCCTCGACGACCTCGAGGACTAGCCCCATCCCGTGCGCCAATTGTTGCGCCCGCCGCTTGCCAGTTGCCACAACACAGGCTAAATTCTTGCCCGTCTTCGTCGCTCCGTGCGGCGGACGCGTCCGGACGCCCCGGATACCGGCCATTGCCTTGCGGATATCCATCCGGCTGGCCAGCCATCCAACCGTCATCACATCATCCCAATCCCATCCCCAATTCCACAGGAGAAGAACCATGGCAGACAACTCTGTCGGCACCGAGTCCTTCGCGGTCGCGAAGGAGGAGAAGGTCACGAAGAAGCTGCGCTGGGCCATCGTCGGCTGCGGCGGCATTTCCGAGACGCATCTGGCGGCGATCAAGCAGATACCACAGATTGAGGTCGTCGCCGGCTGCGACATCAAGCCGGAGCGCCTGAAGCTGATGAAGGAGAAGTACGGCATCGAGGCGACCTACGAGAAGTGGGACGACCTGCTGCGCGAGGTGAAGCCGGACGTCATCGACGTCTGCACGCCGAACGGCGTCCACTGCCCCGCCGTCCTGGCGGCCGTCGAGGCCGGCTGCCACGCCATCACCGAGAAGCCGATGGCCATGGATCCCGCCGAGTGCCAGAAGATGATCGACGCGGCGAAGGCGAACGACCGCAAGCTGGCCGTCGGCTTCCAGCAGCGTTACCATCCGTCGTCCGACTTCTGCGTGAACGCTCGCGAGAACGGCGACCTGGGCGACATCATGTTCGTGCGCGTCCAGGCGCTTCGCCGCCGCGGCATCCCGAACTGGGGCGTCTTCGGCCAGAAGGAGCTGCAGGGCGGCGGCCCGATGATTGACATCGGCGTCCACCTGATCGAGTCGGCGCACTACTGCATCGGCTCCCCGCGCCCCGTCTCGGCGTCCGGCAACTGCTGGACGTACATTGGGGACAAGCCGTCCGAGGTCGTGAGCTGCTGGCCCGGCTGGGACTGGAAGACCTACACGGTCGAGGATCTGTGCGTGGGCCAGGTCCGCTTCGAGAACGGCGTCATCATGCAGATCGAGTCGGCGTTCGCCTGCCACATCGAGCATGACGTCTGGAACTGGCAGGTCATGGGCACCAAGGGCGGCTACGACTGGAGCTCCGGCACCCTGTTCACCGACCGCGACGGCTACATGCTGAACTGCAAGGCCGGCTACATGCCCAACACCCAGTTCAACTCCCTCTTCGTCGCCAAGCTCAAGAACTTCGCGCTGGGCTGCCTGGAGGGCACCCCGCTGAAGGCTCCGGGCGAGGCCGGCCTGGCCGTCCAGAAGATCATCGACGGCTGCTACCGCTCCGCCGCCGCCGGTAAGGAAGTCACCATCGACTGACCTGCGCCGAGATGAGACGCCGCGTCCGCGCGGTGGGGGGAGTCTGCGGGAACCGTCCCGTTCCCGCAGGCTCCCCCGTCCTTTTTCCCTTGTCCGCCCCCGTCTGTCCCCATTCCAATCCCAGAAATCCAGCAGGAGCAATCAGAACGGCCCATGCGCTTCTTCCACGGCACTCCCGAGCAGTTGGCGCGCCTCGTCGGCGCGATGAACGCCATTCCCGTCAGCCAGTCGTTTCCGGCGCCTCCCGGCTGGCGTCCGGCCGAGTATGAGACGACGCTGGAGCGTCCCTTCACGGTGAAGGGGCCGGCCACCTACCGCAAGGGCAACACCAGCGTGCTCGAATTCCTGCCCACCGAGCAGCCCGGCTGGTGGATCAACCGCACGGACTTCCCCGAGCAGCTCCCCGTCCAGGTCCATGTGCGCAACGTCTGGACGTCGCTGCGGAACATCGTGCTGCGCTCCGGCTGCCCGCACAACTACCTGCGGATGTCCGAGCACATCATCTGCCAGCGCCTCGGACTCGGCCTGGACAACGTCGTCATCAACACCGAGACCGGCGACCCGCCCCTCTTCGAGGAGGGCTCGATGCCCATCGTCGAGGGCATCCTCCAGGCGCGCCTCCGCGAGCTCCCCGACCGCCCGCTCACCTACTGGACCGTCAGCGAGCCCGTCTCCCTCATCGGCCCCGACGGCAACTCCTTCCTCACCTTCCTCCCCGACGAGCAGCGCACCCGGAAGCTCTCGCTCGACGTCGCCATCGACTTCCCCACCGTCATCGGCAAGCAGCGGCTCCAGTTCGACCTCACCCAGGACGCCTTCGTCTACGGCGCCCACGCCCGCACCAACTGCTCCCTCACCCAGATGCGCCTGCTCAAGTACCTGGGATGGATCTTCGCCGACACACGCCACTTCGGCTACAACCGCAGGAACATCCTCGTCGCCGGCAAGCACCGCTACAGCACCACCCCCAAGATGCTCCACGAGGGACGCTCCCTCGAGGCCGTCTGGCACCGCGCCTGCCTCGACCTCATCGCCGCCCTCTCCCTTATCGGCTCCGGACGCCTCTGCGGTCAGATCCTCTCCTACCGCGCCGGACACACCCTCGACTGCCGCCTCATGACCTTCCTCCACCTCCAGGAGCTCCTCGTCCGCGTCTGATGGCGCCGCCGCGCCAAGCCCCGTGACCGGCCGCGCGTGTTATTTTTCTGTGTCCGGATGTTTGCTTTTGTGTACGACAGCCAGTATATTCGTTCCCTTATCCGCCGCGTCGGCCAGCGATGCCGCACGGCGGGGGGGGAGGGCCTCGGTTCGCCTTTCTCCGGATGAGACGCAGATCGTCTGCGCAGAGAGAGCGCATGGGGCGCGTCAGCGGCCTGAGGCAGGCGTCCCCGGCACAGCACACCCTGAACGCAAAAGAGAAGGTGCATCATGTCCGAGAAGACAAGCAGTGGAGACAGTGGTTTTAGCAGCAAGATCGGCTTTGTGCTGGCGGCAGCCGGCTCGGCCGTGGGTCTGGGCAACATCTGGCGCTTCCCCTATCTGGCGGCGAAGCATGGCGGCGGCATCTTCCTGCTGACCTACCTCATCATCGTCCTGACGTTCGGCTACTCGCTGATGATCTCCGAGAACTGCCTCGGGCGCATGACGGGCAAGGGGCCCATCGGCACCTACCGCGACCTCTGCGACGGGCGCAAGTCGTTCCTGCGCACCATCCGCATCGGCGGCTGGTGGACGGCCCTCGTCCCCCTCATCATCACGCCCTACTACTGCGTCATCGGCGGCTGGGTCACCAAGTACGTCGTCGCGCTGTGCTCCTCGTCCGTGGCCGAGTTCAGCAAGGATCACCTCATCGAGAAGGCGGACGGCAGCACGACTCCGTACTCGGTCAGCTACTTCATCAGCTTCATCACGGGCACCTGGGAGCCCATCGTGTACTTCCTGCTGTTCGCGCTGATACTGGTCGCGGTGGTCGCGCTGGGCATCGAGAAGGGCATCGAGCGCTTCAACAAGATACTGATGCCGGCCCTGGTCATCCTGATCCTCGGCATCTGCGTCTACTGCTGCTTCCTGCCGGGCGCGGACAAGGGCCTGACGTACTACTTCAAGCCGGACGCCTCGAAGTTCAGCTACATGACGGTGGTCGCGGCGATGGGGCAGGTGTTCTTCTCGCTGTCGCTGTCGATGGGCATCGCCATCACCTACGGCTCGTACATGCGGAAGCAGGATGACCTGGTGTCGTCGGTCAACCAGGTGGAGCTTTTCGACACGGGCATCGCGCTGCTGGCGGGGCTGATGATCATCCCGGCGGTGGTGGCGTTCGGCGGCGAGAAGGCGGCCGAGGCGGCCGGCCCCGGACTCGTCTTCATCACCATGCCCCAGGTGTTCGCCAACTTCCCCGGCGGCCAGTTCATCGGCATCGCGTTCTTCGTCCTCGTGCTCTTCGCCGCCGCGACGTCGGCCATCTCGCTGCTGGAGACGAACGTGCAGACCATCTCGCAGGAGCTGAAGGTGACGCGCAAGGCGGCCATCGTCATCGGCTTCGCCGAGATCATCGTCATCGGCGTCATCACCGTCCTCGGCTACAGCGTGCTCTCGCACGTCCATCCGCTGTCCTTCATCGAGCAGTACAAGGGCATGGACATCCTCGACTCCCTCGACTTCGTCTCGAACAACGTCATGATGCCCATCGCCGGCATCTTCACGACGATACTGGTCGTCGCCGTCATCGGCCTGGAGAAGATCGGCTCCGAGATCAAGGGCAGCTCGAAGTGGTACCGCGAGTGGCTGTACCAGTTCTGCATGTGCGTGGTCGTCATCCCCTGCCTGCTCATCGTCCTCCTCTCCTCCGTCGGCATCTTCAAGTGACGACGCGCTGACCCGCGTCCTCCCCCCCCGGACAGCCGCCGGAGGCGCGGGGCAGCCTAGCCATTACACCCCGAAAACACGCCCCCCACACAACGCCCCAGGCACCCAACGGAAAAGGCACAGACTCAGATGAGAAAACTCAAGGTGGTTCAGATTGGCGTCTGCCACGAGCACGCCAACGGCAAGTTCGAGACGACCATGCGCATGTCGGACACGTTTGACCTCGTCGGCGTCGTCGACGAGCGCGGCTACAGCACGACGCCCCGCGTCTCGGACTACTCGCATCTGGTGAAGGATGTCCCGCACCTGACGGAGGAGGAGGTCTACCGCATCCCCGACCTCGACCTGGTGCTTGTCGAGGTCCCGAACATGGACTTGGTGCCGACGGCGCTGCGCGTCATGGAGCACAACCTGCCCATGCACCTGGACAAGCCGGCCGGCGACGACCTGGCCGCCTACAAGCGCCTCCTCGACGGCTGCGAGCAGCGCGGCCTCGCCCTCCAGATGGGCTACATGTTCCGCGGCAACCCCGTCTTCCAGTTCGTCCAGCAGCTCGTCCGCGCCGGCGCCTTCGGCGACATCCACTCCATCGACATGGACATGGACCACTGCTACGGCGGCGAGCCCTACCAGGAGTACCTCAACAAGATGAAGGGCGGCATCATGTTCAACCTCGGCTGCCACCTTATCGACTTCATCGTCTCGCTTCTCGGCGAGCCCTCCCGCGTCGTCCCCTTCCTCAAGAGCACGCCCGACGTCCCCGACACCTGCGCCAACAACACCCTCGCCGTCCTCGAGTACCCGTACGCGACCGCCTGCGTCCGCGCCTGCAGCCGCAAGCCCGCCGGTGGCGCCGCCGGACAGCGCCACTGCCGCATCGCCGGCACCCAGGGATGCTGCGAATGGGAACCCCTCGAGCGCTTCGACAGCACACCGCTCAAGCTCAGATTCTACCTCTCCAGGCCCTGCATGGGCTTCTTCGCCGGCCCCCACACCATCGAGTTCCCGCCGCAGTCCGACCGCTACGCTGTCCAGCTCCGCGAGCTCGCCGACGTCGTCCGCGGACTCCGCGCCAGCAGCTACTCCTATCAGCACGACTATCTCGTCCACAAGGTGACGCTCGCCGCCGCCGGATACGAGGGCCTCTACTGAAAAAGACGGCCAATCGTGCCGACGACGCTTGCATTTGCGCAAAGCGGGAGTAGATTAAGGACTGTTACGCAGAAAGGACGCTATGTGCGACTAGCTCAGTTTGGTTAGAGCGCTACCTTGACACGGTAGAGGTCGGC
>CALZPA010000062.1 GCA_945827525.1 uncultured Lentisphaeria bacterium | reverse complement strand
GTCCCGACGGCGCCCTCGCCGTCGGGCGAGATACCGGGGGGCTGGCCGCGATTGGTAATCTGGCAAAGGGGAGTTACATTATAGCCAAGTGTCATGAGTTTGGGCCTAGAGTCAGGCTTATGTCATGTGGCGTCTCCGGTGGCTCAGGTCCCGGGGTACGGCGCGACAGAGAGTTAGCACACCGAGACAGAGAGAAATGACTTCTGAACTTATGAATGAGCCGCTGAGCATTGAGGTGACCGTCAACAATCGCTATGGGCTGCATCTGCGCTGCTGCAACGAGATTGCACGGCTCGCCGCCGGCTTCAGCAGCAAGATCACCCTGAGCAGCAGTCGGCGCCAGGCGGACGCCAAGAGCATGCTCAACCTGGCGACCCTCGCGGCGGCGCACGGCACCCAACTCACCGTCACCGCCGTCGGCGACGACGCCCGGCAGGCCCTCGAGGCCATGCGCGAGTACTTTGGCCGCGAGACGTCGGAGCAGGCCTAAGTGGACGACACCGGCACCATCACCGCGGCGAACCAGGGGACGGAGCCGCAGGAGACCGTCATCCGGGGCATTGGCGTCTCCGCCGGCCTCGTCATCGGCACGGCCTATCGCGTCACTCTGCCAGAGGCCGACGCCAACGCCGTGGACCGCACCATCCGCGAGGACGACATCCCCGCCGAGCTGATGCGGCTCGCCGCCGCCCTCGACAAGAGCAAGGAGCAGATTCTCCAGATCAAGTCCGAGGTTGTCGACAAGATTGGAGACGACAACGCCGTCCTCTTCGACAGCTATCTCATGATTCTCGACGACGATGCCCTCACCGAGCGCATCGAGGAGACCATGCGCCGCAGCCTCGTCGGCGTCGAGGCCGCCACCCGGATCGCCAGCAAGGCCTTCAGCGACGAGCTTCTCAAGGACATGCAGGACGACTACATCCGCGCCCGCGCCAAGGACATCCGCGACATCGGCGAGCGCATCGTCAGCAACCTGCTGGGCATCGAGGCCGACCTGGACCTCCACGCCCTCCCGAAGGGCTGCATCCTGGTCGTCGATGACCTGACCCCCAGCGAGACCGCCCATCTGGACGCCTCGCGCATCGGCGCGTTCGTCACCCGAGGTGGCAGCCGCACGTCCCATACCGCCATCCTGTCACGCGCCCTGGGCATTCCGGCCGTGGTCGGCGTCCAGGACGGCGTCAACGGCATCGAGACCGGCATGGAGCTTGCCCTGGACGGCGAGGCAGGCGTCATTCACCTCAGGCCCGGCCTGGCCACGCGGCGCGAATTCGAGCGTCGCCAGCGCCAGGAGGCCGAGCTCCAGAGCCAGCTCATGGCCGAGAGCAACCATCCCGTCGAGACGCTGGACGGGTACCAGGCCTGCCTGGTGGCCAACGTCGAGCTGCCCAGCGAGGCCCTCAATGTCCGCAAGCGCTACAACGTGGGCATCGGGCTGTTCCGCACGGAATTCCTGTTCATCAACGGCATGAATCTGCGGGACGAGGAGCAGCAGTTCGCCGCCTACCGCGAGACGGTCGAGTCCGTGATGCCCTTCTCGGTCATCTTCCGGACGCTGGACATCGGCGGCGACAAGTTCCTCAAGCAGTTCAGCATGCCGCATGAGCTCAATCCGTTCATGGGGATGCGGGCCATCCGGCTGTCGCTGAGCCAGCAGGACATCTTCAAGGTGCAGCTCCGCGCCATTCTCCGCGCCAGCGCCTTCGGCAAGGTCCGTGTCATGTTCCCCATGATCAGCACCTACGAGGAGCTCGACCATGCGCTGAAGATCCTGGACGAGGTGAAGCTGGAGCTGAAGCGCGCCGGCGTCCCGTTCAACGACGCGCTGGACGTCGGGTGCATGATTGAGGTGCCGGCGGCCGCGCTGCTGGCGGAGCGTCTGGTGAAGCGCCTGACGTTCTTCAGCCTGGGGACGAACGACCTGGTTCAGTACTCGATGGCGGTGGACCGTTCGAATTCGTCGATTGGGTATCTGTACCAGCCGGCGCATCCGTCGATTGTGCGGATGATGAAGCACGTGGTGGACGTGGCGTATGCGCACGACCGCTGGGTGAGCATCTGCGGCGAGATGGCGGGCGAGTGCCTGTACGCGCCGCTGATATTGGGTCTTGGCATCCACGAGCTGAGCATGAGTCCGGTGGCCTTGGCGCAGGTGAGCAAGGTCATCCGCAGCATCCGGATGTATGAGGCGGAGCAGTTGGTGAACAGCGCCCTGGAGTGCGAGCGCCACGAGGACGTCATCCGTCTCTGCAAGGATCTCCTCCGCCGCGCCTGCCCCGATATGCTCAGGGAAACCCCCAAGGGGTGACAAGTGGCATGACGTGTGACATCCTGCATGGATGTTCCGTAAGGGTTCTGGGCATTAGCCAATGAGGCGAAAAAGCTGTAGTCAATCGTGGGGAAGGATGGTGTGAGGACCTCCTAGGCAGTGAATGGCGTGTCGAGTTGCCTGAGACGTAGCGTTTGTCCAGAGCAGGGAAGGAAGGCTACCATGAAGGATCTGACTACCAGTGTCTATGCGTTCGAGGATTTGATACAGGGAAATTTTCTGTATGTCGACAAGACGGACTATATCTGGCATCTGCTTAGACCCGCAAAGGAACTGTACTTTCTGTCACGGCCACGTCGTTTTGGCAAGTCGCTGCTGATCTCGACCTTGAAGGCTGTCCTTCAGGGACGGAAGGAGCTGTTCAGGGGGCTTGCCATCTATGACCGACCCTATGACTGGAAGGCCTATCCGGTCGTTCATCTGAGTTTTGGCGACTACACTCCCATGAAGGACACGGCTGAAAAGGTGGATGCGTATCTGCGGGACAAGGTGAGCGCTGTCGCCGAAACGCATGGGGTGATTCTGCCCACGGGCTGCGACGCCGCCACGGCACTCGGCAAGCTTCTGGACACGCTGGGGCAACGTAGTCAGGTGGTCGTCCTGGTGGACGAGTATGATAAGCCCATCATTGACAACATCGGCAACATCGGCGACAAGCAGGTGAAGGGCATCGTGACTTGTCTCAAGGGATTTTACAGTGTTCTGAAGGATCGCAATGCACTGGAAAGGCTGCTGTTCATCACGGGGGTGAGCAAGTTCAGTCATGTCACCCTGTTTTCAGATTTGAATAACTTGACGGATCTGACGTTGAATCCGGAGTATGCGGGGATGCTGGGCTTCACCGAGGAGGAGGTTAGGCAGAGCTTCGCCGACTGGATGCCCGATGCTGCCCGTGCCCATGGCGTCACGGAGGACGAGCTGATGTGTCAGGTGCTGGACTGGTATGATGGCTATCGTTTCTCCAGAGGCGCGACCCATGTCTGCAATCCCGTGTCCATCACCCGATTCTTCGCGAATGGAGGTGCCTTCTCCAATTACTGGGACAGCACGGGCACACCGAGCTTTCTGCTGGAGAGGATGAGTACACGCAACTATGACCATGAGCAGGCACTGAAGGAATGGTATGGCGAAAGCATCTTCTCCGCCTACGAGACAGATAGGCTGGACATCACGGGCATGCTTTGGCAGACGGGATATCTCACCATCCGTGGTGTCCGTGACGGGGTTCGGGGACTGAGATATCAGTTGGGCTTTCCTGACCGTGAGGTTCGTGACACGTTCTGCCTGCGGCTTCTGGAGTACTATGGCAACTTGTCACTGGGAACGGGGGATAGCCTGGTGGAGAAGATGCAGAACGCCATCATGCAGGATGACCCGGATGGTTTTCTGCGACTTTTTCAGTCGGTGCTGGCGAACATAGACTATACGTTGCATCTCAGGCAGGAGAAGTACTATCAGAGCATTTTCTTTGTGGTGTTTCTGCTGCTTGGCTCAGAAATCGCTGCGGAATCCTGTACGAATCAGGGACGCATTGATGCCTATATCTGCTCTAACAGCTGTGTCTATATCTTCGAATTCAAATTGGACAAGACTGCGGAAGAGGCTGTTGGACAGATAAAGGATCGGCGCTACTTCGAGAAGTTCATGCATGGTCGTCTTCCCATTCGCCTGATAGGGGTGAATTTTGACTCTGAGAAGGGACGCATTGACTGCTGGCAAGAGGGAACCATGGGCTGAGCCTTCCGCGAATCAATGCTACAGCCTCAAGGGAATGAGGAGCGTTGCCTCGCGAACGAATTCCCAAGACATTTTTGGGGGATGAGTCCACACTCGAACGATGCCATATGTCCACAAAGCACACACGCAAGATGTGATTTGTGGACATATGGGCGTTTAGGGGAAGAGGGTGCGGGAGGCGTTGGAGGGTTAGCCATGTAGCTGGATGTCCACGGCGTTGTCCTCGGAGCGAACCTCATAGCGCTTGTCAGGCAGTCCATAGACATTGACCATCTGATGGCACGTCGAAAAGACGTTGTTCTCCAGAAAATGCGCATCCTGGAATATCTCCTCCTCGAGGGATGCGGAGGAGACCTCACGGCAGGCGCCCGTGGCCTTCTTGCAGATGTTCTCGACAAGTAGTTTCATGATGATTGTATGTGGGGTGAGGGGATGGGTGACGGCGTGACTAGTACTTAATTGATTTAATTCGTTTGCATAGAAGCATGCTTGATTGAACCAAAAAGCTCTTCAAAATGTGTATTCAGATTAATTCAATTAAGTACTAGCGTGCTTTGCAGACAGTCCCAAATATAGTTTCGGGTTTTGGCCTTGCTAGTTGGTGTGGAGAAAAAGGCGGCCCCCAGACGGGGGACGGGAAGCGTCCGAGCCGTCTGGGGGCTTGAGGTGTGGGGGGGCGTCGCGGCGAGTGGCGTCGCGTTGCCCCCTGATGGTGAGATGGGTGATTAGCCGACGAGCATGATGGCGAAGACCATGGCGAAGATGGCGATGGTCTCGATGATGCCGAGGGCGAGGAGGTAGTTGGTGAAGCCCTGTCCGGTCTCGGCGAAGGCGTCGCAGGCGCCGGCGGCGGCGCGTCCCTGGAAGACGCCGGAGAGGGCGATGGCGAGTCCGCCGAGGATGCCGACGATGAGGAGCATGGGCCAGTTGGCGGCGAGCTCGAGGGTGGCCTTGCCCTTGAGGATGGTCATGAGGATGAGGCCGTAGATGGTCTGGGTCATGGGTGCGCCGGTGAGGATGGAGAGCTGGAAGGGCGCGGCCTTGCCCTGGGCGTAGCACTTCTTCCAACTGCCGATGGCGGAGGCGCCGGCGACGCCGCAGCCGTAGGCGGAGCCGAGGGCGGAGATGCCCATGGCGCAGAAGGCGCCGGCTTTGGCGAGGGCGAGCTGAGTCTGAGGATCCATGTGGTTTGCTCCTTTGCGTTGATGCGGAAAATGGACTGGGTGGTGGCTATGGATGGATGGGAATGGGATTGTGTGTGGGGGGGGGAGGCGCGTCGGGTGCGTGGTGGTGGCTCAGGCCTCGTCGGCGGTGCGTCGGAGTGGCCGGTAGGGTCTGCCGGACCAGGTGAGGCCGATGTGTCCGGAGAATTCGAGGGTGTTGAGTCGGACGCCGTGGACGAGGATGGAGAGTGCGGCCATGGCGATGTTGAGGAGGTGTCCGAGGAGGAGGACGACAATGGCGGCGGGCGCGAGCCAGATGGAGGTGTCCCAGATGGAGGCGACCATGCCGTTGAAGCTGTTGGCGATGTAGACGCCGGAGAGTCCGACGGCGAAGAGGCGGATGTAGGAGAGGATGTCGACGAAGGAGTTGATGAAGGAGAAGGGCGAGTAGATGACGTCGCCGAGGTCGTGCCAGTTGATGGAGAAGAGGATGATGAGGACGGCGCCGACGCCGTAGAGGGCATACATGAGCGTCTGGGTGTGTGGGATGCCGTCGGCGATGAGCTGTGAGGCGGCGAAGAAGTTGGCCCAGATGAAGAGTGTCCAGCCGATGTTGCCGAGGATGTCGCGGACGGAGGCGCGGAGTCGGATGGCGTTCCAGATGTGGGCGACGGAAAGGTGTGCGGCGCCGATGAAGAAGCAGAGGAGCTTGATGTGGCTCTGGGTGGTGTCGGCGGAGAGCCAGGGGAGTCCGGCGAGTGGCGCGGGCATTCTGGAGGGTGGGATGCCGAACCAGTTTCCGGAGAGGGCGCCGAAGGCGAGGGTGCAGAGGGACATGCAGAGGAGGACCTTGAGGCCGTTGCGGGCGGCGTCGCCGGAGGCCTTGCGGAGTCCGAGGAGGGTGACGGCGGTGAGGATGAGTCCGTAGCCGGCGTCGCCGATGAGCATGCCGCAGAAGAGGGAGAGGAAGAGGAGCATGGAGACGGAGACGTCGGTCTCGAAGTATCCGGGGAGGATGCCGACGAAGTCGAAGATGGCCTGAGCGATGGCGAAGCGCCTGGGGATGTCGAGGAGGGTGGGGACGCTGCGGTCGTCGGGCTGGATGTCCTCGTGTCGGATGGCCCAGCCGCTGCGTCTGGCGGCGGCGAGGAGTCCGTCGAGCTTTCGTTCGGGGATGTAGCCGACGAGATAGGCGAGGGTTCCGGACTCGGCCATGGCGTCGCGGGTGGCGGCGAACTGGAGCTGGTCCTCGAGCTGTGGGCGGAGGGCGGCGATGTCGTCGTGGAGTGGTGCGAGCTGGTCGAGGGTATGGCTGTCGTCGTCGAGCTGCCGCTGGCCGTCCGCGAGTCGCCGCTGGAGTTCGGGGATGCTGGTGCAGTCGGGGAGCTGTGCGCGGGTGAGGGCGAGGTCGGTGAGGGGGTGGTCGGCGACGACGGCGACGTGGACGCGGGTCTGGTCGCCGCTGATGACCTTGAGGGCGGCGCCCGGCGGCAGCTGGAGCTTCTCGAGGGCGGCGGGGGTGGTGACGCAGAGCTCGACGGCGAGGCCGCGGCTGCGGAGGCTGTCGAGCGCGTCGGCGCTGAAGGAGCCCCAGGGCTCGAGGAGGGCGAGGTCGCGGCGCGCGGCGTCGAGGTCGGCGGCGAGTGTCTGGCGTCGGGCGAGGATGTCGGTGACCTGGCTGAGGGCGTCTGCGGGCTTGAGGTCGGGCTTCTGGGCGGTGGCGTTGCCGT
The DNA here is from genome assembly GCA_945827525.1 of uncultured Lentisphaeria bacterium. Taxonomy (GTDB): domain Bacteria; phylum Verrucomicrobiota; class Lentisphaeria; order Oligosphaerales; family Oligosphaeraceae; genus CAAGGB01. The sequence goes on along the minus strand of CALZPA010000062.1, from coordinate 10,034 downwards.
GGTTCTGGAGCGCGAGGAGTGCGCGGTCGAGGTTCTCGAGGCTGCGTCGTGCGGCGTCGAGGTCGGGCGTGACGGGCTGCTGTTCGATGGCGGCGTGGAGCGTGCCCAGCTTCTGCATCATCTGGACGGCGGCGGCCTTTTCGCCGGCGAGGCAGATGACGGTGACTTTTTTCATGGTGACGATCACGGCTGTTCTCCGATGGGGGTGTGTTTAGGCGATGGTGGCGTCGCGTGCGGCGCACTTGGCCTTGGCGATCTTGGAGCGTCCGACGGAGTTGGTCTGCTGGTCTCCGAGGTAGATGTTGATGACGCGGATGTTCTCCTTGGCGTCGGGGATCATGACCTTCTCGAAGAGGTTGACGCGCTGGGTGACGACGCGGAGCTCGTGCTCGAGCTTCTGGAGGGTCTCCTCGAGGAGCTTCCGCCGGAGTTCGAGCTCGATGGTCTGGCGGACGACGGCGAGGGCGTCGTCGAACCAGACGGGGGTGTCGAAGAGGTCGTAGTCGGGGGTGTCGAAGACGATGGAGTCGAAGACGGGGATGTCGGTGCCGGCGATGTTGCGGACGGCGACGTTCCACTGCCGGACGGCGATGAGTCCCTCGAGGGAGGGCGCGTCGTTGCCGCTGAAGAGGGCGATGCAGGCCTGCGAGCGCTGCTGGAGGGCGCGGCGCTGCTCGGCGACGTCGGCGACGGCCTCGCGTGTCTGCCGGACCTCGAGCTGGAGCTGCTGCTTCTTGAGCTGGAGGGTTGGGAGATAGCGTTCGAAGCGCTTGAGGGAGTCGCGCTGTGTCTTGAGCTCGTTCTTGGTCAGTTTGATTTTGGCCATGGCTGGGTCACGCCTGCTGGTTTGCGGGCCAGAACTGTTTGACGAGGTCGGACTTGATGCCGGTCTCGGCGGGGGTGAAGCATTCGGCGAGGGTCTTCCATCCGAGGTCGAGGGCTTGTTCGAGTGGGATGTTGACGGAGAGGTCCATCATGCGGGCCTCGAAGAGCTCGCCGTACTTGAGGAGCTTCTCGTCCCAGGCGGACATTCGGAAGCCCATGGACTGCTTTTCGAGGGCCTCCTTGTACTCGGCGTAGAGTCGGATCATGTTGTCCATGAGCGCGCGGTGGTCGGCTCGGGTCTCGGAGTTGACCTGCTGCTTGAGTCGTGAGAGGGAGCCGAAGGGCTCGATGCGTCCGTTGACGAGGTAGAACTGTCCCTCGGTGATGTAGCCGGTGTTGTCGGGGACGGGGTGGGTGACGTCGTCGCCGGGCATGGTGGTGACGGCGAGGATGGTGATGGAGCCGGCGGTCTCGAAGTCGACGGCCTTCTCGTAGCGGGAGGCGAGCTGGGAGTAGAGGTCGCCGGGGTAGCCGCGGTTGGAGGGGATCTGCTCCATGGTGATGGCGATTTCCTTGAGGGCGTCGCAGAAGTTGGTCATGTCGGTGAGGAGGACGAGGACGCGCTTGTTCTCGGCGGTGGCGAAGTGCTCGGCGGTGGCGAGGGCCATGTCGGGGACGAGTAGGCACTCGACGACGGGGTCGGAGGCGGTGTGGATGAACATGACGGTGCGGGGGAGCGCGCCGTGCTCGTCGAGGGTGTTGCGGAAGGTGAGGTAGTCGTCGTGCTTGAGTCCCATGCCTCCGAGGACGATGACGTCGACCTCGGCCTGCATGGCGATGCGGGCGAGGAGCTCGTTGTAGGGTTCGCCGGCGACGGAGAAGATGGGGAGCTTCTGGCTTTCGACGAGGGTGTTGAAGATGTCGATCATGGGGATGCCGGTCCGGATCATGTTCTTGGGGATGATGCGGTTGGCGGGGTTGACGGAGGGGCCGCCGATGTCGATGAGGTTGTCGGAGAGGGCGGGGCCCTTGTCTCGCGGGGAGCCGTTTCCGGTGAAGACGCGTCCGAGGAGGGCGTCGGAGGCGGCGACCTTCATGGGGTGTCCGAGGAAGCGGACCTCGGAGTCGGTGGCGATGCCTCGGGAGCCGGCGAAGACCTGGAGGTAGACGCGCTGCTTGTCGAGTCGGATGACCTGTGCGAGGGAGGTGCCGCGAGGGGAGCGGACCTCGGCGAGTTCCCCGTTGGCGACGCCCTCGGCCTCGACGGTGATGACGTTGCCGCTGATCTGGATGATGCGATGGTAGACTTTTCTCATGATGGGATGGGTGGGTGTCGTGTCGTGGGGTGGGGGCGGTCAGTCAGGCGGGGGGCGCTCAGGCGTTGAGCCGGGCGTCGATGCGGGTCTCCTGCGACTGGAACTCGGGCGACTTCCAGGGCATGTAGTTCCAGTCGATGAAGAGCTGGCGGAGCTCGAGGAAGAAGGAGCGGGCGGCGTCCTTGTCGGGGAAGTCGAAGGGATGCTGGATGACGGCGAGGAGCTTGTCGAAGACGTAGGCCTGGCGTTCGGCGCCGCAGGCGCTGTCGACGGGGTCGAAGGTGTTCTGCTGGAGGTAGACGGCGTCGATGAACTCGGACTTGAGGTAGGTGACGAAGTCGGCGGTGGGGGTGCCCTCCTCGCCGACGACCTTCATCATCTGGTTGACGTCGCTGCCGGCGCGGAGCATGGCGCGCGCGGCGGCGATCTTGTCGGGCGCGACGATGGAGCGGTACTTGCTCCAGGACTCGAGGGGGTGGATGGAGGGGTATCGGCGGGCGTTGGCGCGGTCGCGCGAGAGGGCGAGGAAGGAGCCGACGACCTTGAGGGTGGCCTGGGTGACGGGCTCCTCGAAGTTTCCGCCGGCGGGGGAGACGGCGCCGCAGATGGTGATGGAGCCGTTGGAGCCGTCGCGGAGGCGGACGAGTCCGGCGCGCTCGTAGAAGGCGGCGACGAGGGACTCGAGGTAGGCGGGGAAGGCCTCCTCGCCGGGGATCTCCTCGAGTCGTCCGGACTCCTCGCGGAGGGCCTGTGCCCAGCGGGAGGTGGAGTCGGCGAGGAGGAGGACGTGGAGTCCCATCTGGCGGTAGTACTCGGCGAGGGTGACGGAGGTGTAGATGGATGCCTCGCGGGCGGCGACGGGCATGGAGGAGGTGTTGCAGATGATGATGGTGCGGTCGATGAGGTGGCGTCCGGTGCGGGGGTCGTCGAGGTGGGGGAATTCGCGGAGGATCTCGACGACCTCGCCGGCGCGCTCGCCGCAGGCGGCGACGATGACGATGTCGACCTCGGAGCGCTGGGAGAGGGTGTGCTGGAGGACGGTCTTGCCAGCGCCGAAGGGGCCTGGGGTGCAGAAGGTCCCGCCCTTGGCGACGGGGAAGAAGGTGTCGATGGTGCGGACCTGGGTGACGAGGGTCTCGGAGGGGAGGAGGCGTTCGTCGTAGCAGGTGACGGGGATTTTGACGGGCCAGGTCTGGACCATGGTGATAGGTCTCTCCTCCTGTCCGTTGGAGGCCTTGGCGACGGTGGTGTCGATGGTGTAGGCGCCGGGCTGCGCGGTCCAGGTGACGGTCCACTCGCCGGTCCAGGCGAAGGGGAGCATGATGCGGTGCTGGAAGATGCCCTCGGGGACGGTGCCGACGGTGTCGCCGGCCTGGAGGGTGTCGCCGGCCTTGGCGACGGGGGTGTAGTCCCAGGTGCGGGTGCGGTCGAGGGGGTAGACGTAGAGTCCGCGCTTGAGGAAGTATCCGGCCTGCTTGGCGAGTTCGGGGAGCGGGTTCTGGAGGCCGTCGTAGACCTGGGTGAGGAGTCCGGGGCCGAGCTCGACGGAGAGGAGCTGGGAGGTGAGTTCGACGGGGTCGCCGACCTTGATGCCGGTGGTGCTCTCGTAGACCTGGATGTCGGCCTCCCTGCCGCGCACGCGGATGACCTCGCCCTTGAGGCGGGAGCCGTCGGCGGGGAGGATGTAGGCGACCTCGTTCTGGGTGACGCTGTGGTCGAAGGCGACGCTGACCATGTTGCCGTTGACGCCGGTGACACGCTGGCTGGTGATGTTCTCGCTCATGGATGTCCTGCTGTGCTGTGGGGGGCTGCGGCGGGGAGGCCGCGGGGTGGAGAGGGGTGCGGTGGGGTGCGGTGGGGTGCCGTCGTCACGCCTCGGAGCGGTGCTCCTCGGCCTGCTGGGCGCCGAATTCGACGAGGGCGTCGAAGGCGGCGTTGTCGGGCTGACGCGAGGCGATGCGCTCGAGGAGGAGGAGCTTGAGGGCGTAGACGGCGACGGCCTCGAGGTCGAAGGCGTGTCCGGCCTCCAGGTCGTCGAGGGCCTGCCAGCGGGCCTGGTCGAGCCGTGTCTCGCGCTCCTGCGGGGAGGGGCAGGCGAAGGCGTCCTCGACGAGTCGGGTGAGGTGCTGGTCCCAGAGGGGGGTGGGGCGTGGCTCGGGGGCGGGCCGTCCGAGGCGCGCGGCGCGGAGCCGTGCGGCGGTGTTGCGGACGAGCGTCTCGAAGTCGCGCCAGCGCCGCGCGGTGGCGAGGGCGTCGCCGCGGCAGTCGGCGGGGTCGAGGGCGAGTCCGGCGATGGCGTCGGCCTGGCTGGGGGCGAGCTGGTCTCGGCAGTCCTGGAGGAGGCGTTCGTGCGTGAGGAAGGGCCGCTCGCCTGGTCGGAGGAGGGGGAGGGAGCTGACGAAGTAGTGGAGTGACTGTGCCATGGCGGCGTTCCCCGTGGGAGGTCAGGGCTGGAGGGCGGCGGCGATGCGCGGCCCGACGTAGGCGGCGACGGCCTCGGCCAGGGACTGGTCGGAGAAGTCGTAGAGGACGTCGCTGCCGTTGAAGGCGAGCTTGAAGCCGGCGGCGAGTCCGGGTGCGGGGGCGAGTCGGCCGTCGTCCTGGAGGCTCTGCCCGAGGCGCGCGCGGACGGCGGCCTCGAGGGTCTGGAGGCGGTCGGCGGGGACGAGGACCTGGAGGTCGTCGTGGCTGCCGCGGTCGCGGACGTAGGCGGTGATGACCTCGGCGATGACGGCGGCGAGTCGGTCGCCGTCGAGGGTCTGCCGCATGAGGTCGGCGGTGGCCTGGCGGACGCGGGTCTGGAGCTCGTTGCGGAGGGTGAGGAGGATGTCGCGGGCGGCCTGGCGGAGGGCCTCCTCGCCCTTCTGGGTGAGGAGGGCGGCGTTGTTCTCGGCGTTGGCGGTGAGGGTGTCTGCCTGCTCCTTGGCGCGGGCGATGATGCGTGCCGCCTCCTGGCGCGCCTGCTCGAGGATGGCCTGCTGCTGCTGCTCGGCCTTCTTGATGCCCTCGTCGTTGATCTTGTCCAGTAGTGCTTGCAGTTCGTCAGCCATGATGTGTCAGCCTCGGCAATGGGGTTGTGCGACGGCGGGGCCGGAGCCCCGCGCTCCTTCAAAGTCTATATGAGGAATATAAGCCTGTTCCAGCGAAAATCAAGCGGTCAGGCCCTCCGGAGGGGCAAAGGGTCAAAAATTTGTTTCAATCGGTCGTATGGACGCGAGCGAGGCGGGTGGGGCTGGGCGCGAGACGGCGCAGGCGCCGGGGGCTGTGGGTGTGCCCCGGCGCCTGCGCCGTCCAGGATGGTGTATGCGTGCGTGAGTGGTCAGTCGAACATGGGTTCGCGGACGAGTGTCTGCTCGCGGGAGGGTCCGACGGAGACGATGCCGGCGGGGATGCCGGTGAGGGACTCGACGGTCTCGACGTAGCGTCTGGCGTTGGCGGGGAGCTCGTCGTAGGCCTTGCAGGCGGAGAGGTCCTCGGTCCATCCGGGGAGGGTGACGTAGTCGGGGGTGACGGCCTCGAGGGTCTTGAAGGAGGCGGGGTACTCGTCGAGGGGCTTTCCGTCGAGGAGGTAGCGGGCGCAGACTTTGAGTTCGGGGAGTCCGGTGAGGATGTCGAGTCGGGTGAGGGCCATGGTGTCGAGTCCGTTGATGCGCCTGGCGTAGTTGAGGATGCAGGCGTCGAGCCAGCCGCAGCGGCGCGGTCTGCCGGTGGTGGTTCCGTACTCGTGTCCGGCCTCGCGGATGGCGTCTCCGGTGGCGTTGCTGAGCTCGGTGGGGAAGGGGCCCTCGCCGACGCGGGTGGAGTAGGCCTTGACGACGCCGACGATCTTGGTGAGGGCGTGCGGGCCGATGCCGGTGCCGATGCAGGCGTTGGCGGCGATGGGGTGTGAGGAGGTGACGTAGGGGTAGGTGCCGTGGTCGATGTCGAGCATCATGGCCTGCGCGCCCTCGAAGAGGATGCGGTCTCCGCGCTCGAGGGCCTGGTTGACGGTGGCGCAGGTGTCGGTGACGTACTTGCGGAGCTGGTCGGCGTAGCCGCAGTACTCGTCGTAGATGGCGTCGAAGTCGAGCGGGTCGTGGCCGAAGACCTTGGTGATGATGGCGTTCTTGAGCCGGAGGGCGCTTCTGAGTTCGGCGGCGAAGGCGTCGCGGTCGATGAGGGAGGCGAAGCGGATGCCGCAGCGGGCGACCTTGTCCTGGTAGCAGGGGCCGATGCCGCGTCCGGTGGTGCCGATTTTGGCGTCGCCCTTGAATTCCTCCTCGTACTGGTCGAGGAGTCGGTGGTAGGGCATGATGACGTGTGCGCGGGTGGAGATGCGGAGGCCGTCGGTGGAGACGCCGCGCTCGTTCATGGTGTGGATTTCCTGGAGGAGGACGGCGGGGTCGACGACGACGTCGTTGCCGATGACGCAGGTACAGTTGGGGTAGAGGATGCCGGAGGGCAGCAGGTGGAGCTTGTGGGTGACGCCGTTGCAGATGACGGTGTGTCCGGCGTTGTTGCCGCCCTGGAAGCGGGCGACGAGATTGGCCTGTTCGGCCAGGTAATCGACGATTTTTCCTTTGCCTTCGTCACCCCATTGGGTGCCGACTACGACGATTGAGGACATGGCTTCACCTCGGTTGGGTTGGGACTGGGAGCGGCGGCCTGGCTGCGTGGGCGTGCGCCCGTGCGGATGCCGTCGCCGGCGCGGCGTGTCGTGGTCTCCCCCGGTCGGTTCCGGGCGCGTCGCAGGGAGGCGCACCGCAGTCGCCGACGGCCTGAAGGGGTGGGACTGGGCCGCCGCGCCGGAAGGGCGCCTTCACGCATTCGGGAGGGGGAGTTGCCCGTGCCTGGTGGCGGATCGGGCAAAAAAATACCTTTTACTATAATGCCGCTTTGGCGGAAGGCAAGTTCGCGGCGTGGTGCGCCGCGGCGTCCGCGTCACTTCAGGCCGAGGGCCTGTCGGACGACGGGGAGGACATGGGTGTACATCATGTAGAAGCCGAGGTCGTTGGGGTGGCAGCCGTCGACGGTGCAGAAGTCGGTTCCGGCGGGGCTGAAGAGGGTGTCGCCGCTGATGAAGTAGACGTGCCTGTCTCCGGCGGCGACGGCGTTCTCGTAGGTCTGGCGGATGATGTCTCGGCGTTCGCCGCCATTGCGGGTGTCGGGTCTGGAGAGGATGACGATGGGGAGGGAGGGGTGCGCCTGGCGGATGATGCGGAAGAAGGGCTCGTGGGTGTTGCGGAGGTGTTCGGGGGAGGGGGCGTTGTGGTCGTAGTCGAGGACGAGGAGCTCGGCGTCGAGGGTGGCGATGGCCTTGGCGATGGCGGGCTCGCCCTTGGCGGAGCCGGAGAAGCCGAGGTTGACCTGGGGTGCGTCGAGGGCACGGCAGATCATGGTGGTGTAGTTGTTTCCGGGTCGGGAGCAGCAGCCGCCCTGGGTGATGGAGGAGCCGTAGAAGACGATGGGGCGGCGGAGGCGCTGGGGCGTGGGCGGCTCGACTCGGGCGTCGGGGGTGACGGCGATCTCGAGGGTGTCGACGCGGGAGTAGAGGGGGAGGTAGATGATGAGGTCGATGGGCTTTCCGGGCTGGGCGCCGGTGTGGGCGATGGCGCCGCCGGGGACGGTGCGGACGTTGGCGATGAAGCGCTCGGCGGGCTCGGGGCGGTCGGTGATGCGCTCGTAGACGTCGTAGCCGGAGACGCCGGTGGCGGGCATGTGCTGCATGGCGGCGCCGGTGCAGGGGCTGGAGATGAGTCCGATGACGGGGGAGTCGGTGCGGAGGAGGACGGCGGCGCCGGAGGGGTTGGAGGAGAGCCCGAGGGCGCCCTCGTTGACGTCGGCCTTGGTGAGGTGGGCGGGGAGGCGGTGGAGGGGCGCGTCGGGCGAGTCGCGGAAGGGGAGTCCGGTGAGGAGGAGGGGCGGTCGGCGGACGTCGGCGCAGCGCATGGGGCGGTCCTGGATGGTGACGTCGCGGAAGGGGGCGTCGGCGGCGGCCAGGGAGAGCGTAGCGAGGGCGAGGGTGGCGAGGCGGTTCATGGAGACTCCTGGGAAGAACGTTGGGGGGGGGATGGGGGACGGCGACGGTGAAAAGATACCGTCTGTCGGGGGCAAATCAACCGCGCCGGACAGGAAAAGCTGCGCGGAGGCGGTACAGTAAGGGCGGCGACGAGGGCGCGGCGGCTGGCCGCGCCGGGGAGCGTCCGTTGGCCGGTGTGCGGTCGTGTCAGTGTGGTCGGTGTCGTCGTATGGATGAGTCAGCGCAGGGCGAGGGGAAGCCGGTGTTCCGCTCGCAGGATGTTCCGCGGGTTCCCGGGGTGTATGTGTACCGCAATGCGGCCGGCGAGGTGATCTATGTGGGGAAGGCCCGCAACCTCCGCAGCCGGATGAGCTCGTACTTCCGCGCCTCGACGATGGCGCGGAGCGACCCGAGGCGGCGCGCCCTGATGCACAGCATCGCCTCGTACGAGGTCTTTCCCGTGGACACGGAGCAGGAGGCCCTGCTGCTGGAGAGCCGCTTCATCAAGCAGTACAGCCCACGCTACAACGTGGAGCTGCGCGACGACAAGCGCTTCCTGCACGTGTGCATCGACCTGACTGAGACGTATCCACGCCTGACGCTGGCACGGATACGGAAGGAGGACGGCCGGCTGTACTTCGGGCCGTTCCCGCAGGCGATGGCGCTGCGGGAGACGTGCCATTATCTGGAGGGGCGCTTCGGGCTGCGCAGCTGCGCGGTGGCGGAGCCGGACGCCTCGACGCGGACGCACTGCCTGGAGCACGTCATCCGCTCGTGCACCTGCCCCTGCACGCGCGCCATCACGCCGGAGGCGTACCGGGAGCGCGTGGAGGCGTGCGTGCGGGTGCTGAACGGCGACTGCGGGGAGATCGTGGCGGAGCTGACGGCCAGGATGCGGGCCCTGGCGGGCGAGCTCAAGTTCGAGGAGGCGGCCGAGACGCGGGACATGCTGGAGAACCTGAAGTCGGTCCTTGAGCCGACGCGGCGGTTCATCAACCAGACCATCAGCGTGCGGCAGCGGGCCTCCAACCCGGAGGGGCTGGAGGCCCTGCGGGAGGCGCTGGGGATGGCGTCGCCGCCGCTGCACATCGAGTGCTTCGACATGTCGAACATCTCGGGTGTGCTGGCGGTGGGGAGCATGGTCTGCTTCCGGAACGGCCGCCCCTCGACGGGCGACTATCGCCGCTACCGCATCCGCAGCCAGTCGTCGCGGGACGACACGGCGTTCATGCGCGAGGTGCTGACGCGGCGCTACGGGCGTGTCCTGCGCGAGGGGCAGCCCATTCCCGACCTCATCGTGCTGGACGGCGGCGCGGGGCAGCTGCGCATTGGGGTCGAGGTGCTGGAGGAGCTGTCGTTTCCGCCGGTGCGACTGATTGGCCTGGCGAAGCGCGAGGAGCTGGTGGTCTTTCCCGACCCCGGACAGGAGCCGCTGGCGTTGCCCCGGACGCATCCGGGGCTGAGGCTGCTGCAGAGCGTCCGCGACGAGGCGCACCGCTTCGCGAACGGCTATCACCAGCTGCTGCGCAACCGGCGCATCGCCGACTCGCTGCTGCTGGACATCCCGGGGCTGGGGCAGGCGCGCTGCCGTCAGCTGCTGCAGCAGTTCGGCTCGGTGCGGGCCATCGCCCGTCTGACGCCGGAGCAGCTCGCCGAGCAGGCGCGGGGCGTCGGCCCGGAGACGGCCCGGCGCATCTGCGAATTCCTCGCCGCACACCTCGTCTAGAAGGCGGGACGCGCCGAAAAAAACGTCGTCGGCGCTTGCAAAAGGGCGGAGGCAGGTATACAGTATGCGTTGTTCGCGACCTTATGTGTCCCGGGACAGCGATTGGCCAGCATAGCTCAGCGGTAGAGCAGCTCATTCGTAATGAGCAGGTCCTCGGTTCAAATCCGAG